>JBGFRZ010000031.1:0-13400 GCA_041694835.1 Ignavibacteria bacterium
TTGAGAGAAAATTCAGAAATTGAAAGAACTGTCAGCAATTTTTCAAACATAAATTGCTAAACCTACCGGCTAAATGGCGCTGGCTTTGCTAAATACTGACTTTTTCAACACTCTCATTATTCTAATATTCTCTATCTTTTTAGGTTGTGCTACTATTCCGAAAGTTGAAATTATTGAAGATAAATTTGATAACCATGTAATTTATAGAAAGGATTTCATTGCATTAGGCGGCAATTCTGGTTTTCTGTCACATTCAGCTATATCGCATGTTCGTTTAGCACTACAGAAATTTGTTAAGAGTGATATTATAGTGTATCACTTGATTGTTCGATATGGGGGTGAAAATTGGTTATTTATTCCATCTGGAGAATCTTTGGTTATGCTTATTGATGGCGAAAGGAAAGGATTTAGTGGTGACGGAAGTGAGAGACATCGTGAAGTTGTGCCTGTCTATGGTGCAGGTGTTGTTGTTATAGAAAAAGCATGGTATGAAATAAGTCCCGATGATTTGATTAAAATCGCCAATGCTCGTGAGGTTAAAGTCAAAATAACAGGTGGGACCTATTTTTTAGAGAGGTATTTTACAGAAGAAAATTTTGAGTATTTTGTAAGATTCGTTAAGGATTATGTAAAAAAATAGAATAGGTATTTTAGTATGCCAAAACAAAAAATATCAGAACTTGAGGTGGAAAGAAGAAAATTTAAGCCGGTTTTGCCGTCGGTGTTTAAAAACGGACCCGTTGCGGTAAAGCCAAAATACGGCAGTCCGACTGAAAGCGCTACCGATCAAGAAACACTTCACAAACTTTTCCCAAATACATACGGTCTGCCGCTCGTAAATTTCATCAAAGACAAAAACACGGCCATTTCAAAAAAAACGATAAAAGCAGGCGTGGTTCTCTCGGGCGGTCAAGCCCCCGGCGGACACAATGTAATAGCCGGGCTTTTCGACGGACTAAAAAAAGCCAATCCCAAAAATAAACTTATAGGATTTCTCGGCGGACCTTCCGGAATACTTGAAAATAAATGGAAGGAAATCACATCGCCTCTTTTGGTTAATTACAGAAATACCGGCGGATTTGACATCATTCAGTCGGGAAGGACAAAAATAGAGACACCTGAACAGTTTGAACAGACGAAAAAAGTTTTGACTGAAAATAAAATCAATGCCCTTGTCGTTGTAGGCGGAGACGACTCAAACACCAACGCGGCGCTTCTTGCCGAGTACTTAAAAAAAGAAAAATTAAAAAGCGGTATAATCGGCGTTCCCAAGACGATTGATGGCGACTTAAAAAACGAACAGATTGAGACATCTTTCGGATTCGACACGACGACAAAGATATACTCGGAACTCGTCGGAAATATCTGCCGCGACGCGTACTCGGCGAGAAAATACTGGCATTTTGTGCGGCTTATGGGCAGAAGCGCCTCGCACATAACATTGGAAGTCGCCCTAAAAACTCGTCCCAATATCGCCCTTATAGGTGAAGAAGCGTTGGATAGAAATATGACGCTTTCTCAAATCATAGATGATATCGCTAATGTGATAGTGAAACGCGCTCAAATGAAAAAAAACTTCGGAGTAATACTCGTTCCCGAGGGATTGATTGAGTTTATCCCCGAGATGAAAGAACTTATATCGGCATTAAACGACATTCTTGCACAAAACGAGTCGGCGATTAGTTCTATGTTTTCAGTCAAAGAAAAAGAAAATTTTATATTTACAAAACTTCCCGAAAATCTTGCAGCTCTTATGAAATCGCTTCCCGGCTTAATTTCTTCACAACTCCTTATTGACAGGGACCCACACGGCAATGTTCAGGTTTCTCAAATTGAGACAGAAAAACTTCTTATTGACATGTTAAAAGTAAAATTATCAGAACTTAAAAAAAGCGGTGCTTATAGCGGAAAATTTTCCACGATTACGCATTTCTTCGGATATGAAGGCCGTTGCGGGGCACCTTCAAATTTTGATGCAAATTACACCTATGCACTCGGATATAACTCGGCGGTTCTTGTACTTAACGAGCTTAGCGGGTATATGTCGTCTGTGAAAAAGTTGGTAAAAAAAGCATCTTTGTGGAAAGCGGGCGGAGTTCCTCTTACAATGCTTATGAACATAGAGAGAAGAAAAGGAAAAGAAAAACCGGTTATCAAAAAAGCGATTGTTAAATTGGACGACGGACCGTTCAAGCAATTGCTTAAAAACCGCGACAAATGGGCAATAACAGAAAGTTATATTTATCCCGGCCCGATTCAGTACTTCGGCACATCTTCGGTGACCGATATGACGACGATTACGCTCAAATATGAACGACGAAAGAGGAGAGGGTAAAATGAAGGCAAACGAGCAAATTGTGAAAAAAACGATTCAAAGATGCAAGGAAAAAAACATAGTAATTCCAACTTTTGCGCAGATGAAGGATCCTTCAAAAATTCCCCAGAAGATAAAGGACCAACTCAAAGGAGTTGGGCTTTGGGATATAAACCCGGTCAATCTTTTCAGAATAACTTGGAAAAACGACATAAAAACCGGACTTTACGGCGATGTGAATTTTTTGGAAATACCGAGGGGAATAACCGGCATTAAAGCAAGAATCATTGGTCTGGTGGGGAAATACTTTCCGACGGGAGCTCATAAAGTCGGCGCCGCTTTTGGTTGTCTCGCCCCGCGTCTTGTTAGCGGCCAGTTCGACCCGACGACGCAGAAAGCCGTCTGGCCGTCGACGGGCAATTACTGTCGTGGCGGAGCGTTTGACTGCGCCCTTTTGGGCGCTACTGCAGTGGCTATCCTCCCCGAAGAAATGAGCAAAGAAAGATTTGATTGGCTCAGAGAAATCGGAGCAGAAGTAATAGCGACGCCCGGAAGCGAGAGCAATGTCAAAGAGATTTACGACAAGTGCTGGGATATCAGAAAAAACAGAAAGGACTGCGTTATATTTAATCAGTTTGATGAATTCGGCAACTCCGTCTGGCATTATGAGGTTACCGCTTCCGCTATGGAAGAAGCCTTCTTTCAACTTTCAACTCTCAACTCTCGACTACGTCTGTCGGCGTATGTTTCCGCCACAGGTTCAGCGGGGACTATCGCCGCCGGTGATTATCTTAGAACGAAATTTCCTCATATAAAAGTAGCGGCGGTGGAGGCCCTTCAGTGTCCCACGCTTTGGCTAAATGGGTGGGGCGCTCACAGGATAGAGGGTATCGGCGATAAGCATGTTCCTTGGATACACAATGTCAGAAACACCGATATGGTAATCGCTGTAGATGACGAAAACACGATGAGGCTCCTCCGTCTTTTCAACGAACCCGACGGGGTAAAGTTGTTGAAAAAAAACGGTGTGTCGGAGGATGTTATATGCAGATTGAATCTTCTTGGTATTTCCGGAATCTGCAACATGCTCGCGTCGATAAAGCTCGCAAAGTACTACGAACTCGGAGAAAACGATGTCGTATTTACGGTATTCACCGATTCCGCCGACATGTACAAATCTCGTCTTGAAGAATTGACCGAAGCCAGAGGTGAATACGTCGAGACCGATGCCGTGGCTGATTCTGAAAGATATCTAAAGGGCGTGGGTATTGATTATATGAAAGAACTTTCATACTACGATAGAAAAGCGATTCATAATCTGAAATATTTTACCTGGGTCGAACAGCAGGGAAAAACATCCGAAGAACTTAATGAATTATGGAATCCGGAGTTTTGGCAAAAAATTTTCTCTCAAGCCACCAAGTGGGATGAACTTATAGAGGAGTTTAATAAAAAAACAGGGTTGGTATAAAGCAGATAACGGATAGCAGATAGCGAATAGTGCATAGAGGAGAGAGGTGAGAGATAAAAATGCCGCAAAGCGTAAAGCGTAAAGCGTAAAGCGTGAAGGGTGAACGGCTTTTAACTCTTTCCGCTTCCCGCTTCCCGTTTTCTGTCCTCTGTCCTCTATTCTCTGTCCTCTGACTTGTGCTCTTGTGCACTAATATAGGGAGGTTTTATGGTTAAAGTCGCCGTGGACGACAAACTTTCGTTGGAAAAGCAATCGCTTTTAAAGTTGGCTCTAAATCTTGCATGCGAACTTTCAGGTTCAGACGGGGGTTCGATTATGACCGTTGTGGGCGAAAATCTTTTTATGTCCGCCTACAAGTCATCGGATCCGTCCGTCGATTCAGCGGGCAAAATCGGTATCACGCTTAAAATCGGAGAAAGGGTTGCCGGCAGATGCGCCCAAACGGGAGAGCCCATCATAATAGTCGGGGATATTTCCAAAGATTCTCGCTTTGGAGCCCTTAAGAAATTCCATGAAATAAAATCGGGTGCGTCTGTTCCGATGAAAAAGGGCGCTCAAGTCGTCGGAGTGATAAACATCAATAGATTGATGTCCGCCGCTCCGATGAGTCAGGATGATGTCGACGTGATTTCGATTGTGGGTAAAAATTTGGCTGAATTGATATAAAGATTATTGAAAAAGTGTCGGTGATTAGTGTCGGTGTCAGTAATGACGCGCTGACACTGTCCACTGACACTGATGACACTGACAACTGACACTCTGTCACTATTATTACTTTGTCACTTTGTTGCCTATAACTTTACACTATGGCAGGGTTTTTCGATGGACTCATGACAAAACAAGGGAGGATTAATGTTTTCGATTTCGCCGGAACGGTTCGCCGCCGCGGCAAAAAAGTATGAAACCGACATGGTTAAATTTGCACGGGCTCTCATCTCTATTCCAAGTTTTCCAATGCAGGAAGGAAAACTTGTCAAAAGAATAATTCAAGAGATGAAAAAAGTCGGTTTTGAGAGGGCATTTCACGACAAGATGGGCAATGTCGTCGGAGTCGTCGGCAGAGGCAAAACGAAAATAATGATTGACGCCCATATCGACACCGTCGGCGTCGGCGACCCAAAAGCGTGGAAGTGGGACCCTTTCAAAGGTAAATACGAAAAAGGGATTATCTATGGCCGCGGCGCAACCGACCAGAAACTCTCGATGGTGCCGATGGTGTATGCCACCAAACTGATTAAAAATTTGAAACTTGACGGCGACTACACGCTTTGGATAGTGGGCTCTTGTCAGGAAGAGGACTGCGACGGATTGCCATTGCTTCACATTATTCAGAAAGAAAAAATGAAACCCGATTATGTCGTCATAACCGAGCCGACGAATCTTCGCGTCTATAGGGGACATCGCGGAAGAATGGAGATGAAAGTCGTCGTCAAGGGACGCTCCTGCCACGCATCCGCTCCCGAGAGAGGCGACAACGCCGTCTGGAAAATGTCGTATGTGGTTCGGGAAATAACCGACCTCAACAAAAGATTAAAAAACGACAAGTTTCTCGGCAAGGGAACTGTCGCCGTCACAAAAATAGAGTGCCAGACGCCGTCGCTGAATGCGGTCCCCGACGAATGCACGATTTATCTTGACAGGAGGCTTACTGACGGCGAAACGATGGATTTGGCCGTAAGTCAAATCAAAAAACTGCCGTCGGTCAAAAAATTCAAAGGAGATGTGGAAGTGCTCAAATATAAAGAAAAATCATGGACGGGGCTTGAGGTCGGTCAGGAAAAATATTATCCGACTTGGGTTATACCTGAAAATCACAAACTGACCCAAGCGATGGTGAAAGCCGCGACAATCGCCCTCGGAGAAAAGCCCGTCGTTGACAAATGGACATTTTCAACGAATGGCGTTGCAACTATGGGTCGGCTTAAAATACCGACAATTGGTTTTGGTCCAGGCCATGAGATTTATGCTCATCAGGTGAACGAACAAATGCCCGTAGAACATTTGCTGAAAGCCGCGGTGTGCTATGCCGCCTTACCTCAGTTTCTCATAAAATAGACGCAAATTTTATCCAGTAGTTATTACTAAATGGTAATCATTACTAACAAGTAATCATTACTAAACAATTGAGAAATACATTGGCTTGATAAAAGGAGGTTTGAAATGTCTCAAAAACTTGCTCTAAAAAAGGCGTTGACTGAATTGTCAGAACTGAAGACAAAATTTTACAACAATAATTTTCTACTGACATGGCAGAGAACTGACGACGAAATAAGAGCAGTGCTTGTTCTGGCTGAGATACTGAAAGAACTCTACAGCCAGAATATCTCCCTCAAAGTTTTTCAATCAGGCATTGCAGTTTCAAACTTTCGCGACCAATCCACGAGAACAAGATTTTCATTCGCTTCCGCCGCAAATCTTCTGGGTCTTACCTCGCAGGATTTAGAAGAGGGAAAATCACAGATTGCACACGGCGAGACAGTGCGAGAGACGGCCAATATGATTTCATTTCTGACCGAAGTTATCGGGATAAGGGACGATATGTATATCGGCAAAGGGCATACATACATGAAAGAAGTTTCGGATGCAGTCGACGACGGTTTTAAAAACGGAGTTTTGAATCAACGTCCTGCCGTCGTCAATCTTCAGTGCGATCTCGACCATCCTACCCAGGTGATGGCGGACCTTCTTTTCCTGAAAAATTACTTCGGCGGTTTTGAAAATCTTAAGGGAAAAAGAATCGCAATGACATGGGCATATTCTCCCAGTTACGGCAAACCGCTTTCAGTTCCCCAGGGAATAATCACCCTTATGACGAGATTCGGAATGGATGTTGCTCTCGCTTATCCGCAGGGCTACGATTTGCTCCCTGAGACGATAGATGTTTCTAAAAAACACGCGCAAAAATCCGGCGGCAAGTTCGGCGTTTCAAATTCAATGCAAGAAGCGTTCAAGGATGCCGATATTATGTATCCCAAATCGTGGGCTTCGTATAAGGTTATGGAAAAAAGAACAAAAATCGTAGAGCAAAATGACGCATCGGCTCTGAAAGAACTTGAAAAGCAATGCCTTTCCGAAAACGCCACTCACAAGGACTGGACTTGCGACGAAAAGATGGTCAAACTCACAAAAAAGGGCGAAGCGGTTTATCTGCACTGTCTGCCGGCCGATATCAGCGACGTCTCGTGCAAAGAAGGCGAGGTCTCGGCGGATGTTTTTGAGAAATACAGAATTGGAACTTATAAAGAGGCCGGCTTCAAGCCCTTTGTTATAGCGGCGATGATAATGTTTTGCAGATTTAAAAATCCTGATGCCGTCGTCGAAGAACTTCTAAAAAAATCCCAACAAAGGGTGTCTTATTGACGTATCAGTATCCGACAATTAATTGCTATTGGGATGTTATGAAATTTGTCGAGCGGTGTATTAGTGTTTTAGTTTTTTAAGCGGAGATAAAACCATGTCCAAAACGATAGTAGTTGCAATCGGTGGCAATTCTCTCATTAAAGACGAAAAACACATGAGCGTGAAAGACCAGTATGATTGCATACGCGAAACGGCGCGTCATCTGGCGGCTTTGATTGAAGCGGGCAACAAAGTTGTCATAACCCACGGCAACGGGCCGCAGGTCGGATTTATTTTGCTTCGCTCCGAACATTCCCGGGGAATACTTCACGAAGTCCCCCTTGATTCGATAGTCGCAGATACCCAAGGTGCCATCGGTTATCAACTGCAACAAGCGATTCAAAATGAACTATGGAAAAAGAAAATCAAAAAAAATGTAGTTACGGTTATCACTCAAACGCTTGTCGACAAAAATGACCCGGCTTTTAAAAATCCGACAAAGCCAATCGGACAGTTTTATACCCATCCGGAAGCAAAAGATAGAATGAATAAAGAAAAATGGACGATGGTAGAAGACGCCGGGCGCGGATGGAGAAGGGTTGTTCCTTCGCCTGAACCCGTAAGAGTAATAGAGAGCAAGGAAATAAAAAATCTTGTCAATGAAGATGTCGTCGTAATCGCCGCGGGAGGCGGCGGAATTCCGGTCGTGTCGGATGAAAGCGGAAATCTTTCCGGCGTCGCGGCGGTTATCGACAAGGACCTGGCCAGCGCAGCGCTTTCAAAAGAAATAGAAGCGGATTTACTTGTGATTTCAACCGCCGTTCCAAAGGTGTATATAAATTTCGGCAAACCCGACCAGAAAGCAATCGATAAAATGACTGTCGCGGAAGCGAAAAAATATATTGAAGAAGGACATTTTAAACCCGGCTCTATGCTCCCAAAAATTCAGGCGTGCATTCAATTTATAATTTCCGGCGGCAAGGAATCTCTCATAACGATGCCTGAGACTCTATCTGAGTCGCTTGCCGGGGAAAACGGTACATTGATTGTATCTTAAGGACATTAAACAATCTCAACACATATCATTGTCAATAGTCCACGGTCCATAGACCATAGTGCTCTGTGACAGAAATAGTCGCCCATTTATGGGCGGTTTTGAATATAATGCTCAGCCATCAACTATCCCGCAAAGTGCGGGGGGTGGGGCGGTAATCGGCAACTACATATGCTCAATTATCCGTGTCACAGAGCAAGAGTATGTGGATTCTGTCGACCATCGACTATCGACGGTGCTGTGGGTTAATGACTTTTTCATTGCGCTTATTATGAAAAAAAAATACACATTTGCCGCTATACTTTTTCTGCTATTTTTTCTGCTCTTTCCTTTAAGTATCCCACACTTGACGGATATAGTCAGCGGCTCAGTTGTAACCGATTATTCTATAAAATACGGAATGTTGAGACACATATTTGAACCGGTTTTTGGGCTGTCCGATTATTTTTCTTCATTTGCTGATTACCGCGGACAGCTTCTTTCATGGATTCTTTGGCTTTGGTTTTTTGTAATTTTGTTTAATGTTGGAAAACTTTCCCGTCTGGAGATTAAAAAATTCATAATCGTTAACCTTAAATTTTTAACATTTTTTTTGCTTTGGGTGTTCTTTGTAGTTATATTCCCAAATCCTGCCCATAAAATCACATCTAAGACAGATTTTTTAGCGGTCGATTTTCATTCTCACACATATTACTCTCATGACGCTATAGCCTCTCCGAGGATGAGTCTGAAATACCATAAAAGACATGGCTTTGGCGCTTTTTTCATAACGGAACACCAGAATACCGATTCTTATGAAAAATTGCTGAAAGTTGCGGCTCGGCACATGGACCACAAAGTATTTCCGGGTATCCAACAACAAACAAAAGACGGAATTTCCGTTTTGATACTCGGGGAAGAGAAGTTTTCGGCCGAAGAATTTCATGATAAAACGATAAAGGAAATCGTGGCATTGGCTCATAGGCGAAAGATGTCAGTGATAATTCCTCACTGGTGGAAGTGGGGAAGGCCATCTTGGTCGGATTTGAAAAACTGGGGTATCGACGGATTCGAGATATACAATACAGGTTATAGAAATTTTAGCGACGAAGAAAGAAAAAAACTCACGGAATTTTGCAAAAAAAACAACCTGATTATGACCGCCTCGCCGGATTGGCACGGTTGGACGAGTAGCGGAGACGTCTGGAATGTTTATGAAAAATCGGGATTGGAAAATATGACTGCGGAAGATTTGCTCTTTGATGAAAGAGGTAAAATAAAACAACCGACGAGAGTTATCGTATTGAGAAAGTTCGGCGAACACTCCAAATTAAGGACTATCTTTGAGCCGTTCGTGGGACTTTATTATTATTTCAGAGATATGAACCCGCTAAAATTTCTCTCATGGTCATTTTGGATTTTAGTAATTGGTCTTGGGTATGACAAGCTGAAAAAATATGGCAGATATTTTTGGTATGTTATTTTTGCCGCGGTAATTTATTATGCATTGAAGTATGCTTATTTTTACATAATACTTTACCCCGACAACCGCCCCACAGGACAACTCTCGCTGTTTCTTATTTTCATAGCGGCGATGCTTTTTCTTGTTGTAATCCCAAAAAAAGGAAAATTGTAGCGGCTGTCTTAATTTTCGTATCTTTTGGCCGCCGCGATTGATAATATCGTTTTCTTTCATAAACATCTCCGATTCACTGTCATTAAATACCACACACTAAAAGATGTATAGAACACTTGACAATCCACACTTAAAAGTTGTATTGTATAATGAAGCCGCTGAAAGACTTTATTGTGATCGAAACGGTTGTAGTTGCACCGCTCTCCACCAAAGACACTCGGGGACAAGCTTTGCGGTGTTTTAGTTCATCCCGCATTGACAGATTGGAGTGTGGGAATGCTGTTTTGCAATAGTAACAAAATAACCGCGAACAAGTGTTCGCAGCGAACAAATGTTCGGAAATAATTAAAAACGGGTTGATTTTGATTCGGAAAAAAAATAACCGAACATATGTTCGGTTATTTAAATAACTCACTACTGCCCACATCGGACATGAGTGAGGATAATCGGCGTTTGAAAACGCCAAGGAGGTGATTTTATGTCAAAAATAGTTTTGCTGGTTTGTCTTTTTAGTTTGTTTTTGACCGGATGTGCTACGCACAGGCATATAGTTGGTGATGGTTCTCAAACCGGCGTCACGAAAAGTGAAAGACAATGGTATGCTCTTTATGGGTTAGTGCCACTTGGAGAAGTTGATACAAAAGATATGTCCGGCGGCGCGGAGGATTATGAAATTAAAACCGAGGAATCCGTTGAGGATTTTCTTTTAAACCTGGTGACCGGTATGATGACCATTGTGTCAAGAACTGTAACTGTCGCAAAATAGTATTCTCTCTTTGCGGGCAGTTCTAATCTGTAACATACACCTGTGGGCGGGGTTTAA
Source organism: Ignavibacteria bacterium (assembly GCA_041694835.1). GTDB lineage: Bacteria > Elusimicrobiota > Endomicrobiia > PHAN01 > PHAN01 > JBGFRZ01. Next base: position 10,617 of record JBGFRZ010000031.1, read on the forward strand.
TCCCCGCCTACAGTTTCTCTTTACCCATCCATAATGAAATGATTTGCTCCTCGTTTTCATAGGGCACACAATCAATCCCTCTTGATAGAACATATCTTTTGTAAAACCCCCTGACAAAAAATTAGAAATATGTTAGATGTTAGAATAATAATGAATATAAAAGAATACAATGGTGAATGTATTTTAGCGAAGCGTCAGTGAACCCTATTTTAGCAGTGCTTTCATAAATCTCTCTGCTTCGCTTCCCCCTTTGTAAAAGGGGGATTGAGGGGGATTTACTCCTGCTTGTGGTCACAATGACAAAATAGATGCCAACCAATTATGCAAAATTCAATAGTTATGCACTTGTCTTGACTCAGAAAAAATAACCGGACATATGTTCGGTTATTTTTTTAGATGTTGATTTTTTGGCGGAAAATTTCGTAGCAAATTATGGATGCCGACATAGCGGCGTTTAGCGATGAGATTTTTTCTGTTATTGGTATTGAGATGAGAAAATCACATTTTTCCTTTGTTAGATGTCTCAGCCCCTTCCCCTCGCTTCCTATAACGACGGCGACCCTTCCCTTAAGTTCAATCTTGCTTATCAACTTCCCCGACATATCGGCTCCGTAAATCCAGAAACCATTTTCTTTTAGTTTCTCAATCACCTGTGAAATGTTGACGACTTTAACTATGTTGGCGTATTCTACAGCGCCCGCCGAAGCTTTGACGGTGCCTGAAGAAATTCCCGCAGATGTTTTTTCCTGAACTATTATTCCGTCCACTCCAAAGCAAACCGCCGAACGGATTATTGAGCCGAGATTCTGAGGGTCTTCGATTTCGTCGAGTATGCAAATCGTGGCGCTTTCTTTGTTTTTGAGCGAGGATATTAAATCGTCAAGAGACAAATATTCTTTGGGCGATATATATGCGACAATCCCCTGGTTGTTTTTGGAATAACCGATTAGGTTTTTTCCTTCAACAAATTCAATGATTATTCCTTTGTCTTTCGCCAGTGCGATAATTTGAGCGACTATTTTACCTTCGGAGTTTTTTGCAACGAGGATTTTTTTTATTTTTCTTTTCCCGGCTTTTAGCGCTTCATAGACAGGGTGTCTACCATATATTATCTGATATTCCATATTTTTAACTTGTCACACGATAAATTCGAACAAATGTTCGAATTCTCCGACGATGTAATTATATTTTTTTTATCCTCGGGCCGAATTTTGTGTCTTCTATTTCAAAACCCAGAGTTTTTATCTTTTCTCTTATTTCGTCGGAGCGTCTCCAGTCTTTTGACTTTCTAGCGATTTGTCGCTCATCGGCAAGTTTAATTACATCGGGAGGTATTGTCTCAGAGGTTGAAAGGTCTATTCCGAGTATGTTGAATAATTCCGTGAGTGTTTCAATGACAAACAGCAGTGTTTTTTTATTTAGTCCTTGCGGCTTATCTCTGTTCAAAATAAGAAGATGATTACTCGCTGAATGTATTGCCGCCAACGCTTCCGCCGTATTGAAATCGTCGGACATCGCTTTGTTAAATTTATCTTTTATGCTTTTTATCAATTCTTCCGTGCCGCCGACTATTGTATTGCTAACTTCGGAAACTTGCTGAACCAATATGTGCGCATCAAAAATTGCGTTTTTAATTCTTTCAATAGCATGTTTCGACTGCTCAAGTTTGTGGTCCGAAAAATCTATCGGAGAGCGATAGTGTTGGCTTATGAGAAAATATCGGACAACCATTGGTTCATATTTTTTAAATATGTCTTCAAGTGCAAAAAAATTGCCGAGTGATTTTGACATTTTTTCATTGTTGATTGTTACAAATCCGTTATGAAGCCAATACTTCACGAATTCCCGCCCTAACGCCGCTTCCGACTGGGCAATCTCATTTTCGTGGTGGGGGAAAATAAGGTCTTGCCCGCCGCCGTGGATATCAAAAGTGTCAAATCCAAATTCGTCAAGAGACATAACCGAACACTCTATATGCCATCCCGGACGTCCTTTACCCCACGGACTATCCCATGAGGGCTCGCCTTCTTTTGATTTTTTCCAAAGAGCGAAATCCAGCGGGTCTTTTTTCTGTTCGCCGACTTCTACTCTTGCACCCGCTTTCAACTCTTCGATGTTTCGTTTGGAGAGTTTCCCGTAATCGGCGGATTTTCTGACTGAAAAATACACATCGCCGTCGATTTCATAAGCATATCCGTTTGCGATTATTTTTTTTATCAACCCGACAATCTGCGGTATTTTTTGGGTCACTCTCGGATATGAGTTGGCATCCAAAACATTTAATTTTCTCATCTGAACAAAATAATCGTCAATATATCTATTGGCTAACTCTAAACTCTCAACTCTCAACTCTAAACTCTTATTTATGATTTTATCGTCGATGTCTGTAAAATTTTGAATGTATTTGACTTTATATCCGCAATGAATTAAATATCTTCTTATGACATCGAAAACCACGTAACAACGCGCATGGCCAAGATGAACTCTGTCATACGGGGTTATCCCGCAGACATACATATTGACTTTATTTTCTTTGACGGGCTTAAAAATTTCCTTGGCGCAGCTTAAGGTATTGTATAGTTTGAGCATTTTAATTTTTTTTAGTTTGTATAAATTTCAGACGCTCGATTTCCATACTTATTCGTTTATTGTCTAGTGTCCTGTCCCGCAAATACCTTTACATTTGCTGTTCGTATTTTGTTTCAGCGTCAAGGCGCGAGGAGCGAAGCATACCCTCTGCGGTATGTAAGCGACGAGCAACGCCGACGATGAACAAAAGACATC
>JBGFRZ010000018.1:0-12905 GCA_041694835.1 Ignavibacteria bacterium
ACGGACTTGAAACGCTCAAAAGAATGAAGGAGTTGAAGCCCTCAATCAATGTCATAATGATAACGGCATACAGGGATGCGGAAAAAGTAGTAAAGGCGTTTCGCATGGGAGCGTATGATTGCATTTTTAAGCCATTTGATTTGTCATATCTGCGCACGGCGATTTTGGCAAAATTTTTGGAATGAACAGATGGGCGCCGATAAATGCCGATGAACGCAGAGAAAAATTGGTGTATATCCATATAATTCGTGGGACAATCACCTTCATCCTCCCTCTCCCCTTGAGGGAGAGGATTGAGGAGAGGGGTAAATTTGAGAATGACTTTTTTCGTGTGATTCATATAATTCGTGGTTATCTGTAATTTAATCTGCGAAAATCTGCGCCAATATAAAATTGGCGATTACAGGATATTGTGTCAATCTTGAAAATCCCGATGTTCATCGGGACAGATTTTTAATTTTACATTTTAATTGTCCTTCGTGTTAATTAGTGGTTTCAATTTTTGGCGGACAACGTGAATATGTATGAAATTTTTTCACATTGCAACAATAACTATTTTTTGTGTCGCCGACCTTTTTGGGGATTCTACAAAAACTTTCACCACAGACACTGATTTTTCATTTTTCACTCTTGATGACATCGTTTCGGTCGGAACCGGAACATCCGCCTTTTTATCGCTGGAAAACAGATGGTTTGAGTTGTCTATTGGCGCCCCCACCCATAGACATTGGTTTTCTATGTCGGCGGACACAACTACCCACAGGGTTTTACTTCACGGCGGAAGAAATACTGAAAACCCCAGCGGACTTAACGATTTCTGGATATTTGAACCGTCCAATAATCAGTGGACGCAAAAATCGACTCCGTCGCCCCCGCCGGGAAGATACGGCCACAAGTCGGTTGCGATTGGCTCCGGAAATTTTTTGATTTTCGGCGGGCTCGGCGATTTAAATTATTACAACGACACATGGCTCTACGACTCAAACTCAAATGTTTGGACAAATCTGAATTTTACCGTGCAACCGTCTTCGAGAGCGCATTATTCTTTGACGGTGGACACAAGAAGAAACAGAGTATATCTTTTCGGCGGGACGGACGGCCCCAACTTTTTCAACAACCTATGGGTATATGATATATCCGCTTCAAGTTGGTCGCAAGTCGTCCAAATCTCCACTCCGATTGCAAGGGCCGCTGCTGAAATCGTTTATCTTGCTTTGCAAGACAGAGTGCTGCTTTTCGGCGGACACTCCGGTTCGTCGCATCTCGGCGACCTGTGGCATTTTAACCCTGCCACGGCCGAATGGACGCAGATTTCGCAAGGGGTTACAAGACCAGTCGCAAGGCGATATTTTGGTTTTGTCTACAACGAAAAAATAAGAAAGCCCGTGCTTCTTGGTGGTGAAAGAGCCACTACGCCAAATATCTCAAACGACTTATGGATTTATGATTTTAAAGACAATGTATGGACAACCGCTTCTCCCTTCAACCAGCCGCCCGCCGCAAGATATGGCCACAGTATGTCATGGCCCGGTTATGTTTTTTTATTCGGAGGGGAGGGGATGGATGTTTCCGCCGGCGGCGGATGGAGATATCTCGTCACATCAAGCGGGAGTTTCGTCAGCAATCCCATAAGCGTTCACGCTCCGACGGGGCTCTATTGGCGGACACTCGCTCTTAAGCCCGACACCATTTCTCCTGAGACGGAGAGAAAATTTCAAATTTCAGCGTCGTCCGACGGAACAAATTGGAGCGTCTTTGCGGGTCCGAATGGCGACCCGAATCAGTTTTTCGTCTATGGCGGAATCCCCATCAATATCGATTGGTTCGAGTGGCAAAACAAACCACATCTCAGAATAAGAGGCGTTCTTTCGTCGGACATCGAGCCACAATCACCAATCGTAGATTCGCTCTTTGTCAGATATAACCGTCCGCCACATCCGCCTTTGCTTGTTTCTCCGCCGAATAGAACAAGGACAAATGTAATCTCACCGGGTTTTTCCTGGAACGCAGCCGACGACCCCGACGGCGACACATCTTTGACATATAACCTTCAACTCTCGACTTCCCCTGATTTTTTGCCGGTATACTTTTCAAGTGCGGGAATATCGGTTTTAATCTCTACCCCGGGCGTAAATTTGTATGAGGGATTATGGTATTGGAGAGTCCGGGCCGCAGATCCCGAACACGACGGCCTATGGTCGGGCGGATTTGAATTGAATGTGGACACTACGCCGCCGGCCGCGGTTTCAAACCTTGTCGCAAAAAGAGGGAGTGTAAACGGCCAGATAGTGCTTTCTATGAATGTTCCGGGTGACAACGGAAATTCCGGAGAACTTCGGGACGCTTTGTGCATCGTCAGGTTTTCGTCAGCGCCTCTCATCAACGAGTTGGACTGGACATCTGCTGACGGCGAAAAACAGAGCCCCATAAGCCATCTTCCGGCGGGTTCTGAATTTATTGTCAATATCGACGGACTGCTCGATGCGACGACTTATTATTTCAACGCAAGAATAAGGGACAACGCGGGAAATACGGGTCCGCTTCATCCGACGAGTCCATCGGCAAGGACAAACGCCCCGCCTTCGGTCACACTCATGAGCCTTTTGGGTGGAGAGGTTTTGGGCCGAAGCGTTGAAATAAGATGGTCTTCTTCGGAGCCCGACGGAGATACTTACAAACATTTTGTCTTTGTTTCATCGAACGGCGGAGCGAATTTTGGTTTCAACTTGACACCCGGCGGACTTGGCCAGACAGTCACTTTTTATGCATTAAACACAAGACAATTCAGAAACGGCGCAAATTATGTTGTTAAAATCACCGCCACAGATGAACCTCACGCGCTTTCCTCGTCTTCCATATCGGGTATTTTTTCCATCGGGAATCCCAACGAATCGCCTTCGGTTCAAATTATAGAGCCAGGCCCCGGCTCGGAGTTAAGAGGTCACGTTACAATTTATTGGAGCATATCGGATTTAAATCTGGCGGATAGTCATCAGAGCGCTCTTTATATTTCATCTGATGCGGGACAAAGTTTCGGTTGGCATTTCGGGACACAGACAACATTTTTTTCATTAAATACCCGGGAGTTCCCCAATTCTCCGAATTATCTGCTCAAAATAATCGTCTCCGACGATGGCACGCCGTCGCTTTCAACGCAGGCGGTCAGCGGGCTCTTCGCTATAAAAAACGACAATTTTCCGCCGAGGACTTTTTCGCTTTTATATCCGTTTGATAAAACATACCGCTCTGCGCTTGATTTCTCTTTTGTCTGGGAAAAAAATGGCGACCCCAATCCGGAAGACAAAATCAGATACAAACTCATTTATTCTACAAATCAGAATTTTGTCCCCGAGACTGCGGTGGAAAACATTTACGAAAATTATTACGGGCTATCTCCGTTACAACTCATACCCGATGCGACTTATTGGTGGAGAGTTGTCGCGATTGACCCGTTCGGATATGTGCGCGCGTCTAACGAGATTTTCAAGGTGTATATTCTCAACAGATTCAAAACATCGACCGAAGACAATTTCATAATATGCGAAGTCGTCGACGGAATGCCCCCCGACGGTTTTTTGAGAATAGAAAAAATCAAAAAATCGGATTATGGCGGCTCGATAATTTCTGCGAACAAAAAATTGTCCGCCGACCCGTTCATCGCCGGGCTCGATGCCGGAGATGTTCATCGTCTGTCCGTCTGCGACATAAATTTAAACGAACTCAAACCCGGAGAGGATTTTGAAGCGAATGTTTATCTGAACTTGAATTACCGGCCGTCACAAAAAACGCAGAGATTTATTGAATACGGGAATTTGAGAGTCGCCTTGCTTGATGAACATACAAGCCAATGGGTTCTTGCAAAAGATTTGCCATTAAACGTAAACGGAAAATCCAAATCGACAATAAATAGGACGGGGTATATTTTCGCTCTCGCCGCGCTTTCTCCCAAAAACAATTTGATGGGACTTTTCAGTTATCCAAATCCTTTTGACCCTCTCAGAGAAAAAACGCGGGTCGTATACACGCTCACCGAAGAAAGCGATGTGACGCTCAGGATTTACAATTTGACGGGGGATTTGATACTCGACAGAGAAATGAAATCAGGCGATGCGGGAGCGAAAAGTCAGCCGTCAGGATATCAGAACGCATTCTACTGGGACGGACGAAATAATCCTGGAATGGTTGTCGCCAACGGAATGTATATTCTCGAAATCAAAACCAAAAATGAAAAACTTCATCGGAAAATAGGAGTTGTTAAAAGATAGCAGGTAGTATGTAGTATGTAGTAGGTGGATGATAGGGAACAGCGAATAGCAAATAGTCCCGCCTTGGCGGGATGAAACATTTTTCGAACATTTGTTCGAATTTCTCGTCGGAAGAAGATAGCAGGTTGCAAATAGCGAAAGTTGAGAGTTTAGAGATAAAAGCAAATAGCGAATAGTGGAGAGAGGTAAGTTTTTTCTATTCTCTGACATCTGTCCCCTGTCATCTGTTCTCTGACCTTTATCCTCTGACTTTTGCCGTTGTGTTCTTATGCCTTGTGCACTTACACCTTATACCCTTGTGCACTAATATCATTGGAGGTATTATGAAAAAAATTTTGGTAGTGGAAGACGAGCAGGACATAGCCGAAATAATTTCAATGGCGCTTGTTAAAAATGGTTACTCGACCGATATGGCTTTCGACGGCGAGGAAGCGCTTGAAAAAATAAATTTGTCAAAGCCCGACATAATTGTTTTAGACCTGATGCTGCCCAAGTTGGACGGTCAGAGCGTAAATATCAAATTGAAAGAAAACCCCGACACGGCCCAGATTCCTGTAATCGTTATTACGGCACATGCAAAACTGAAAGAACTTCTTCAAGCTAGAAGTGATTTTAATGTGACGGCTTATCTTGAAAAACCATTTCCCCTGTCGACGCTTGTCGAAAAAATACGGGAAATAGCAGGGAGAGGATAGTGGTCAGTGTAGTTGCCGATTTGCCCCGCACTTTGCGAGGTTTATCGGCTGAAGATATGGAGAGTTTATGAGTTCAGTGTTAGAGCAGCAGAACAGCAGTGGCTCGTGGCTCGTGGCTCGTTTCCTCCAGTCACCAGTCACCATCCACTATTCGCTATCTGCTATCTTCTTCCGACGAGAAATTCGAACAAATGTTCGAAAAATGTTTCACAACATTTGCTATTTGCTATTCGCTATTTGCTATTTGCTATTTACTGCCACATGTCTTTACGGATGGTTTTTGCAAAAAGGCGGCTCCGGTTTTGCGGTCGAATCGCTCGACTCTACAGGCGCCTTCGCAAGAACAGTCGCTCTTGGCAATTCGGGGATATCGTACTTCAATCCGGCGTCGCTGACATATGAATATTATGAAAATTTTTTCGCCACGTATCTTCCGCTTTTTTTCGGGGGTAATTTTTTTTCCACGGGATACACGCACCCTCTCGATGCAAAAAATATCGTCGATATATCAATTGTCGGGTTCGGCTCCGCTGATGCCCAGAAGACGAACGAACTCGGCGAGATTTTAGGCAATTTCTCGTCTAATGAAATGGCGGTAAGAACATCTTATGCGAGGAAAATAAACGATTTCATCTCGGCGGGAGCAAGATTAAAATACATAACCCAAACAATAGACGACCATCATTCTTCTGCGGCAACCCTTGACATTGGCGCTTCGCTCCACGACAATGCCATCGGAAACACATACGGTATTTCGCTATTTAACATTATTCCGTCGAAACTGGGAAGAGACGAAATATCTTTTTTCCCGCGAGTGGGAATAAGACACAACTTTATGGACAAAGACATATACCTCAATTTCGATTTTTCGTTTTACAACATTTTCAGAGGGGATATAGTTAACAGATGGTTTTTCGGAGCGGAATACAACTCCCCCGAGTATTTGTTTTGGCGGTTCGGACTCAATCAAAAACAGATTTCAGCCGGACTTGGACTTGATTTTGGAAAAATAGGTTTTGATTACGGCGTTTTGTTTCACCCTCTCGGATTTTTGCATTACTTCACGGTAAATATAAGGTATGGATTCGAACCGACGGCTGCCGAAATTAAGGTGAAAGAAGAGATGGGAAATCTTAAAGAAGAGCGCGAGAGGTTTGCGGAGAGGCGAAAAATAGAAAAACAACTTGCAAAACTGGAAAGAGAGCGGCTTGAACAAGAAAGAAAAGTGTCTTTGATTTTTCTGAGGGCCCGAAAAAAATTTGACGACAAAAAATTCGCGGAAGCAGAAAAACTCGCTCTTGATATCTTGAACATCGCTCCCCAGAACAAAGAGGCGACGGCTCTACTTGCGGAAATCCGGGGTATCCTCAACGAGACGACAATCAAAAGAAAACTCGCCGATATGGAAAATTTTTACAGGCAGGGCGAGTATATTTCCGCTCTTTCTGAGTCTAAGTGGGTCTTAAATCTTTTGCCCAATCATGAAAAAGCGAAAATTTACTACTTTCTCTCAAATGCAAGAATTCTTATAAGTGAAAAAAAATATATGGACGCCAAAGGCGAGCTCCTTGAAGTTTTGAAAGTACAAAGCGTCCACGACGAAGCCCTCGGGCTTTTGAGGAGAATTCAGACGGTCATTGATATGGAGGAACAATGAATAAATTAGAGCACAAGTGCACAAGGCATAAGAGCGCAAGTGCACAAGTCACTGTAAATCCCCCTGCTTCGCTTCCCCCTTTTCCCCTCTATCAAGAGGGGTGTAGGGGTGTGTCAAAGGGTGATAGAGTTGGATTTTCCGCTATTTGCTATTTACTCTTCTTACTTTCCACTTTTACCAATCATCTGTCCGCCTCTTCCGAAGAAGCCCGGATTTTTCTCAATGCCGCCACGGAGGTATACATTCGCGGCGATTTTGATTCCGCCGTGTCAAACATTGAAAAAGCGTTGTCGCTTGCCCCCGAAAATCAGAGGATAAAAGATTTTGGTTCAAAGATTTTTTACGATGGAGCCAAATCGTTGCACATATCGAGAAACTATAGAAAAGCTTTTCAGTATCTTCAAAGGGCGGTGGAACTGAATCCAGACGATGGGCGAATCCGCGAACTGCACGACGTTACGAGGGATTTGCTCGAGAGTGCCGCGCCCGGGATTGAAAGACGCGAAAAACCGCCGCCTGAGCCCCTCGCTCCGTCGCAAAAAAGAGCAGTTGCGGCGCAGCGCGCTCCCACTGTGGTCAAGTATCAACCCGCGCCGCCACCAGCGGAAAAACCGGTTCTTTCGCCTATGTATTTGATAACATTCGTTTCATCTTTTGCCTTAAATTCGATAATGCTAGCGGCAATAGTTTTCTTTTTTTCAAGAATAAAAAAACTAAAAAAAGAAAATTCGCTCACAGTCTCGCAACTCAAAGAAGCGGAATCTGAAAAAATGAAGACGACTGTGGAGTTTGAAAAAATGAAAGAATCGCTGAAATACGAGCAGAACGCCGTCATAAAACTTCAAAAAGAGTTGAAAGACGAGAGAGCGATGAAGAACAAACAATTCGAACAGCAGTTAAAATTCGGGATGGACATAAGACAAATGCATCTCGGGGAACTCCTTAAAAGCGGTGTAAAAAATAAACAAGAAGCCGAGATACATTCCCGACGTGCGAAAGTTTGCGAACTCATAGGAGACGCGTCTTGCATAGACGAGGAATCTTCTTCATCTCTTGAGATGATACGTGAAAGAATAGCGATGCAATCATTGGATTTATATAAAACATCGCCGTCCGCATGCTTTGAGTTTTTGAAAGAAATGGCATCTAATCCGAATCCTCTTGTACGGGCGAACATAGCAAAGGCGCTTTCAAATCTGGCAAAGCCCGAATCTATTGAATTATTGCTTGTTCTGGTAGAAGACCCTTTTGACAAGGTAAAGAGAGAGGCGTTGAGGGAACTCAAAAATCTTAAAAACAAAATTGATTCCGGAAAAGTGACATTAAGCCCGGCATATTTTGAGAGAATAAAAAAAGCGATTGAAGACGAAAAGTCCGCTGCCAGATGGATTTTTTAATTGTTTCAATCAATTTTGTCAAATGAGGCTGTGGTGAGTGTAGCAAATAAAAATTCAATCCATAATGTATGTAGGGTTCACTGAAAGTTCACCACAGAGGCATTCACCCCGTTAGATAGCAAGCATCTAACGGGGCAAGGAGCACAGAGAAAAAACTTTACCACGAAAGCGCGAAAGTTAGAAATCACGAAAAAAGTCCCCAATTTCGCGTTTTCGTGTCTTCGTGGTTCAGAGTTTTAATAACACAGAACTCACATCTTCGTGGGTGATTTCTCTGTGAAGTTCTCATTTTTCTCCGCGGCTCTGTGGTAAAAGGTTTTATTTTTGTAAGATAAGAATAATCAGGGTTCACTGACGCTTCGCTAAAATGCTAAAAATGTGAAATGCCCGACGGAAATTTGCCTCCCGAATGAATTCCGGGTTATTGGCTTCCCTCCATCCCGATGAATTAGATGCCACATTATTCTATGAGATATTGTAGTCGGCGATTCCTGAGCAAGTCGAGGACAAGTTTTGTGGTTGCATGGCTTTTTCAGGTTTAAATACCCCGGAATTTTTTTAAAATTATTGACATCCGTATTTTTTTTTTGTATCATTAGTGGCATTGTAAGTACGAACAGGAGAAAAACATGGTTGGATATAAAGTTTTGCCTGGGCCAGAATCGTATCTTCCGCCGCCCGCCGCGCTTATGGGGGTGGATGTTCCGCCCGAGGGGAAAGCCCTTGTTGAGGGCGATGTCGTCAGGGAAGAGGAGGCGATGAGAAAAATCGCCGAAAAAATTCTGGCAGCGAAAAATCCAACGGTATTCCCGGGTCCGCTTGTTTTGTGGGCGCATTCCGAAACAGCTTGTCGTAAAGCCGCGCTTGTAAAAAGACTGGCTTCCGTAGCCGGCATGAAAATAATTCCAATGCCGGATTATCGTCCTAAATATCCTATGATAAATCCTGCCGTCGAAATAAATCCCAATCACCCGAATCTCACCATCTGGCACAATAAAATAGATGTATGCGTTTTTATCGGAGTGCACTGCCATCAGGCAAATCTCGCGCTGAAACTTATACGTGGCGGTACCGACTGCTATACGATAGCCCTCTGCGGCGAATACGGCCATGAGGATGCGATGATAACTTTGAGAGATGTTACCACAGATAAACTTGATAAACTCGTAAAGATGGTGGAGAAGATAAAATAAAAATTATGAATTCAATAAACGTGAGACCGCCCGAATATCTACTTTTTGAGGCGAAAAGAGAAACACAGTTTATCACGGGCAGCGAAGCGGTGAAAGAAGCCGTTCGCCGTGCCAACATAGATATGGCTATTTCATATCCAATAACGCCTCAAAGTGAGAGCATGCATCTCGTCGGAGATTTATATGCCGAAGGATATATCAAAGATTATTTCCGAGGCGAGAATGAATTCGCCGTTATGTCTGAGGTGTCGGGGGCGTCATTCGGCGGGGTGCGCGTTTTTACAGCCACCTGCGGTCCCGGCACTATGAGGGCGTTCGAACTTTTCCCGATGTGGGCCGGGGCGCGTCTTCCCATCGTTTGCGCTTTTATGACCAGAGGTGTCAACGCTCCTTTGACAATTCAGCCCGACAATATAGAAATGGGTTTTCTTCTTGAAACCGGGCTCCTTATGGTTTTTGCCGAGACAGCACAGGACATTTACGATATGCTTCTTGCCTCTTTCATGGTTGCGGAGGAAAAAGATGTGCATCTGCCCGTTGGCGTTTTTATGGACGGATTTTTCATAACGCACACAAGAGAGCAGGTGAGAATCATCTCCGAAGACGTTTGTCTGCCACCCTATAATCCGAAGACAGCGCCCGTCGCTGTGATGGATATGGAAACCCCGCCGTTTCGTTTGATGCGAGATCCCTTCGTTATGAAAAGCAACTTCGTCAGTTATGCTGCGCATGCGTCGTGGCAGCAGGAAGTCAGGGCAGCGGCTGTCCGCTCCAAAAAACATTTTAACAAATATCTTAAAAGTCCACTTGAGATAGAAAATCCATCGGCAGAAATCATGATTGTCGCAGGCGGCACAGCGGTGTCGCAGGCGCGCGAGGCGATTGTTATGACGAAAGAAGATGGCATCGATGTTGGGCTGGTGAAATTAAAACTGATAAGACCGTTCCCGTCGACGGAACTCGCCTTGGCTTGCGCCGGAGCCAAAAAAATATTCATACCGGAGTTCAACATCGCCGGTTGGCTCGCTAAAGAGGTCGCATCGATTATTCCCGATAATTCCAGGATAATCGGCGCCCCAAGGGTTTACGGCGGTATGACGATGCCGCCCGAGCTGATAGTCGAGACTATAAAAAAGAATGTCTGAAACTCCGCGTGCCGCAAAAATTTTTGATTGCGTAAAATAGAGGAAAATATGTCGGAGCAGATTACAAGAGTGTGTCCTGAATTCGTCGATGTAATGCCGCGCGAATATCTGGAGCTTATAGAAAAAGGTCCGTGGTCGGGAGATAAAACCCTCAAAGACACCGGGACTTTCAAGGAACTTGTCGAAGAGCATCCGCTGTGTGCTGGTTGCAATCTGGCTCTCGCTTTCAGAAGCATAATGGCTTCTCTTCCCAATCCCGCCGACACTGTGATGGTCGGTTCAACCGGATGTAGCAGTCTGATTTTCATGCAGGCCGCGGTTCATAACATCCATGGGCTTTTCGGAAATCAGAACGCCATCGCCTCCGGACTCAAGAGAGCGCTTGAATTGAGATTTCCGGGAAGAACGAAGGACGTCGTGGTTATGGCGGGCGACGGCGCCACGGCAGACATAGGGCTCGATATGACGCTTCACTCGTGGTTTAGACAGGAGAAAATAACTACCGTCATGTTCGACAACGAACTTTACGCTAACACGGGTGGACAGGAAAGCGGGATGACGCCCCGCGGCAAAGTCGCTTATATGGCCCCGACGGGCAAAAAATTCAACAAAATTAACATGATAGAACTCGCTTGTGGCGCAGGCTGTCACTATATCGCCGCAGTTACCTCAGCCAGACCGATGCGCATTGGAGATTCAATCAGAAAAGCGATAATAATAGCCAGAGATTTGGGGCCGACATACGTTCAGATACTGACGCCGTGCCCGACAAACCTGAAAATCCAGCCGGAAGAGACAATCAAAATGGCAAAAGATGTCGAACAAGAAAGATACGCTTTTTACGAGTACATATCGGAAGAAGCCAAAATGTTGCTGTCATCTATGGAGAAAAATAAATGACATTGTCCGATTCGCTTACACAAATAAGAATGTCAGGACTGGGTGGACAGGGTGTAGTTACCGCCTCTCACATCATCGGCACAGCGGCCGTCAAGGACAAAAAATACGCTCTCGTAAATCCATTTTTCGGAGCTGAAAAGCGGCTCGCTCCTGCGGAGAGTTATGTTAGAATAGCATCAAGGCCCATTTACGACAGGGGGGAAATAAATTATCCGAACATAATAATGATTTTTCATCCCCATGTCATAACGTTGGGCAAGTCCTATACTATGCCTTTTTATTCGGGACTTAAAGAAGGCGGCGTGATAATAGTGAACTCCGAAGAACCTATCGCCTTGCCTGCCGACGATATCAAGAAGTTTAGAGAGTTGAAAGCGCGACTGTATTTCACACCCGCTACGCGCCTCGCCCGTGAGGTCGCCACCACAGACATGGCAACAAATATAGTTATGGTGGGCATGCTTGCCGGAATAACAGGAGTGATTTCCGAGCCGTCGGTAAGAGAGGCGATAGAAGAAAGATTCGGAGCGAAGAAGTTTATTGCGTCGGGCACCACCGCCGCTCTCGATGACGCCATAAAGAAAAAATACGCGAAAACCGAAATGCTTCTGGCCGCCAACTTTATGGCGATCTCAGCAGCGATTGAAGCGGCACGGGAAGCGAAAAGCGCGATATAACACAGGAAGCATATATGTATTTCAAAGCGAATGTAGACAAGGAAAAATGCAACGGTTGTAAAATCTGCATTCTCGTGTGCCCCGAGCCGAATACTATAACATTCCTTTCAAACGAAAAGAAGGCAACCATAGAATCCGACAGATGTAAGGCGTGCAAAATCTGCGTAACGAACTGTCCTAAGGCGGCCATCGCCCTCGAAGAAAAATAATCCGCTTCACCGGCAAAACATAGAGCCTGTCCCCGGACTCCGATGAGGTTTGTCCCGTAAATAGGGTTCACTAGAAGAAGCGTCAGTGAACACTAATTCAATATGGTGGAGCTGATGGGAGTCGAACCCACGACCTCCTCGTTGCGAACGAGGCGCTCTCCCAGCTGAGCTACAGCCCCCCGTCGTTGAATCGCAGCGTTCTTTTTTGCTACGCCCCCATAATATTAATATACTGAGATTATTGAAAAACCCATCTTTTTCACTTAAAGGGCAGTTTCTTAACGGTTAAAAGTTTCAATCAGACCGCAAAACTCCTCGCTTTGCTCGTCAGACATTGCGGTCTAAACGATTTCAACTTTTAACCTAAAACTGCCAAATCGTTCAAAAGATTAAGGTTTTTCAACGAGCTTATACTACCAAAATTTTTATTTCAGCACAAAATTAACCCGTCAGGAATCACGGGGGATTTTCGACATTTGCTTGATTTTTCGCTTTTTCCGAACAACCCCGAAATTTCCAACCTTCTCTATTTTTAAGGCTCTTCTCCAAATGTTGTTGTAACATTGGGTAAAGATTTTGCAATACCTAAAAACAAAGTATTTTCGCTCATTCTCGTCCCGATAAATCGGGAGCGGGGTAATCAAGTGTTCACACTTGATTAAACCCGCTCAAACACTTTGTTTTTATACGCACAACAAAAAATGGAGAAGACCCATTTTTAAAAACCCAATGTTGCGGAGAGTTTTTCTACCTTCCCGAGGCCTCTT
>JBGFRZ010000087.1:0-12819 GCA_041694835.1 Ignavibacteria bacterium
CCGCAAAAAACGATATCACTTCTTTGAAAAAGGTGGTAGAAACAGCAAATAGTCTCACTCATGAGCAAAATAAAAAAAAGGTAATACCTAATCAAAGTGCACCAAATTTAGTATAATTTCAGGCATGCGAAAATGTCCCGCATGCGGATATAGTTGGGCATGGGAAATTGGCATCCGTTTCAAGTGCCGCAAATGCAAAACGTACTACACGAATAAGGTTCTTTGGAATAAAAGCCGTCTTCCCGAGTGTGTAAAACTCAAACTTCCGGAGTATTTTGTGCTTGGGGCTCCGGCTTATCGGCTTCGCTTTCGTGGTGGCGCTTGCCGCAGCAGTATTGAACGATTTTTCCGAATTATCAGAAGGCGGGCTTTCGACCCACGAGGAATGCAGGGAATCTCTCATCGGTCAGATTGAGTGCGACGAGACGATGTTCGGCGGAAAACGAGCGGGAAAAAGAGGATGGGGCGATGGCGGAAAGATAATCGTTCCGGGTATACTGAAACGAAATGGAATTGTGCGGGTTTTTCCGGTACTTGGCCGCGATGGGGAAAGAATTATCCCGGCAGTTATAGAAGCCACAAAACCTGGCAGCCTTTACTATACCGATGACTGGCATGCGTATGGTTCCTTGTCCGTAAGAGGTGAGCACATTGTTGTTCGGAAAGAAAAAGGAAAACCCAAAGGGCGAGACCATATTAACAGTATCGAGGGATTTTGGAGTTATGCCAAAAACTGGCTTTATCAATACCGTGGTGTGCCCAAAAAGTTTTTCCATCTTTATTTAGATGAAATTTCTTTTAGGTTTAATTACAGACATGAGGACATTTTCCGTCGGATTCTTAAACTCTTGAAGACAGTTACATGCTAAATTTTGGTGCTTTTTCATAAGGCATTACCATAATTATTACCTTATTTTTCGTAAAGTCCCCTGTCTCATGTCTAAAATCTGTAGTCTAAGTTCATCTCCCAACCTCATCAACTTATCACTCAAAACTCATCAAATCATATCAAAATAACCGTATGCACATAATTTTTGCTGTCTCAATATGTTTTTTTACTTCTTCAGGCACGTATCCTGAAACAGAGAATTTTAGTAATCGTTCCCGTATATAATTTGTTGTGTAAGCATTCCTTCTAATACCATTTAGAATCATAGATGTAAATCCTATACTTGCTTTATCTTGTTTTACCAATTCTTCAACTGGAATAACTTTATCGTGTTTTATTGTATTCCTCATATAATTGTCTCAAGAATTCATATTCACGACTGACATAGATCTCACATATATTTTCTGCTTCTTCTATTTGTTCGTTAACTTTTGAATCATACAAATATTTTACTATTGAATGAATATTTTCCTCTCTAAAATCTGGCGTGGTGTTTTTTAGCATTTCTAAATATACTTTCCCTACAAAATTTATACTTTGCTTTTTGTCTTTTAACTCATTAAGATATTCAATAAAGAAGGATGAATGAAAACTGACATCAACATATAAAGCAGATATTTTCAACCAGTCAAAATTTTCAGAATTAATTTCTGGTAAAAATACAGTCAAATTACACAATTCTGATAGTATTTTTTTATCTTCATTATTTAACTTCTTTTGTTTCTCTTTATATTTATTTTCATGGACCCATCGCCAGAAATCAATTATTTTATTTTCTATCTTTGTTCTTTCTTCATCTTCAATTGACTGTTCTTGTTCCTGCTCTCTTCTCTGCATCCAGAAAAAACCAATCATTTCTTTTATTTGAGAGGTGTCCCATCTACCAAGAAGTTTCCTGAATAAACTCTTGTTGTCATCTATGTCCTCAATTCCACGCAAATATCCTATACAGATATGTTGAACAAGTTGGTCTAAGGAATATTTTCCTTTGAATTGATAATCTATTGCTTTTTCATAATGAGGTTTCATTAATATATATAACTCATTATCAATCCTCCCATTGGATAAATACCCATCCATAAATGCTTCCCATAATTGTTCTTTTTCGATAGTGAATGTTCTTATCTTATCTTTGGTCCACTTTTTGTCCAAATGATAATAGAAATCCAGTAAATGTCTACCAAGCCAGACATAACTTTCTATTATTTCATTATTCAAA
Source organism: Ignavibacteria bacterium (assembly GCA_041694835.1). GTDB lineage: Bacteria > Elusimicrobiota > Endomicrobiia > PHAN01 > PHAN01 > JBGFRZ01. Next base: position 2,109 of record JBGFRZ010000087.1, read on the forward strand.
AGTTCTTCATATTTCTTCTTGATGTTTACTTCCCAACTGACTCTTTGTTTGGTTTTTGATTTTTCTTCAAATCGTTTAATCCTTAATGCCAATATAAATAATGCTTCTGTTATTTTTCCAAAAGATGAATTCAACGCGTGTCCTACAAAATCTCCTGTAATAGGTTGTTCACTTAAAATCTTTTCCTTGTCTGCCAGCAAATTATCTAATATTTGAAATAGTATTTCTTGTGCTTTCGTAAAATGCTCTTCTGAAAATGCCCAATCATCATCTTCGGTTCCCTGTATAATAAGTTCACCTATCATGCCTACCACCCAGAGGTGGTTTGCTTTCCAATCATCACCTTCAATTTTATATTTATCATCCCAAAAGTCTTTAGGTGTTATATATTCTTTAGTGAAATTAAAAAGTTTTCCCCAATCAATTATTTTCTTCTTTTCCCATGCATCTCGTATTCCCCAGAGAATATCATATACATACAAATATCCTGTTTTTAAGAATGGATTCAAATCATCAATAAATTTTTCTGGTTTCTCTTGAACACTGCTCTTTAAGATATCTGATAGCCCACCTATAGTCGGACCTTTCCAGAAATTAACTGTTTTGAATGTTCTTAAATATTCTGCCAATTCTTTATTGCACATTTTTAATATCGTTTCTTTGTTTAATGGTGATGGGCCGGGACCTACACGGACTTCTTGTTCTTTAAAATTGAGTTCATCTTCTTCTTTGGTGATACTTTTATACTTTTCATATAGAGGTTTGAAATACTTATCATCTTTTAATGCTGAATACCATTTTTGTTTTTGATATGCAGAATAGTATTCTTTATATTTTTCTTCAGGGTGGGGTTTGTCAGGAACTTTTGTTTCTATAATATTTTTAATTTTTTCTCTTTCTTCTAGTGAAAACTGATTGCCATATCTTTGTAATATCGTATAAACTTCTGCTTCATAATGTGGATCGTTAAAAATATGAATTGCTATCTCATCTTTGACAACTAACCCCCAAAGTATTTCTTTATAATTATCCCAATAGGTTCCAATTATAAATAGAGTCAATCTAAGAAATAATGGATATTGATATTCACTCAGAAACTTTTCAATTATTTTTAAGGTTACATCTTTATTTTTCTCTGATTTCGCTACTAAAACATCTCTTAAAATCAGTGTGAGGACCTGTTCTGAATTGTATATATGAGGAGTAGCAAACAAAGAAGAAAACCAGATATAAGATAAATCAACTATACCGCTCGGCTGTTCTTTCTCAAAAATACTTTTTAATTTATCCGCTAAATTGAATATAACATTTTCACTACATTTTTCACCGATTTTTGAAGCAATTTTCTTATTTATAAATGATTTTATAAGCCAATGTGTATCTACAATTGTTTTAGGTTCATATTCAAGTTTTTCTTCATCTGTTCTTTTCTCTTCTGGTTTGTCAAAGATATGCTTATACTTTTCTCTTATTTCTTTTTTATATTGTTCAGTATATTTAGGAACCCATTTTATTTGAGTAACGATATTTACAATCTTTTCTGCTTTTCTCCAATCATTAGAATTGTTACTATTTAATAACTTTGGTAGAAGTTTTTCTATAATTTCTGAAACAGGTAATATATTATCAAACTTTGAATCAAGCCAGACAGGGGTTAAATCTAATATCTCATCGTTAATTTTATCAGTTGGTAAATTACATAGTATTTTTACAAAATACCGCCAGGTGCGATAGTTATCTAAACATTTATTATGTTCAATATGATATTTTGTAACATTTTTAATAATTTCAAGTAATTCATCAGCATATTTCTCATTCTCAGGTTGTGCAATCTGTTGAGAAACTCTTTCTAAATAATCCAAAACATTCCAGTGGGGAATCGTCCAATATCCCTCTTTATCAGCAGGTTTTGGACACGGCGCTTTTCCGGGCGAGAAATAACCTTTTTCTTTTAATGGATAAAACCATTTAATATCTGAAACTTTATTAAAGAAATAGTTTTCGTATAAAATATCATCACTTATTAGTCCTAATACTGCTTCTTCCTTTGCTGAAAGAGTCATTTAATTACCTCATCAATCAATTTTACTCTATTAAAAAAGTTTTGTGGTCTTGCTTTAGGTCCTATTTGTTTTGCCCATTCGTAAATTACAGTAGCAAGATGTTCATACCCATTTTCATCTATTGGATAAGGTAATAATTGGATCCCTAAATCTGCATAATATTTTCTTTGGAACTCCAATAAATTTATTTCTTTTTTAAATATTGGATAAAGCATAAAATGTCTCAATTCACCTTTTGCAGTTTGAGATTTGCTAATCATAAATTCCAATATTTCATATTCTTCCAATCCATAGCCAACGAATAGAACAGTGTAAAATTTAAAAACTTCTTCAATTAACACTGCTGGTTTAGAATCTCTTTCATAATGTTTCATATAATCAACAATTGTCATTATCATATTTCTCTCATCTTTTACGCTTCCATGAAGATGAATCACCACCCCATTGTTCAAATTCGATACTAATAGTTGTTCCTGTGAGTAAAGAATTTTACTCCTTTTACTCTGCTCTTTTCCACTACTTGGTTGTAATGCTATTTCTGAAACAGTTGATGTTTCTGGATAAGGTTTCTGAGCAATCTGGTCTAAATGGTCGTCATAATTTGTTGTTATATAAATACCATTAAAAGCATAAAGAGATTCGTATATTTTATATTTCTTATTTAATGATTCATCCCCTTTCAAAAGAGATTTTATATTGGGTGATTGTATATTTTTCTCTTCAAGTATCTTCCTGCAAATTGTTAATAGTTTTCTTACGTCTAACTTACTAAGATTTTCGTATTCGCAATAGTTAATACACTTATTTTCATATAAATATTTTAAATAATTAAGAGCAAAAGTCTTCCAAGACGGACACCCAATAATTCGGGATACCCCTGCTCCAATAAACAAAACTAAATTCCCACTTGTTGCTGCTGAAAAAATGCCATCCGGGACTTTAGGAATATCTGGAATATCTTTAATACTATCTTTAGTCTCAATTGTAGACATAATTTTATACACTCTTTGCTTTTTCTAAGCGGTTTTTGACGAGTTCACAGATAGACCAGTAAACTTCTTTGCGTTCCTGCTCGGTTAAACCTAAAATATCAAAAATAATATCATCAAGTTCTTTGCGGTCAGGTAATGGTTTGGGTTCCTGCTCACGAATAGGCTGTTTGGGATTGATACCACATTCTTCAAAAATTGACAATATTTCTCTTGGGTATAGTATCAATTCGAGCTACTAAAATGTAAGTTTTATGCTCAAAAAGCAATCTCAAAATTTGAGCAATTTGTTGTTTAATTGTAAAATTCTATGGTTATATCTCCACACATATTCAGCCAAATAAAGTGGCAAATAATAGGGCTTCCATTCATACTTGCAATTATAACAACGATACTTCTGTCGTAGGATATTATATGCTTTGTTAAAAGAACATTCAGGACATACTACATTTTTTCATACCACCATTTTAACATATCTGGTTACTATACCCAAAGGAATATCTTCGACTGCAGCACACTCTTTGATGAGAGAGGGGTCGGCAGAAAAACTGTCAAACCAAACAATTCAACATTTTTAAAAACAAAACAAGGCAAAACTTCCAGATCGAAACGGGGACGCTGAACAACACACGCGATCACCCGTATTTCATACGGGGATGCTGAACAACACACGCGATCGCCCGTATTTCATACGGGGACGACGGGATTTGAACCCGCGATCTCGGCCTTGACAGGGCCGCATGTTAAACCAAGCTACACCACGTCCCCTATAAAGCAGTGATTAATGTCAGTAGAGACACTGACAGCTGACACTGATAACACTGACCACAGACACTTTTTTATCTTCTAAACAATGGATGATGTTCCGATTTGTCGGGACAACCTTTCAGGCTTGCCCGTTAAAAACAATGGATGGTGTAGGATTTGGACCTACGACCTTTCGGTCCCGCCCCCCGGCGCCGTTAGAAATAATGGACAGTGTAGGATTTGAACCTACGACCTTCCGGGTGTAAACCGGGCGCTCTCCCGCTGAGCTAACTGTCCATATACAAAGTTAAAGGTCAAAGGCAAAAAGTTAAAATTACAACAAAACACTTCAACCTTTAATCTTACACCTTTAACCTTCCATTTGTCTTTCACACCCAGCCGCGAAGTTTCATTGCTTCTGCAACTCTTGCGATGCTGACAAGATATGCCGCCAGCCTCGGGTGGACATTTTTTGATTTGTGCATCTCAAACATTTCGTGAAAGGCTTTGGTCATTTTTCTGTCAAGTTTTTCGTAGACCTCATCGACCGTCCAGTAGTAGCCGTATAAATTTTGAACCCACTCGAAATAAGAAACTGTAACCCCACCCGCGTTAGCAAGAAAGTCGGGTATCACAAATTTTACGTTTTCATGAAGAATGTGGTCGGCTTCAAGATTCGTCGGGCCGTTGGCAAGTTCGCAGATTATCTTGGCTTTGATTTTGCCGGCGTTCTTCTCGGTGATTACATTTTCAAGTGCCGCAGGAATAAGAATATCGACATCAAGTTCGAGAATTTCTTCGTTTGTGATTTTTTTCCCTTTTGAATAAGTCGCAACCGTTTTTTTGTCGCTCTTGTGTTCAAGCAGTTCCTTAAAATTGAGTCCATCTTTGTCGTATATTCCGCCCTGTGAGTCGCTAACGGCCACAACTTTAGAACCGAAGAGTTCAACGGCTAAACTATGAGCGTGCTGACCCGCATTTCCATAACCTTGTATGGCAATTGTCGTCTGAGATAATTTCAGTCCGAGACGGTTTGCGGCTTCTCTGAGCGTGAACATTCCGCCCCTTGCGGTGGCGTCACCTCTTCCGAGAGAACCTCCGAGGGGAATCGGTTTTCCAGTTATTACCCCCGGCGAGTTGAACTGCTTAATTTTTGAAAATTCATCCATCATCCAGCCCATTATCTGAGGAGTCGTATAGACATCGGGAGCAGGTATATCCTTCTCGGGACCGATGATTTGCGCCACCGCACGGATGTATCCGCGAGCAAGACGTTCAAGTTCTCCGGGCGACATTTCCTTAGGGTTGCAGATTACTCCGCCTTTTCCGCCGCCATAAGGTAAATCGACTATCGCACACTTCCATGTCATCCACGCAGATAGCGCTCTTACTGTGTCAATCGTTTCTTCGGGGTGAAATCTTATTCCACCCTTGGTGGGCCCTTTTGCATCGTTATACTGAACTCTAAAGCCCTGAAAGACCTTCGTCTTTCCGTTGTCCATTTTAACAGGTATGCTCACATGCAATTCCCTCATTGGAATTCTGAGCATTTTGTGGGTTGAATCATCCAAATTCAAAATTTTTGCCGCTTCGTCCAGTTGCGCCTGAGCAAGTTCAAACGGATTTTTGCTTGACATGCCTGTCTCCTCCCTTATTAGTTTTTTTGACAGCAGTTTAGTTCTCTATAAACTTGCCCGCCGGGACATAAAATTAAAAAGTTTCAGGTTTCAAGGTTCCATAGTTTCAAGGTTAAAACCTAAAACCTTTGAACTTTTTGAATTACTATGATACAAAATTATTTAAAAGTTGTCAAACCCCGTTAGAAGTTTGGGAGTGGTGTCTTTCCACTTATTCTGGAAGTTTTAGTGTTGATTGTCAAATTCATCCTGTCATAAAAGTTGCCTCTATTTCTAAACGGGGTCAAACAAACGCAGCAGGTGTGATTTGTGACAAAAATCACATTTTGGATAAAATGAATTCCTAAAACATTTTATACTAGTGCCCCATCTGAAAATTCGATATTAACCACTATAAATCCGGAAGAACCTATTCACCACTTCGTTAAATAATTAGGGTCTGAATTTACAAAGATTTGCCAGGGTTTTTTTGAATGTAATTTTTTAGATATTTACCCGTATGCGATTTTGGATTTTTGAGCAATTCTTCGGGTGGGGTGGCCGCGATGAGAATCCCTCCATTTTCTCCGCCCTCGGGGCCGAGGTCTATAATCCAGTCGGCTGTCTTAACAACTTCAAGGTTGTGTTCTATGACTACGACTGTGTTTCCTTTGTCGACGAGAGAGTGAAGCACATTCAAAAGTTTTTCCACATCTGCAAAATGGAGCCCCGTAGTCGGCTCGTCGAGAATATACAGCGTTTTCCCCGTAGATTTGCTGCAGAGTTCACTTGCAAGTTTTACTCTCTGGGCTTCACCGCCCGAGAGCGTTGTGGCGGCCTGTCCGAGCTTTATGTATCCAAGTCCGACATTGTTTAGTGTGGAAAGTATTCTAAAAACTTGTGGTATGCTTTCAAAAAATTTTACGGCATCTTCGACCGTCATATCGAGGATTTCCGATATATTTTTTCCTTTGTATTTTATTTCGAGCGTTTCCGTGTTAAATCTCGCCCCGTGGCATTCAGAACATTTTACATAAACATCAGGTAAAAACTGCATTTGTATTTTTAGCACCCCGTCGCCGGCGCAGTTATCGCATCTCCCTCCGCGAACATTGAAAGAAAATCTCCCCGGCATATAACCCCTTTTTCTGGCGGTCGGCGTTAGAGCCATAAGTTTTCTTATATAATCGAAAGAGCCCGTATATGTTGCGGGATTCGACCTCGGGGTTCTTCCGATGGGCGACTGGTCAATTACAATTACTTTATCAAACGTTTCCCAATTTTTGAGTTCCCTGTGTTTTCCGGGAACTTCTTTGGATTTGTAAAGTTTTTGGGCTAATGCCTTGTAGAGAATTTCATAAATGAGCGTGGATTTTCCTGAACCAGAAACCCCTGTAACACAGATGAAATTTCCGATTGGAAACTTTACATTTATTTTTTTTAAATTGAATTGTTCAGCCCCCAAAATTTCGATGAATTTCGACTGTTCTCTTCTTTTTTCGGGAGTGGGTATTTTAAGTTTTCCGTTGAGATATTTCGCCGTCAGCGATTTTTCAGATTTGACTATCTGCTCGAGCGAGCCCTCCGCTACAATATTTCCGCCCAGCCCCCCAGCGCCGGGCCCGAGGTCTATAATCCAGTCGGCGGTCCTTATCGTCTCTTCGTCGTGTTCTACAACAATGAGTGTATTTCCAATGTCTCTGAGTTCTTTTAATGTCGAGAGGAGTTTTTCATTGTCCCTTTGATGAAGTCCGATAGAGGGTTCGTCGAGAACATAAAGTACGCCCGTCAGTCGGGAACCTATCTGAGTGGCGAGCGAAATTCTTTGCGCTTCTCCGCCGGCGAGGGTTTGGGTTTCGCGGTCGATTGTCAGATAATCCAGCCCCACATTCACAAGGAAACCAAGCCGTGATTTAAGTTCTTTTAGTATGTTCTGACTTATTACACTTTGCGTGTTGGTAAGTTTAAGTGAGGCGAAAAAATCGTAAAGTTCCTTCACCGACATTGCCGATATGTCCGATATATTTTTTTCCGCTATTTTGATAGAAAGGGCTTCTTTTTTAAGTTTTTTTCCACGGCAGGCGGGACACACGCTCGTTCTCATGTATCTTTTTTGTATCTCTTCTTTGACATAATCCGACTCCGTTTCGTTGTATCTCCTCAAAAGATTAGATATGACGCCCTCAAACTCGTCGTCGCCGTAAAATATGATTTTTTGTATTTCGGGGGAAAGTTTATTAAAGGGCGTGTTCATATTTATTTTGTGTCTGCGGGACAAATCAGACAACATTTCCCCGTAATATCCCTTCCACGAATATTTCCATCTGTGCGTCTTTGTTGTTATTGGTTCCATCCACGGATGGATGGCGTGTTCATTCAAAGAAAGGTGGGTGTCGGGAACAATCAGATTTTCGTCGATTTCGATTTTTTTACCAAGACCTCCGCAGTCGGCACATGCTCCATAGGGGCTGTTGAAAGAAAATAATCTCGGCTCTATTTCCGATATTGAAATTCCGCAATCCGTGCAAGAGTTTTTCTGACTGAAAATTTGCGAAGCCGCCGCTTTTTGTGACTTTTCCGATATGTGAATCTCGAGTAATCCGCCGGATTCTTTCAAAGCCGTCTCTACTGAATCAGAAATTCTTTCCTTGGATGTCACACCGAGTTCGATTCTGTCTATTGAGACGGAAATTGTGTGCTTTTTGTACCTGTCGAGTTTGATTTTTTCATCAAGCGAACGGATATTTCCGTCGACGAGAATCCTGACATAGCCGGATTTTTTCAATCGCGTGAACAACTCTTCGTATGTCCCTATTCTGCCTCTAACAAGCGGGGAAAATATGTGAATTTTTGTCCCGGGCCCAAACGAACTGATTTTTTTTATAATCTCAGACGAACCCTGCGAAGTTATCCTTTTTCCGCACTCAGGACAATGAACAGTTCCAAGCCGTGCAAAAAGCAATCTGAGGTAGTCGTATATTTCCGTCATTGTGCCGACGGTTGAGCGGGGGTTATGCGCCGGGGGTCTTTGTTGGATTGCTATGGCGGGCGAGAGTCCCTCAATAAACTCCACATCGGGCTTTTCCATCAGTTCAAGGAATTGTCTCGCATAAGCCGAAAGCGACTCGACATACCTTCGCTGCCCTTCGGCGTAAATCGTGTCAAAAGCCAAAGACGATTTTCCCGAACCCGAAAGACCGGTTATGACGACCAATTTGTTTTTTGGTATTTCGAGGTTGATGTTTTTTAAGTTGTGTTCTTTTGCGCCCTGTATTACAATTTTTTCGAGCATAAGGTTATTGACACTTTGCTAAAAGGCATTTCACCACAGAGGCGCAAAGACACAGAGAAACTGCATAGAGATTAAATTCCCGTCGGTAATTTCGGTGCCTGTCCCGATGACAATCGGGGTAGTTCTTGAGCTACCTCGTTTTTTCTCTGCGACTCTGTGGTATCCTGCCATGGCGGGATTCAATAATCTCATTATGAGATTATTGAAAAACCCATCTTTTTCACTTAAAGAGCAGTTTCTTAACGGTTAAAAGTTTCAATCAGACCGCAAAACTCCTCGCTTTGCTCGTCAGACATTGCGGTCTAAACGATTTCAACTTTTAACCTAAAACTGCCAAATCGTTCAAAAGATTAAGGTTTTTCAACGAGCTCATTATATAAAATTCAACAAATTTGTTATAATTCGTGTATGAAATTCGAAAAATTGGGCGCTGAGCATATAAGAGAAGTTTATGAGATAGAAAAACTCTCTTTTAACGACCCCCATACGATGAGTATGATAGCCTCATCGATACTCAATCCCGCCTGCGAATTCTGGCTTTTAATCGAATCCGAAAAAGTAGTCGGATTTATAGAGTTCTGGATAATGTACGAGGAATCTCACATTATAGACATTGCCGTTCATCCGGAGTTCAGAAAGAAGGGATACGGGCAAAAACTTATAGAGTTCATGCTCGAAAAATCGAGAATGTCGGGAACTAAAAAGGTCTTTTTAGAGGTGAGACCGTCGAATAAGGATGCCATAAATCTCTACAAAAAATACGGATTTTCCGAGAGCGGCGTGAGAAAAAAGTATTACAGGGACGAGGACGCTATCATAATGAAAAAAGATATATGAACAAAAAATCGCTTCTGTTATTGAGTGTTTTGGCGACGATAGTTTCGGCGGATTATAAGCAGTCGTATCTTTACTACATAAACGCCCAGCTTTTAATCTCCGAGTCGAAATATGGCGAAGCCCTTGAAGAGCTCAAGAAAACCATAGTCGCCGACCCGGATGCGGAAAGCGCTTATATGGACATGGCCATGTGTTATTTGAAACTCGGCGAGATTGACACCGCCATTAAAACCGCTGACGACATCGCCAAGAAGTTCGACAACCTCGATTCTTACAAATTCCTCGCTGGGCTATATTTCATAACGTCCTTGTACAAAGAAGCGGCGTATTACTACGAGAAAATTCTGGAGGCCGAGCCTTCGAACGATGAAGCGCTGATTTACCTCGCGAATTATTATCATGCCATAAACCCCAAAACTGCTCTCAACTACTGGGACAAGATAGCAGCGTATAAACCCGGGGATCCCGCGGTATACTTGAAGATAGCAGAAACCTACGAGAGGTTGAAAGATTATGAAACCGCCATAAAAAATTACACAAAGTCGCTCGAAATAGAACCGTCTTTCAAAGAGGCGCATCTTGCGCTTTCAAAAATTTATGAAATACTTAAAGACACCGCTGCTGCGGTGGCGGAATACAGAAAATATCTGGAAGAAGACCCGGAAAACATATCAGTTTTAAACTATCTGGGCGCTCTTTATTTCTCGAACACCGAAATCGAAAACGCCGAAGAAATCTTCAAAAAAGTGGTCGAGATTTCGTCCGACTCGGCTTCGGGATATATCTGGCTCGGAATAATAGCCGTCGAGAAAAAAGATGTCGAAAGCGCGATTGCGAATTTCAAAAAGGCCGTTAAAATCGAGCCATCAGCGGCAGTTTATCAGTATTTGAGCGAGCTTTACATGCGGGAAAAAGATTACAAATCAGTGAAGATATACCTCGAAAAGGCGATAAAACAAAACCCTTCGGATCCAAAACTTAAGTTTCTGGCTGGACTCTTATATATGGACCAGAAAAAATATACGAAGGCCTTGTCATATTTTGCCGCCGCCATTAAGCTTAAGGGCGATCTTTACGACGCATATTTTTACTCCGCCATATCGTACGACAACATAAATGATTTCAAATCGGCGCGAAAGCAGCTTGAGGAACTTATAAGAATAAATC
>JBGFRZ010000011.1:0-2786 GCA_041694835.1 Ignavibacteria bacterium
AAAACTGCAAGGGTTTTTAGTACTTTCCCCTTTTTCCCTTGCAGTTTTAACTTGGTTTCAATGTCCTATTATACTATTTTTCCGTCTACATTTCAATGAACTCTTGCTTTTTTCAGTAAGCTCTACTTATGGTCTACTGGATCCCGCCAAGGCGGGACTAAAATGCTAAAAAATCGAGCACTACGACGGGAATTAAACAACTGAAACTATAAAAACAACGCTCAAAGTGCATGATTTTTTGCTATTTTTACGCAAAAACCTTGCAGTTTGTTACAAAAATTAAACCTTTTACCACATAGACGCGGAGAAAAATGAGAGTATCACAGAGAACCAGAGACAATCCAGCCTCGGCGGGACCAGACAAGACCCATTTCTCTGATACAATACCCAGGATTGGTGCGGGGTGAATGCCTCTGTGGTGAATTTTAGCGAAGCGTCAGTGAACCCTACTTACCACTACTTCGTTAAGTTGTTAGATTTTAACGCGTTGTTTACAGTTTTTCAGTGAAACAGGCAATTGTCATTGCGAGGGAGTGAAACGACCGAAGCAATCTCATTTTTCAAGCAAAATGCAAGATTGCCACGACCCCTCGTCACTACATCCGCAAGGTGTGTTTTATCCGCTTCATTCCCCATCTTTACACTCTGGACAACTATTATTTCGCTTTCAGCATCCATCCCTGTATGCTGTTTATATCCGTAAATTTGTTTTTCTTTAGTTTGAATATATCTACCTTTGCCTCAATGTGTGAAGTCAACTATGTGTAATTTGTCCGAGACCAATTTGTTCCGTCGCGCTATTTCTACTGAAACTTAACCTGTCATTGATTTCATCTTCTATCTCATAGTCGCTTAAATCATAGAGGAATTACAAGAACAATAGAAATATTATAGCAATGACAGAGAGAAGATGCAAATGTTTTATCGTCGGATTTACCAACGAGAATTATCTCAAAAAACTAAAGAGTGTTTTTCAACGGTCTTATTATGCCAATTTGGTCGGGACATAACACCGCAAGAGCGCAGAAATATTTTATGACACCTCCGATTTTGCTTTTGTTATTCTTTATATCTCTTATTTTTTTCCTTTACATCCTTTAGCATTATTCCCGCGTATTTTTTCTTCCAAGACCCATTTTTTTAAGCGACCAGTATGCCCTTCCCCAGAAATCCGCAGCAGTCATTGCGTCGTATTTATTCCAATTTATCCCGGTGAATTTTATCGGGTCGTACCATCCGAGCGATTCGTTTGAGTAGAAATCTGCAATCATTGAAAAGATCTTTTTTGTGGCAGATGTCCCTTTCAAAGATGCTTCTTCGGCGATTTCCTGAAGATTGCCCGGGGCAAGAAGACCGGGATTTGCGAAAGCGTTGTTCAGGTAGCGTGATATGAGTGGATATTTTTCCTCGGCGATTTCCAATGACGTTTCGGCATTTTCCCATTCTTTATGGCATACCCTCAATTCACTTTTGAAATAAGCCTTGAAGGCATTTGACCATCCTTCGGAAGAATCGCCGATTTCTATGTTTTTTCCATTGAAATTTTTCTTGTAGAAATTTACGGATTCGTCAGCATCCCACATAATTTCGACGGCATCCGAGTATTTCAGCCCGCTCACTTTTATCATATCCACCGCGGGCCCCAGATTTTCAAAGCCGTTTATCAAAGATTTCTGGTGGAGCGAGCAGAACGCCCTTATGCATCTCATGAATATCGGATGGCCGTACTGCGTTATATCCGAGGACACACCCGAGTGTGGGTGGTGTTCTCCGAGCTGCGGCGCGTCGGATATGGTGACCGGTATATTGAATGGGTTTTTAGCTCTGTTTTGTTTTATCAGTTCATGAGTGAAAAACTCGAGGATCTTTCCCGCGGTGTTGTAGGCTTTTCCTAGATCCGAAGGCACGGCCTTTATTCTTTTTTTATCCGACTCCACAATTTTTGAGTATTTCTCGGCAAGTGTTGGCAGGATGAAACCCTCATCTGCAAATTTAGAGAATGTTTCGGACTCGGCTGATATTTTGGACCACACGTGGATTCCGGACATTGTTATGTCTACGACGTATTTTATACCGAAACTCTTCAATATCTCCTCGACGATATCCAGCGCCGGCGCCAGCCATGCAAATATCTTTTTCTGATTTTCCCTGTCGAATATGTATGCGGGATTTTCCTTGTTGAAGTACTCTATGTCCCATATTATATACAGAGATTTGTCGCCGACACATCTTATGGGAAAGAAAATATCGAGACCTTCGTCGAGAAGCGACGGCATCTCTTCTATCGGAACCTCCCTTATGGGCAACGTCCAGCCCTTTTCTATGAGTGTTTTGCCAGCGCCTATGCAGTGCGTGTAGTTTTTGGCTTGTTCAAAAAGAAGTTCTCTTATCTTTTCATCGCCGTAGTATCTTTTTATAAATTCGATGTTTTTCTGCTCCATATGATTCCTATGAAATCCTTTCGGATTTCATCCCCCAATGAATTCGGGGGCTACACAATGATTGAATTTTTATTCGCCCCGTATGTTTATTATGCGGGAAGCACTCCCTACGTCCACCCCCTACAAAAGAGGTTCGCTCCTCACCTGTCGTTGCTATATCGTTGCGCATAATTGTTATGTTGATTGTAAAGTATTTTGCACATCTATATAACGTTTTCATTTTTTAAGGTAATAGCCAAAGAAAACGGACTAAAATTATGCTAAAATAAGACATTGTGAAACGACAATGTCCCCAATGTTCTCACTGTTGGGCATGGAGGCTTAAAGACGGTAGATACAAGTGCC
>JBGFRZ010000037.1:0-2779 GCA_041694835.1 Ignavibacteria bacterium
TGAGCGTTGTTTTTGAGTTTTGCGATTTCCGAGGCGGAAACATCTCTGATGATTTTTGCAGGAACCCCAAGCACAAGCTTGCCGACAGGCACTTTCATATTCTCCGTAACAAGAGTTCCCGCACCGACAATTGAATTTTCGCCAACTTTTGAGCCGTCAAGTAAAACTGCAGCCATTCCTATAAGACAATTATCCCCGATAGAAGTGCCGTGTAAAATTGCCCCATGTCCGACGGAGACGCCGCACCCCACAATACTTGGTATGCCGTAGTTCGTATGAATAATCACTCCATCCTGAATGTTTGTGTCGTCTTTGATTATTATATCCTCTACATCTCCCCTCAAAACAGCGCCGGGCCAGACGGACACATTTTTTCCAATATACACTTTGCCTATTATTATGGATTCTTCACAGATATAGCTGGATGGATGGATTTGAGGTTTGTTGCCGTCGAATTGTTTAATCATTTCTTAAGGGGCGGAAATCAGAGGCGGGAGGTGAGAGGCGGGGAAATGTATTCCATTCCCTGTTCTCTAACCCCTATTCACCATTTGCTATTTGCGGATTTACATCCGCCGCTACAATTCGTCCCGTGTGAAACGGGCGCATTACCATTCGTCATTCGCTATTTACTATTCGCTAATAATTTTAGCAGTATCGCTTTCTGTATGTGAAGACGGTTTTCGGCTTGGTCAAATACAACCGACTGCGAACCGTCTATTACTTCGTCGGTGATTTCTTCCCCTCGACGCGCCGGCAGACAATGCATGACGATAGCATCTTTCTTCGCTTTTGAGACCAATTCGCAACTCAACTGATATCTTCTAAAAATATCTTTCCTCTTTTCTCTCTCATCGTCTTTTCCCATAGATGCCCATACATCGGTATAGAGAACATCGGCGGATTTTAGAGCGTCAATGCTGTTTGAAAGTTTGATTTCAGCGTCCGTCGTCCTGGAAATCTCTCGTGCTCTTGCCATGATGTCACCTGACGGCTCGTAACCCGCCGGGCTGACGACAGTTAGTTTCATTGAAAGTTTTGAGCAGACAAGGAGCAACGAATTCGCTACATTGTTTCCGTCGCCCACAAAAACTATTTTTAATTTTTTCAGGCCATTTATGCCGGGGGATTTTTTCTCAACTATAGTTAAAATATCGCCCAAAGCTTGACAAGGATGCTCAATATTCGACAGGGCGTTTATTACGGGAATTCTCGAGTTGTCGGCGAAATCCGACAAGTCTTTATGTGAGAAAGTTCTTAAAGCAACCACATCGAGATACCGTGAAAGCGTGTGCGATGTATCCGCGATAGTTTCCCCCCTTTTTCTCTGGAGCTCGGCGGATGCAAGTATAATCGGAAGTCCGCCCAGTTGATACATCGCCACCGCGAAAGAAACCGTCGTTCTTGTAGAGGGTTTTTCCATTATGAGACCGAGCGTTTTTCCTCGGAGCGGCGCAAAACCTCTTTTTTTCTTTTTTAACTTCTGTGCGAGTTTGAGCAATTCAATGATTTCTTCGCGCGAAAGATCGTTTATGGATAAAAGATGTTTCATAGCATAAGAGCATAAGAGCATAAGTGCATAAGTGTATAAGTGTGACTTGTGCTCTTGTTATGATTATACTAAAAAATGGGATTTGTAGCAAAATCAGTAGTTAGTATGTAGTAGATGGTAGATAGGGAAAGAACCGGGAAATATAAAAACCACCCTAAAAGAAGATTTGTGGCAAACTTCGAAGAAGAGAGGTGAGAGGATAGAGATGAAAGTCGGAGCAGTAGAACACAAGAACAAAGAGCACAAGGCACAAGAGCACAAGTTTCAAAACCGATACAGGATGCAGGATACAGGTAAAGACATTGTTTCTACTGGTATCTTGCATCTTGCATCCGTTTTTCTGCTATCCGCTATTTGCTATTCGCTATCTTCTTCCGACGAGAAATTCGAACAAATGTTCGAAAAATGTTTCACAACAATATAAGTCAGTGTCGGTGGTCAGTGTCAGTGTTCGTCCTCGCGGTTGCAAGCAGGTAGCGGTGCTGCTACATTGCACCGCAAGGCGGTGCGATTACAATAAATAGCAAACCAAGGTCTGCAACTACAATTTTCCTTTTTCCTTTGGCAATTTTCCTTCTACTTAATGTATCACTCCTATCTTCCTTATAACGGTTACGGTTTTTTCTCTCGCTTTAACCCTTATTTGGGCGATATATCCGCCTTTTGCGACTTTCTGATTGGCTTCGTTTGTGCCTCCCCATGGTATCTTATTAGCACCCTTTTTGCCGCCTTCCTGACCAGCGACAAAACTCCATCTTCTTACTTCGTAACCAAGGAGGTCGTATAACACTATTTCGACCTCCGCATCCTGATTCAGTATGTAAACGATATTAGTCTCGCCTTCTTTGCCGCCTTTTCTTGTATCAACAGGGTTTGGATAGTTGCTAACAGCTGTTATAACCTCGGCGGGCAACCCTGTTACAGCAGGAGCTGATTCCGGCGACCACTCGCCCCAGCCGCCTGCAAAATTCTGCGCGCGGACTCTGTAGTAGTAAAATCTTCCCCTTTCTCTTGGAGGATTAGACGGCAGGTCGCTGTTTCCCACCTGGAATGTGTTCCTGTGGGCAGAGACGAGCCTGATTGTTTTCCATACGGGATTCGTGTCAATCCGTTCCTGGATTTCATACGCTCTGACACCTGATTCGTCATCCGCCGAAGGCGACCACTCTATTGTAAATATCCCGCTTTCGGCCGGCCGTCCTGCTTTTTCAGGATCAGAGACCGGAG
>JBGFRZ010000029.1:0-11962 GCA_041694835.1 Ignavibacteria bacterium
TTGGGTGAAATTTCTTTCAGATTTAATCATAGAGACGAAGACCTTTTTCCGACTATACTGAAGATGTTACAGCACACTCATTTTGATGAAAAATTAGTCCGAATTGTTTAGCCATTACCTTGAACAAAATCCGCTTGCGGATTTTGTTCAAAAAAAGTTCGGATTTTGTCCAAAATTCCTGCCAAAATCCAAAAAGTGAAAATTGGCGGAGAGGGGGGGATTCGAACCCCCGATACCCTTACGGGTATACACGCTCTCCAGGCGTGCCGATTAAACCACTCTCGCACCTCTCCGTTATTACCTGCTAATGTACTATGATGAGACCGTCGAAAAACTCATCAACCACTTTTTTATTTTTGAACGCAGATGAAAAAAGATTTGAACCACGAAAGCGCGAAAACACGAAAAATATCGTTCTCTTTTTGTAAATCCCCCTGCTTCGCTTCCCCCTTTACAAAAGGGGGATAGAGGGGGATTTTCCGTGATTTCTAATTTTCGTGATTTCGTGGTAAAGTTTTTAATCTGCGATAATCCTGTAAATCTGCGTCCTAAAAAATAATTGAACGCAGATGAACGCAGAAACAACTTTGATAAACGCAGATTAAAGCAACTATAAACTCATCTGCGTAAATCTGCGTCCTATTTCTACTCCACAGAGCGGGGTTTTCAATAATCTAATGATGATACAAAATTATAGAGTTTATTGTAAAATTCACTACGACAACATCGTCGGTAGGTCGTTTAGATTGCTTACGGATTTTTGAGTATTGTTATTTCCACCCTTCTGTTTTGAGTCCTGCCAGCCTCTGTTTTGTTCGACGCCACAGGCCGCTCTTTACCCCATCCTTTTACTGACAACCTCGCCGGCTCAACCCCGTTTTTTACGAGGTAGCTGTAAATCCCCCACGCTCTTTTGCTGGATAAAACCCTGTTGCTTTCAGCGCTCCCTACAGAGTCAGTATGACCCTCTATAAGGACTTTATTTTGTGGATAGGTATTTATTATTTCGATTACTTCGTCCAGCGCTTTTTTTGCTTGCGGCTTTATCTCGGATTTTCCATGGTCGTAAAGAATGTGGCTTGCCATGGTCATAACAAGACCGCGCGCTTCTTCTTTCACCCGAACCTCTTTCACAATTTCTTTTACGACTTCCTTTACAGTTTCTTTTGGTGGTCTTATGACGGAGAAGGGAACATCGGATATGTGTCTATTGCCCGCATTATCTGCGCCCATAAGTTTTGCAATATAATTACCTTCGGGGATAAAGAGGCCGTAGTAATCGTCTTTTCCATTCCATACAACCTCGCTTACGGTTTGTGTAGATTTGAAGGTTTTTACTGATCTTTTCTTTTCGTTGTAAATATTGAGTTGCCAAAAGTCAATGCCCGATAAATCCGACAACGACATATAAAATGTTAGATTGTTTTCGAGGCTCTCTTCGGTTATATTAAACGTGCCGGTCGCAAGGGTAAGAAGAACTGCCGGCGGGGTGAGGTCGATTTTTATGTCGTAAGCGTCGGATGAAGCGAACGTGGTTCTGTCTTCAGCCGTAAAATATGCCTTATAGGTTCCCTCGGGCGGAATCCCGCCTTTTGCGTCTTTCCCATCCCACGCTATGATTTTCGGATAACTTTCTTTGTCTGAATATGTTTTGACTGTTGCGCCGGAAGCGTTGTTTATTTTTAATTTCCATGTTTCCACTTTCTTAAGTCCGGTAGTTTCAGGTATAAAAAAAACAACGTCCTTCGCCCCGTCGGAATTTGGTGAAAAAACAGTTGGCTCAACTTTGAGCGATATCGGTATCTTTTTTTTCCTTATATACCAGCCTAAGAACCTCCACTGAAAATCAATCGTGTGAGTGTCTCCGAGCGATGCAAGTGGGTTGTAGGCGTAGTTGATCTGAATGTTTTTGATTCTGATGCTGGCGCCCGCCGTAAGCCGCGAAATCGAATCTTGGGCGGACTGCTGGAATTTATCCTCAATGTGTCTGTATCCAACTCGCAGGCCGAGAATCCTCGCTCCGATATGTTCTATCGCCGCGCTATAGACGGGCTTTTTATTTTCCGTCTGATTGTAACCGAAAGCAAGAATTATGTCCGAGTAGTGTTCAGGAAGCGACCACTTGAACGAAAAACCGCCGAGATAAGTTTTTGGGAGAGAAGGACTGCTATATAAATTGCGGCCCGCAACCCCCGCCGAAAAGACCTCATCGATTGTTCTTATCAGGAGGCCGGTGTCCGAGCCATATAGAGAGAGCGTCGAGTCGCCTATTACATCGTAGAGATATTTAAGCGAAAGACCGAATGAGATGGACGGAAAAATTTTAAGTCCATATCCCAAATTTCCCACTGCTGTATAATATGTGAAATCAGATAATTTTGTTCCGTCTTCAAAACCCTTGATTTTTGGACCCGAGAAATAATCGGCACTTATGGCGGCAACTCCGAATCCGTCTGGTCTCATATAGCCAAGAGATGTCAACGAGTTTTCAGCCACATATATGTTATGCATCATTTGAAGTTCGGGGGAGTATATAAAGCCTAATCCAGCCGGATTGTAGTGGACAGCGGATGTTTCGTCGGCGATGCTTACAAAGGAGTCCCCGAAAACGGATGCCCTCGCGCCTTTATTGATATTTAACACATCCGTACCGGCAGAATGCAAATAAATGCAAGAAATAAGAAGTAAGAAGGAAGAAGTAAGAAGAGCGAATAGCGAATAGAGGAGAGAGATAAGGGGTGAGAGGTCAGAGGTGAGAGAATAAAATGCCGTAAAGCGGAAAGCGTATATCGGAAAGCGGGAAGCGGAAAGAGTTAAAAGCCGTTCACCCTTCACGCTTTCCGCTTTGCGTTCTTCTCTTCCCGCTTCCAGTTTTCTGTCCTCTGTTCTCTGTCCTCTGTCTTCTGTCGTCATTGAGTTATCTTACCACAGCCAAATGCCTGTTGATTCTTAATTTGTCGCTTTCATCGTAGAGATTTACTATATATATCCCTCGAGCCACAAATACTCCGTCTTTGTTTTTGCCGTCCCAATCAACGGTGTAGTAGGCATCTTTAAGAACGGTTATCTTCTCCCACTCTTTTACGAGCGTGCCGGAAATTGAAAATATCCTTAATTTGAAATCTCTGTCTCTATCGAAAGCAGAAATCTGTATTTTTGTGATTTTCCCTGATTTAAGGGGATTGTTGAAATCGATTTTCATATCCGCTTTCGTTCCGGAAAGAACAACGCTTGCCGACGATGTGAAAAATTTACTGTGCGCCACAAGTGAAGTGGTTTCGGTGGATGCGCCTTTTTCATATACGGAAACACTCCAGTAATATGTCGCCCTGGTATCGAGCCCTTTATTTCCTTCGTATCTTGCCTTTATCAGCGAATAATTTACATAGTTGGTCGCATCCATTGTTCGCGAAGAAATATGTTTAGTCCATATGGCAGCGGATTCTGTCGCTGACGCTACGTCGATGATAAAATAATCTATTTTATTGCCGTCCGCAACTTCAAACGAAAACACCGGGTCCCTTCGCGTTTCATCTATCTTTACGATTACCGACGGATTCTCATAAATACCGTCGACTTTCAAAGTTTGTGTGCTTAAGGTTGTGGCTGACAAAATATTTTGATGAGAAAATATATAGAAAAGACAAATGAGGAGAAAGAAAGGTGCAGGAAGATAAAAACCGGTTGTCGCCGCCTGTAAGCCGAAGAGCGTTTGCTTCCGAATTTTCATAAGTTTATGTTATCAAAAGATGAAAAAAAAATCAAATTTTTGTAGAATGAGATTATTGAAAAAGTTCTTCTACCACACAAGACGCAAAAAAATGTGTAAGAAATTTTTTGCAACAAAGCACAAGTTTTGTAGTTGCAGACCTTGGTCTGCACAAGTGCACAAGTCACTGTAAATCCCCCTGCTTCGCTTCCCACCAAATCCCCCCTTCCCCCCTTTATTAAAGGGGGAATAAAAGGGGGATTAAGGGGGATTTTCCGTGATTTCCAACTTTCGTGCTTTCGTGGTAAAGTTTTTTCTCTGTGGCTCTGTGGTGAGGCAAAATCCCATTATGGGCGTATTTTACAATCTTTTAGCCAGGGTTTTTATTTTTATAGCCGTTGGATGGCTTTTGCAGAAACTCCTTCACAAAAAATTTGAAGCGTTTGAAAAGGCTATCATAAACTTCGTCTATTACTTCGTCGTTCCTTTTTTCATTTTTGTGTCGATGCTCAGGATGCCGGCTGAGATTGGCGCGGTATGGAGGATAATTCTTTCGAGCGTATTCGTAGTTTTCGGCTGCGGAATTTTAGCATTTCTATTTTCAATTTCGATTAAAACACCCTTCAGAAATGTTGTTCTTCCGATATCCATAATGAATAGTGCATACCTGGCCATACCGGCAAACACAGTTCTTTTCGGAAGTGAGGGAGCTTTCTGGGCCATAATATACAATATTTCCGTAACCATCATACACTTTACCATCGGAATTTTGATAGTAAAAAACGGAGGCGTCGCACAAATCCGGGATATGCCGGCAATCTATGCCATCATTCTGGGCTTTATCTTCAAATTCGTTTTCGGCGAGTTGCGCTTCACAGCTTTTCTTAAGGACGCATACTATTTGATTTCTCAGATACTCCTTCCCATTATGCTGGTCTTTATGGGAATGAAATTGAGCGGATTGAAGTTTTACAAATTGAAAGATGTTTTAATCGGAGTTTTTCTGAGGATGGCGGGCGGGTTTCTGCTCGGGATTTTGGCGTTGAAAATATTCGAACTCTCCGGGGCGGCGGCGGGGGTTTGCATGCTCACTTCAACTATGCCTTCGGCGATAAATACCTATATAGTTGCGAAAAAATTCAACGCCGACCCCGAATTTGCAAGCGGAATGATTATCTGCGGGATATTGGCGAGTATCGCCGTTATACCTTTGGTTTTTTTATTTATTTCGGGCGGCTAAATCCATGTCAATGACTTTGTTGACTTCGGTGTTCATAACACAGTTGCCTTCAAAAATCGCGCCTTCCCCTATTGATAAAAGCGCCGTATGGATATCGCCGTAGACTTGGGCCTTCGTTAGTATTTCGAGATTCTGATATGCCGTTACGTTTCCTGTGACTTTGCCTCCGACAATGACTATTTTAGCGTTCAAATCACCTGTGACCAGACCCTTTTCGCCGACGACGACCCCCGCAGCCTCGTTTATGTTTCCTTCAAGTTTTCCGTCTATTCTTACCGCCCCCTTTGTCTTTATGCTCCCCTGAAAGACGGTGTCAGCGCCGATGATAGTTTCCATTTTTCCGATATGATGAGTTTCTTTTTTTGTGAACATAAGCGTCTCCCGATTATTTTTTTGCGAAGAAATTATCCTCGTCCAGAAAACGTTTTGGATTCAGGATTTTATCATTAAATTTGACTTCGTAATGCAGATGATAGCCGGTTGATGTGCCCGTGTCGCCGACTGCAGCGATGATATCTCCTCTTTTTACCATGTCGCCCTGTTTGCAGATTATTTTGTTCAGGTGGCCATAAAGCGTCTTGTAGTTGTGGCCATGGTCTACTATGAGCAACTTCCCATAACCTTCCGACCACCCCGTGAAAACCACCCTGCCATCGGCCGTCGCCACGATTGGCGTGTCTCTGGGAGCGGCGATATCAATGCCGGAATGCAACTCAAAAGTGCCATGTACGGGATGTATTCTAAATCCGTATCCCGAGGTTATCCTTCCTTCGGCTGGCCATATATTGGGCGTAGCCCTGTAGAGAGATCTTTGACGATCTACGGTAGTCAGAATCTCGGAGATGCTATTGAGCCGCGTTTTTGATATCTCTTTGAGTTTCAGCGCTTGCTTGTGAAGTTCTTCCGGCGTGATTTCAAGTTTTCCGCTCAAATACAACTCCAGTTTTTCTATTTCTTTCTCGGAAGGCCCGCCTTTTCCTTCTTCGACGATTATCGATTTTTTGCTTTTTAATTCAAGCAACTCTCTGATTTGGTTGTCGTTTTCTTTGACCTGATCAAGATACTCTCTCGATTGGTTGAGCTGTTTTGCAAGGAGGGTCATCCTGAGTTTTATGAGGCTGTGCTCCGCCCTTACGCGCCAGTAGTCTATGTGCTTGCTTGAAAGGTATCCTGCCCATATCGTCAGACCCGTCCAGAAGCAGAAGAGAAAAATCAAAAAAGAAACCGAAAAACTGAACCTCATGGGCTTAAAGCCCGAGTGGGGAACGAGCATTATCGTAAAGTGTCTTCTCAGTTCCTTTTTAATCCATTGAGACAGTCGATTGGCCATATAGTTGTTATTTATAGCAAATTATCGGGTTTTTTGTCAAGTTTATATATATATACCAAAAAATTTGACGAGCGTCAAGGTTTTTTTATGTTTTGGAAAGTGAGGATAATTTATGTATAATGAGATTATTGAAAAACCCATCTTTTTCACTTAAAGGGCAGTTTCTTAACGGTTAAAAGTTTCAATCAGACCGCAAAACTCCTCGCTTTGCTCGTCAGACATTGCGGTCTAAACGATTTCAACTTTTAACCTGAAACTGCCAAATCGTTCAAAAGATTAAGGTTTTTCAACGAGCTCATAATTTTAAGTGGTGCATTGGGGAAGAAGCGAAATATGTATTTTTCTTGCATACCCGAGATTTTTTCAATAAAGTTAAAAGCGGATAAAATAAAAAGACGATTTTTGGACGAAATTCGTGAAAAATACGCCGATTTCATAATAGAAAAACCACCGACGGGCGCAGGAATCGCTCACATTAAATTTGAAGTTTCGCGGGGGGGGTCTGTGGCGACGGGAAAATCCGGGAAACACGGAAATAAACATTTTGTGTTCAGCAGGAGGGATGTCGATTTTCTGTTTGATATTTCTAAACTGACGGGCGTATGCAGGATATCCGAAAACATATACTCTTTCGATTCTTTTATGAGGTTGCTTTGGAGTGTAATGCTCGTTCGCACTCAAGGAATGCTTTTGCACAGTGCGGCTTTAACGATGGGCGGGTATGCATATCTCTTCGTAGGCCCTTCGGGTGCGGGAAAATCAACTGTCGTCAAGAATTCACTTGCAGGGAATTTCGGGGTTATTTCGGACGAGCTCGTTCCAGTTTTTATAAGAGATAAAAAATTGTTGACCTCAAGGAGTCCTTTCTGGGGCGAGTTGGAGCCGGTTAAAAATACTTCGGGCGCCTGTTTCGAGGTAAAGAAGATATTTTTTCTTTCCGGACATTCGGAGGCGTTGTCTGTTCGTCGGGTATTTCAAGATGATGCCGTCGGCTCCCTGCTGAAAAATCTCTTTTGGGTTTTTGAATGCCCCGCGCTTTCGGAAAATATTCTTGGATTGGCTGGATGGATATACGAGAAGGCGCTTTGCAAAAAAATTTTTTTCAGAAAGGATTTTATTCCGACGGAGGAGTTTTTGAATTTATGAGGATTATAAAAGGTGTCGCGCACAGGAAAATCGATGGCAGGGTTTATGTTGTTGATTCAAAAAATTCGTCTCTCCACTCATTGAATGAAACTGGAAGTTATATATGGGAGCGTCTTGCCGCCGGGTCTGACGAAAAAAAAATCGCAGCATCAATCGCTTCCAGGTATGATATCCCTGAAGCCGACGCCGTTAAAGATGTTTCGGATTTCATAAAAAAACTTAAAGCGAAAAATTTGGTTGAGCCATAAGAATGGTGAAACGAAGATATAATCGTGGCGGTCCGTCCCACGGAGATAGTTCATTTTTGCTGTGCATAATGCGTCATTGTGATGCTATCAAGTGATAACACCTTACAAAGGCGCTCTGACATCCTGCCACGACAACAATTATGATAGCAAACGAGCTTTTCGATAAAACATACAAAAAGGGCATACCATTATACACCTTATTTGAACTAACATACAGATGCAACCTCCGATGCAGGCATTGCTATATCCCGGAAGTCGACAGGAAAACCGCTGAACTTGAAACAAGCAGGGTGAAGATGGTTATAAAGGATATATCCTTGCTTGGGGGTCTTTATATGGTTTTTACGGGCGGCGAGGTTTTCTTGAGAGGTGATATCTTTGAACTTTGTAAGTTTGCAAAGGGACTCGGTTTTTTCGTAATAGTTTTTACGAACGGGACGCTTCTTGACGCAAAAAAGATATCCGGACTCAAAGATGTCGGGGTTGACAAAGTTGAAA
Source organism: Ignavibacteria bacterium (assembly GCA_041694835.1). Lineage (GTDB taxonomy): Bacteria > Elusimicrobiota > Endomicrobiia > PHAN01 > PHAN01 > JBGFRZ01. Next base: position 8,172 of record JBGFRZ010000029.1, read on the forward strand.
TAAGTCTCTACGGCGACAAGGTTGCCCACGACTATATCACGCGCAAAAAAAACTCCTATGAAAGAACTGTCAGGGCTGTAAAGGAGATGAAAAAACTTGGCATCGACGTGTGCATAAAATCGCCTTTGATGAGCATTAATTTGAAGGACAGGAGATTTCTTGAAAATTTTGCAAAATTGCTGGGTATAAATTGTAAATTCGATGCTGTAGTTACCCCGAAAAACGATGGCGATGATTCACCCGTGCGATATAATCTGTCACGAAAAGAACTGAAAAAAATTTTTGCAGAATCAAAAACGAAATATCGAAGTTATGCGGGTGAAAAATTCGATATACAGAACTCTTTATCTTGCTCGGCGGGAAGAAATATCGTCGGCATAACCCCTTCCGGAAAAGTTTTTCCATGCATCCAGCTCCCTTATTTTCTCGGCGATTTGAATAAAAGCGGTTTTGCGGACATATGGCGCAAAAGAAAGTTGGATTTTTCTCAAAAAAGAAATCTCAAAAAGTATACGCTCTGTCTGGAATGCGGCTATCTTAATGACTGCAACCGGTGTCCAGGCCTGGCTCTTTTAGAGTCGGACGACATATACGGCTGTTCAAAAACAGCGAAATTCCTGGCTAAAATAGGAAAGAGGTTAGAGGTTAGAGGTGAGAGGTCAGAGGTGAGAAGTTAGAGGTGAGTTTTTTCTCTTTTCTCTTCTCTCTTCTCTCTTCTCTGTCCTCTGACTTCTGCCCTTGTGCTCCTGCATCCTGTATCGGTTCTGAACTCGTCTCTGTCCTCTGTTCCCTGTCCTCTGTCCTCTCGTCTCTGACCTCTGACCTCTGACCTCTGTCCTCTGACTTCTGCTCTTGTGCCCTTGTGCTCTTGTGCACTTACGCACTTTCCTGCTCTATGAAATAAAAATTCTCTTGAAATTTGCCCAAAATTTGTGTATATAATTTAGTTAAGGATAAGGAGGCAAAATGGGAAAAACAAATGAGAAAAAAAAGCATTACAAAAAGCCGGAGATTAGAACAGAAAAGATATTCGAAACAGCAGCGCTTTCCTGTGGAAAATGCACATCAGGCAACCCTGTTTTTAAAAGCGCCTGCAATATAGCGCCGAGACTTTCTTGAAAAATGTCAAGAACCGTATTTGCAGTTAAAACATCGGGCGGATGTATGAGGCCATTCATAGGAAGTGGTCGATTTGTTTTTATTCAGCGAAAGGAAAGATATAACTCGGGCGATGTAGTTTTTTACAGCTTGAGAGGTCAAAAATATATACACAGAATCGTAAAAATGAACAATAATGAAGTTGTCGTGTCCGATGATTGCGGGATAACGACTCCTGTAAGAATTTCTTGTCATGACATAGTCGGTATTTGCCACACAGGATTGAATGGATATTGTGGTTTTTTATACAACTTTTTTACCAGATGGGCATTTGCTTTGCGGGGAAAAATCCAATTGTCGAAGCTTTAATGAAGAAAAACTTTGCATTGATTATTATCGGCTTTTGTCTGCCTCTTACTGTCTGCAAAAGCCTTTCCGCCGCAACAAGGATAAAAACCGTTGAATATAATTTCGGTGTCGGGTCCTCAACAGGAGTGTCGTCAGGGGCGACTTATAGTTTCCCGACGCTCAATTTCCGACTGCCCGACGCAACAACTATAAGGAAAGTATGGCTTGAACTTGACGGTCTTTCGGAAAGCGCTGTAAACACGAACATAAACGGTATTGACATATTTTTTAACCAGGGAACTTCCGCAACTACTATCCGAGACACCTTCCCCAACGCTATAATAGTCTACGGCACTGGTGATGAGAGTTTGAGATTTCATGTCAAATGTGAAATTCCGGGGTCAGTTTTTGCCAATGTGACATCATACAACAACTATACCGCTGCTGTAAGGTTAACATCGGCCTCCGGGCTTCTTTTCAATATGCTAGTGCTGAAACTTTATATAACATACGAATACGATGACACCGCACTGATACAGGTCAACACGGTGAGGTTCCCGCTTAAAGCGAACTGGGCAGGCTCAATAGCATCAGCTCAAGGCGCCTCAGCTCCTGGAACAATTCCATTCACATACCAAACCGATATAGCAGAAAGCGGTTTTGCGAATTTCCTGATACATCAGCAGTGGTTTGAGATAAATGGTCATCGACTTTCCGGCGGAGTTACAACCGACGGAACTATAAGGGCACGTATAGGCACAAACGCATCCGCCCCGATGATGACACTTGATGGCTCACTGATAGATTCCTACGACTTCCTTTATCTTACTTCAACAGGGACGATGAGCGGTTTTTCTGTGAACACTCAGCAGACGTTGAATATTGAAACAACCCAGAATACGTTCTTTAATCTCGGTGGCGAGTGTGTTGTAACATATGAGTTTTCAAGGGATGCCGGAACTAAAACAAGGACGGTCTATTATCTTGTAGGTCAGTCGACGGCACCCGGAATAGCGTTTCAATTCCCGGATGTCAACTTATTTCTTGAAGAGAGTGGTATTAGTTTCAGGGCGCTTTATTCACGCATTCATGGAACTTACAACTCCGCAACCGCAGGAAATGTCACATGGGGGTACTCGGTAGGCGGCACCTCAGGGACAGCGCAGATATATTCTCATCAGACACAGTCACTATCAATAGGCAATCATCCGTTTTTTCTTGATTTATGGTCGGCAAACCCGGCTGTAAACTGGTCTAACGGCGCTCCGATAAGGGTTGCTTACACTCCCGCTAACACTACAAATACTGGCACTATGGGCGCGGAACTTATAGTTACTTATCAATACACCTCCGCGGCGAAGTGGACTGAGTTCTACAAAACATTCGCCTATCAGGCGAACCACGGGGTCATAACATCTACATCTATTGCTTTTTCGCTCTTTTCACCGACGATAGAGATACCGCAAGGAAGAAAGGTAAGAAACTCAGGGTATCTGGTGGGCGCCTTCAAGGTTCACAGGAACGCCGACACTATTACCACTGGTTACCGTATAACCCAGAATATAAACGCCCTTGCAGCACAACTCCATACCCCGAGAACATCCGCAGAGGCAACATACACCACCGGCATTTACATCGACCCACTTCGACTTTTAACAACGACCAGTGCAACATTGACAGCGAATGTAAGTGTGTCGGCAAACCAGATATTCCCTTGTGCGAATGCGAACATAACATATTCTTATTTCCCGCCGCCCAACACGCCAACCGCGCTTAATCAGTATAAAGCCGACGGAACGACCTTCATTACTACGGGCACATGGACAAACCAGTCAACAGTTGTCCTGAAATGTAATATGTCTTCAAGAATTTCTGATACGTTGACACCTGTTTTTGAAGTGAAACCTGTTGGGCAGACGTTTAATGGGGCAAACCTTTCAACAGGGACTGCAGTTAGTTATCCCGGAACTAGTGTTATTGTTGGTTCTGTGACAGTTACAGGTCTTTCCGACGGGACTACATACCACTGGCGTGCGAGGGTTATTTCACCGAATGGTTCGTCTTTATGGTCAAGTTTCGGCGGTAATCCTGACGGACAGATTGACTTTGGGGTTGACCGCAGCTCGCCGACCGTTTCGTTAGTATCGCCGCTTAATAATTCTGCCACAAATCAACTCTCTTTGACTTTCCAATGGACGGGAACGGAGTTTCCTTCCGGGTCAAACTCCGGCATAAACGGCTATGAGTTTTATATCTCCACCACTTCAGATTTTTCCGTCTTTACCTCTTCAGAGTTTGTAGTTGCTCCATCGCTTAATCGCTCCATCGCTCAATCGCTGTATTAC
>JBGFRZ010000053.1:0-52653 GCA_041694835.1 Ignavibacteria bacterium
TGGACGAAGCGGGAATCGTTACAACCCCCGGCAACGGCCTCGGAGTTTCGGGCGAAGGATATGTAAGATTCGCTCTGACCGTCGGGGTCCCTCGAATAAATGAAGCGCTCGACAGAATCGGAAAGATTAAATGGTAACGCTTTCGTGCAGCGCAAAAAAGGCGTGACGGTGTTTCTGGGTCTTGGTTCCAATATCGGCGACAGGAAGAGAAACATCCTTAAAGCCGTAGAAGAATTCGAAAGAAACGGACAGAAGATACTCAAAATTTCGTCGATTTATGAAACGAAGCCGTGGGGATTTGAAAAACAAAGAAAATTTTTGAATGCCGCCGTAAAGATGAAAACTTTTTTGACCGCTTCAGATTTACTCGCTCTTTGCAAATATATCGAGAATAAAATCGGGAGAAAAAAATCTTTCAGATGGGGCCCGCGGAAAGTGGATTTAGATATATTGTTTTATGGCAAAAAAAAAGTTAATACTGAAAAACTAAAAATCCCTCATCCCGAGATTAAAAACCGTGAATTTGTTCTAAACCCTCTCAAGGAAATCGCTCCAGATTTTATCCATCCCGTTTATGGACAAAGTATTTCAAATATGTTAAAAAAACACTTAAAAATATGATATAATCTCTAAAAAATAAAGAGGCAATCATCGCACTTACTTTGAGTTGAGGAGGAACAAAATAATTTTTCAAGTCGGATGGCTTCCCATCCGTCAGGCGGAGATTAGTTGCTTTCTATAGGAGGATAAGAGGATGAAGAAACTTAATTTTGTTAAAGAGATAGCAAAGAGCGTCGAGATGAGCGTCGGAGATGTCGACAGAACACTGAAGTCGTTTGTTAACGTTCTTGTAGAAAATCTTAAAAAAGGCGAGGTTATCTCTTTGTCGGGACTGGGTTCTTTCAGGGTGAAGTCAAGAAAAGCTCGTCCCGCAAGAAATCTCAAAACGAATGAGGCGATATCGGTTCCCGCCGGGAAAAAGATTAATTTTCGTCCGACAAAAACGCTGAAAAAAATGATACAGTAGGCCAATGTCCTTTGGTAGTTTCATTCCAGGGGCAATAAAATATGGACAAAGAGCTTTTCGTCTATAACTTGAGAATTTCAAGTTGGATTTTCAGGATATGGGGTGCGCTTGTCTCTCTGAAGGGATTTTTTGACGCCGCTTTTGGAGAGCCTGAGGCCAACATGTTTTCTCCTGACAAATGGGATTTTATTTCTTACAATCAGTGGCTCAGATGGAGTGGTTTTGAGATAACTTACGGAATTTTCTGCTTCGCTTTTGGATATTTTCTTTTTGAACTGGCGAAAAAAGAATCTCGGGGGCAAAACGGTCGTCCATAAGAAAATTTATGATAAAAATAAAACCGTCAAAAATTTTGGATTCGCTGCCGCCTTATCTTTTTTCAAGGATTAGCGAACTTAAGCTTCAGGCATACGCCAAGAAACTCGACGTGATAGATCTTGGAATGGGAAATCCCGATATGCCCACCCCGAAACATATAGTCGAAAGACTTTGCGACACAATCGTTAATCATCCAAGGACGCACAGATATCCTCAGGCGAAAGGCATTCCGAGATTCAGGAAAGCCGCCGCCCAGTGGATGAAGAAAAGATTTGAGGTTGATTTCAATCCGGACTCTGATGTTCTTGCGCTTATCGGCTCTAAAGAAGGCATAGCGCATCTCTGTATGACGTATCTTGAGCCGCAAGAATACGTACTGGTTTGCGATCCGGCTTATCCGGTGCACTTCAACGGGGTTGTTCTTGCCAGAGGAAAAATCTATTCCATGCCTCTGCTTGAAAAAAATGATTACATCCCCGATCTCGGGGAAATACCAAAAAACATTCTGGAAAAATCGAAAATGATTTTTTTAAACTATCCCAATAACCCCACCGCAGCGATAGCCGACAAAAAGTTTCTTGAAGAGGCGGTTAAATTCGCAAAAAAAAACAACATAATTCTCGTCTACGACAATGCATACTCCGAGATTACATTCGATGGATATGTAGCCCCTTCCATATTCGAGATATCGGGAGCGAAAGACATCGCTATGGAGTTCCATTCTTTTTCAAAAACCTTCAATATGGCCGGCTGGCGGGTGGGATGGGTTTGCGGCGATTCGGAATTAATAAAGCCGCTTGAAAAATTCAAGTCATTTCTTGATTATGGCGTCCCCACTTTCATACAGCTTGCGGCTTCTTGCGCACTTGAGTCATCACAGGAATGCATAAAAAAACAGTGCGACATTTACGCCTCAAGACGTGATAAGATGGTGGACGGACTTCGTAAAATTGGATGGGAGTTGAGGAAGCCGCTTGCAACGATGTATTTGTGGGCGAAGCTGCCGGAGAAGTTCAGAATGATGGGCTCTCTGAAATTTTGCGAGGAACTTTTAAAATCGACGGGCGTTGCTCTTTCGCCGGGCGTGGGCTTCGGCGATCACGGCGAGGGTTATGTTAGAATATCACTTGTTACTCACGACAACAGATTTCACGACGCGCTCATTAGAATCAATAAAGTGACGCAAGGCGGATTTTAAAATAGGGTAATTTATGGAAAAGATATCTATTGGGATAATAGGCCTTGGAACAGTTGGGCAGGGGGTGCTTGAGATTTTTTCAAAACACAAAAAAGCCATAATTGATAGAGTCGGGAAAGAAGTTGAGATAGATGCGGTCTGCGACACGGACAAAAAAAAAGTTCCGAAATATCTGCTGAATGCCTACAGCGCGAATTGGCAAGAGATTGTTGAAAATCCGAAGATTGATTTGGTTGTTGAGCTTATAGGTGGATGGGAGCCTGCAAGGACGATAATTTTAAGCGCTCTTTCCTCAAAAAAGAATGTGGTCACGGCAAACAAAGCGGTTTTGGCTAGATACTGGGACGAGGTCTTCCGCTCCGTCAGAAAGCACGGCAATCTTATTTATTTCGAAGCGGCGGTAGGCGGCGGGATACCGGTTGTTCAGTCGTTGAATGAAGGTCTTGCAGCGAACAAAATAACAAAGATATCGGGGATATTGAATGGCACGACAAATTTCATATTGACAAAGATGCAGAAAGAAGACATCGGTTTCAGCACAGCACTTGATTATGCCCGGAAATATGGCTTTGCCGAGGCCAATCCGTCATTTGATATAAAAGGCATCGACACCGCCAACAAACTCTCTATCCTGACATCTATCGCAGCGGAATGCTGGGTAAAAACTGACGAAATAAACATAGAGGGAATAGACGGAATATCCCGGCAGGACATAAATATCTCCAAAAACGAATTCAACTACACGATAAAACTTATAGGCAAAAGTATTTTTGACAATGACAAGATAGATATAACAGTTAGACCCACGCTTATATCAGAATCTCACCCTTTCAGGAATGTCGACGGGGAATATAACGCAATTCTTCTTCACGGAGATGTCGCCGAGGATCTTATGTTCTACGGCAAGGGAGCGGGTCGCGGTCCCGCTGCAAGCGCCGTTGTAAGCGACATTATTTTTCTCTCACGCCACATCGCCAACAAAACCGCGGGACTTTCGCCTTATATCAACTACAATCCGAACAAAAAAATAAATATAATGAAATCCGCCGACAAAGAAGGATGCTACTATCTGCGTTTCAGCGTCGAGGATCGTCCAGGGGTACTCGCATCAATAGCAAATATACTTGCAAAAAACAGGGTCTCAATCGCTGCGGTTTATCAAAACGTTTTACCCGGGCAGTCAGGGAAAGGGGCGAGCGTAGTTATAATTACGCACAGAGCAAACGAGGGCAAACTTTTTAAATCGTTGGAAGTAATAGACAGGCAAAAGTATGTAAAGGGGAAAAGCGCGGTTTATCCGATTGAAAACTAAAGCCGGCGATAGGATTTGAACCTACGACCCGCGGTTTACAAAACCGCTGCTCTACCACTGAGCTACGCCGGCGTCAAAAATAAAGTCAATCACAGACATTTTTATTTTATCAAATTAAAGGAGCTTTACAAAATGGGCATTAAGGAAGATGTATTGGCAAAAGCTGAATCGGCAAAATCCGCATCGCGCCTGATGGCTCTTTTGACAAGCGAACAAAAATCCAGGATACTCATGGCGATGTCTGAGGCTATACTTAATGAAAAGGACAACATAATCTTTCATAACTCCATAGATGTCGAGGCCGCGAAAGAATCTGGATTGTCGGCATCTCTCATAGACCGACTTACTCTGGATGAAAAAAGGGTTAAAGCGCTCGCGGAGTCGTTGGCGGAGATATCAAATCTGCCGGATCCGGTTGGCGAGGTGATTTCCGAATGGGTGCGACCCATCGGAATAAAAATCAGAAAAATAAGAGTCCCCCTCGGGGTCGTCGGAATGCTCTATGAGTCTCGCCCGAATGTAACGGTTGACGCCGTCGCGTTGTGCATAATATCCGGGAATGCCTGCATACTGAAAGGTGGAAGCGAAGCCATAAATTCAAATCATTCGCTCATAAAAATTTTAAATGAATCAGGGCTCTCGACTGGCTTGCCCGATGGTGCTATAAACTTTATAGAAACGGCCGACAGAAATTCCATCGTTGAGATGATAAAGCTGGATAATCTGGTGGATATAATAATTCCGCGAGGTTCCAGGGAGATGATAAAATTCATAAGGGAGCATTCGATTGTTCCTGTTCTTGCACATGGTAAAGGACTATGCCATACTTATATTGATAAGTTCGCCGATATAGGAATGGCAAAAAAGATATCCTTCAATGCAAAATGTCAGAGGCCGGGTGTCTGTAACGCAATGGAGACCCTTTTAGTCCACAAAGATGTGGCATCCGAATTTCTGCCCGACATGTGTAAGGCGTACAAAGAAGCGAATGTAGAACTTCGCGGATGCAAAATCACAAAATCCGTAATTCCAGATGTGATAGAGGCAAAGGATGCCGATTGGTCAAGTGAGTATTTGGATTTGATAATATCAATAAAAGTCGTAAGTTCACTTGATGAAGCCATAGAGCATATAAATGTATACGGCTCGGGACATTCCGAATCCATAGTTACAGATGACCGTGCTTGCGCCGAAAAATTTCTCGCAGAAGTGGATGCTGCGGCTGTTTTTCATAATGCCTCAACTCGCCTTCATGATGGCGGAGTGTTCGGTTTCGGGGCTGAAATCGGCATATCGACGCAGAAGCTTCATGCGCGCGGCACTATGGGTGCCAGAGAGCTGACGACAACAAAATATGTCGTTTACGGCTCTGGTCAGATAAGAGAATGAAAATCGGATTATTTGGCGGATCGTTCGACCCCGTTCACAACACCCACATAAAGATAGCCCAAGAATCTGCAAAGCGATATAACATCGACAAAATAATATTCATACCTGCAAAAAACCCGCCTCATAGGGAAAAGAAAAATCCAATAGACCCAAGATACCGTCTTGATATGCTAAACCTTGCCATAAGAGGACGCAAGGACTTCACGCTCAGCGATTTCGAGATAAAAAGAGAAAGAGTGACTTATACCGCCGACACGATAAAACATTTCAGAAAGAAATTTCCGGACGACGAGATTTTTTTCATAATAGGCGCCGACGCCCTTGCCGAAATTCCCCATTGGAAAAAAGGGATGGGGTTGCTTAAGATGTGCAAATTCATCGTGGCACAACGTCCTTCGGTAAAAATTTCGGGAAAATACGATGTTTTATATTTGAAAGATGTAAACTCCGATATATCGTCGAGTTATATAAGAAAAAACATCTACTTAAATAACGTATCGAAGTTCATGCCTCCGGGCGTTTACAGTTATGTGAGAAAAAATTATCTTTATCTCGACGAATGTATAAAAGAATATCTAAAAAAAAGGCTCGATTCTGCAAAATACAAACACACAATTGGTGCGGCCGATGTCGCGGTTAAGCTCGCTAAAACCTTCGGCGCCGACCCGAGAAAAACACTTATAGCGTCTTTGCTTCACGATCTGGGAAGGATTCATTCAATTTCAAGTTATGAGGCTTACTTAAACGAAAACAAACTACATTTCAAAGGATTGGAGGAAATTGAAAGGAAAAATCCATTTTTGCTTCATTCCTTTATATCGGCGGACATGTCGAAAAAAATCTTCAAAATAAAGGACACTGAAATTTTAAACGCCATAAAAAATCACACCTTTGGCGCGCCGAAATACAATGCGACGCTCTATGATAAAATTATATACGTCTCCGACACCATCGCTCCCGACCGAAGGTTCAAGAATATATCGGGAATAAGAAATGTCGCCTACAGAAACATAAACAAAGCGATGTTTTTATGTTCAGCGATTAAGATGCATTACATCATTAAGAAAGGAAAATGGCTTGCGCCCCAGAGCGTGGCGGTTTACAACAGTTACAGAATATATGAAAGTTAAATTTCAGCCGTTTCTTCTGCTCTTTTTTGCGACTGTTCTTGCCGTATCCATAATTTTTCAAGGCACGGACACTATATCAAAAGCGATAAGGTCGGGCGAAAGGATAAACATCCTCATTATGGGAATAGACGCCGTCCAGACAGCCAGACACACCGACACACTGATATTTATGAGTTACAGCCCGAAGGAGCAGATTCTCGATATGTTCTCCATCCCAAGGGACACACTCGTAAGACCTGACGGGCAAAAAGCAAGAAGAATAAACGAGATATACGCACATAGCTACAAAAAATCAAAATCAGAAAAATATGCCGCCCAGCATCTTCTAAACGCGTTAAATGCTAATATTTTTTACGGCAAAGTGGAATTAAAACATTACATGCTGATAGAGTATGATTTTTTAATAAAACTCGTGGATTTGCTTGGAAAAATAAGGGTTGAAATCACGGAACCTATGAAATACGATGATTTCGCGGGAAAATTCCATATAGATTTTTCGACGGGGGTTCACTATCTCAATGGAGAGGACGCTCTTAAATTCATTCGCTATAGAGGCAAGGGGAGCGACATAAAGAGGATATCAAGGCAGCAGAAGTTTATTTCACAGTGGGTCAAAAGCATAAAAAAACCGGTCTTAATGATAAAATCGCCGAAAATTGTGAAGCATTTTCTTGAAAAAACTGACACAAACATAAGTGTGTGGGGAATGATAAGCCTTTTTGTTGAATTAAGAGATTTTAACCCATCCAGGATAAGGTTTTTCACGCTTCCGGGCAGATTTTACGGAAATTATTGGCTGTGCGACAGAGATGAGATGTCAAATATCTTCAGTATAGTAAACGCTCCAAGAAAAGAAACATCACCCTATCTCGTCGAGGTGTGGAACGCATCCGGATACGGCGGAGCCGCAAGAGCCGCTCGCGACGCTTTGATTCGCTCTGGATTCAATGTAGTTGAATGGGGGAATTATTCCATCCGTCAAGAGAAGACCATAATAAAAAATCTTTCAAGCGACATCAATCCCGCGATCGTTGTTCAATCATTGCTCGGTTGTGGCGACATAATAAACAAATATGAATCGAACAGAGCCGTAGATTTAAGTATCATAATAGGTAAGGATTTCAAAGAGTCGGAGGTAGTGCAGTTGAAATGAAGACTCTGAATCTTGCAAAAAAAATAGCGCAAATAGCGATTTCAAAGAAAGCCGAAGATGTTATCATAATTAACATAAAAAGGTTTACAGTTATAAGCGATTACTTCGTGATACTTACCGCTACCTCCGAGCCCCATAGGAAGACGCTGATGGAAGAGATTGAAAAAAAAACGGAAGCATCATTCGGGTTTGCGCCTCTTCATGTTGACGGCAAAAAAGCACCGGGTTGGACAGCCATAGATTACGGCGCTGTAATTGTTCACATTTTTTCAAAAAGTCAGCGAGCTCTTTATCAACTCGAAAAATTATATTACGCAAAATAAAGATTGAAAAATGATTAAAACCAGACTTAAAGAAATAATAACATCTGTTTTGAATTTGAAATACAAGGATATTCCGGATTTTCTTCTAAACACTCCTCCGGGCAGCATAAAATGCGATTTTGCCACAAATCTTCCTCTCGCCGCCTCGAAAAATTTGAAAGTTCCCGCGCAGAAGTTGGCGAAAGAGTTTGCGGAGGAACTAAAAAAAATACCGCAGATCAGGGATATAACGGTTGTGGGTGGATTTATTAATTTTTGCGTTTCCGACGAATTTTTATACGAAACGATATCCGGGATTTATTGCGCCGGCGAAAAAATTTATGAAAACCCTTCCAACAAAGTTAAAAGAATACTTATCGAGTTCGTTTCATCGAATCCCACCGGACCTCTTCACATAGGACATGCGCGCTGTGCCGCTATAGGCGATTCCCTGTCGCATCTCCACACCGCTCTCGGTTTTTCCGTCGAAAAGGAGTATTATGTCAACGATTCGGGAAATCAGGTGGAGATTCTTAAAAACTCCGTCGAGGCTAGAATTAACGAACTGAAAAATATCCCATCGCAGTTCCCCGAAAACGAATACAAAGGCGCCTATATCTATGACATCGCCCGCGAGATAATCAAACGCGGTGAGACGGATATAAAAAAGTTTGCGGTGGATTATATTATGGACGGGACAGTTCGCGATCTCGATAGTTTCAGAGTTGTCGTGGACAGATATTTCTATGAATCTTCATTAAAAGAAAACACCGACAAGTTGTTGGAGGAATTCGCCGCGAACGCTAAGTCCTATGAGAGCGATGGAGCTCTATGGTTTGGCAACAAGAATCAATCGGAAGACGAAAAAGACAGGGTTCTGAGAAAGCGCACTGGTGAATACACATATTTTGCGACGGATATAGCGTATCACAAAGACAAGTTTGCAAGGGGTTACGATGAACTGCTCAATGTATGGGGCGCCGACCATCACGGTTATGTCGGAAGGATAAAAGCCGCCGCGAGGGCGCTCGGCTATGATGCGGAAAAATTAAAAATTATTTTATATCAGCTTGTTTCCCTTAAAAGGGGCGGAAAAAAAGTGGCGATGTCCACCCGTTCGGGCGAGTTCGTGACATTGAAAGAGGTTGTGGATGAAGTTGGTGCGGATGCAGCGAGATTTTTCCTTCTTATGCGCGCCCCGGATTCCCCGGTTGAATTTGATTTAGAAGTTGCCAAAAAGCAGACATCCGAAAATCCGGTTTATTATGTCCAATACGCTCACGCAAGGATTTCTTCGGTTTTTGCTGAAGCAAAAAAAAGGGGCGTTGAGTTGAAAGAAGAGATAAACTGGGCCATTCTGACAGAGTTCGCCGAAAAAGACCTGTTGAAACTAATAGCTTCTTTTGGCGATGTATTACTCCTGTGCCGGAAGGATTTGTCGACTCATCACATAACGGTTTTTCTCATAGAAGCCGCAAAAAAGATGCATAATTTTTATGAAAAATGCCGCGTCATAAACGACGACGCGTCTATGTCTAACTCGCGACTCGCATTGATTAAGATCGCTCAGAAAACCATAAAGTTGGGATTAGACATTCTAGGTGTTTCCGCCCCCGAGCGGATGTGAGTGTTTTCAAGTTTTTTAGTTTTTTTGTATAATGAGAGCGTTGAAAAACCCCGCCGTGGAGCAGGAATAGGACGCAGATTTTCGCAGATGAGTTTATAGTTGCTTTAATCTGCGTTTATCAAAGTTGTTTCTGCGTTCATCTGCGTTCAATTATTTTTTAGGACGCAGATTTACAGGATTATCGCAGATTAAAAACTTTACCACGAAATCACGAAAATTAGAAATCACAAAATTCTTTACAAGTATTTTCGTGTTTTCGCGCTTTCGTGGTTCAAATCTTTTTTCATCTGCGTTCATCTGCGTTCAAAATATAGTCCCCCAATTCATTGGGATAGGAGAGTCAAATGTCGGATTTATTCAATGAAGCTGATGAAAAGTTTTATTCTAAAAGCGTGAGGAATTACATCGTTGCCCCGAATCTTCCTGAGAAACTCACCCCTCTTCTTGAGATAGCTTATAACTTATGGTGGGTATGGAACTCACAGGCACTTGAACTCTTCAGAAGGATGGACAGAGAACTTTGGGAAAAGGTCTATCACAATCCCATAAAGCTTCTTGGCATGATTTCGCAAAACAGGTTATTGGAACTTGCCGGGGACAACAGTTTTCTGTCGCATATGGAAAGAGCCATCAACGAGTTCAAAAGATATATGAGTCTTAAAACGTGGTATCAGACGGAATTCCCCGACAAGGACAAATGTCAGATAGCTTATTTTTCCGCGGAGTTTGGACTCCACGAAAGCATACCGATTTATGCCGGTGGCCTCGGCATTTTATCGGGCGATCATCTGAAGTCGGCCGGCGATATGGGCATCCCCCTTGTCGGCGTCGGGATACTCTACAGATATGGCTACTTCCACCAGTATCTCAACATAGATGGTTGGCAACAGGAAAAAATGGTGGAGAACCACTTTACGAAGATGCCGCTTTTGAGGGTTAGGGATAAAGACGGCCGTCCAATAAAAATATCCATAGACCTTCCTTCCATAAAATGTTCGGCGCAACTGTGGAGAATAAATATAGGACGCGTCAGTCTTATTTTACTTGACACGGATATCGATGAAAATGGCGATTTCGCAAGAACACTTTCATACGAGCTTTATGGCGGCGACACCGAGATGAGGCTCTCTCAAGAGATTTTGCTTGGCATAGGAGGGTTTCGCGCCCTGCGCTCTCTCGGATATAACCCCAGTGTTTTTCACATGAATGAGGGACACTCCGCATTCCTTACCCTTGAAAGAATAAGAGTTTATATGGAGGAAAACGGTTTGAGTTTTGAAGAGGCAAAACAGATTGTCGCGGCAAGCAGCGTTTTTACCACGCATACCCCCGTGCCGGCCGGCAGCGATGTTTTCTCCATAGAATTGATGGAGAAGTATTTTGAATCATACTACAAAAAACTTAGGATACCGAGGGAAAATTTTTTATCGCTAGGCAGAATGAATCATTCCGACATAAAAGAGCCCTTTACGATGCCAATCCTTGCTTTCAGACTTTCGTCCCACGCCAACGGTGTAAGCCGCCTTCATGGGTCAGTTTCAAGAAAGATGTGGCATAGGCTGTGGCCTGACCTCAATAGATCGGAGATTCCGATTGACCACATAACCAATGGAATACACGCAAATACTTGGATATCTTATGAGATGGCATCCCTTTTCGACAGATACATAGGTACAGTCTGGAAAGATGAGCCAGCCAACCAGAAGATATGGGAAAGTGTAGCGCAGATTCCCGATGCTGAGATATGGAGAAGTCATGAGAGAAGAAGGGAGCGGCTCGTCGAGTTTGTAAGAGGTCGTCTCAAGTTCCAGCTTATAAGCAGGGGTGCGCATCAGAGGGCTATCCAGTCGGCGGATGAAGTCCTTGATCCAGAGGCGCTCACCATCGGTTTTGCAAGAAGATTCGCCACCTATAAGCGCGCGACTTTGATTTTCAGCGATATAGAGCGCTTGAAAAAAATATTCACGAAAAAGGATATGCCCGTCCAGATTATAGTAGCGGGGAAGGCCCACCCCAGGGATAACGAGGGAAAGGAGTTCATAAAACAGGTAATCCACATAGCCCGCGACTCCGAACTCAGAGACAGGATTATTTTTATCGAGGATTACGACATGAATGTGGCGCACTACATGGTTCAGGGTGTGGATGTGTGGCTTAACAACCCCCGCCGTCCTTTGGAGGCGTCGGGGACCAGCGGAATGAAGGCGGCCGTCAATGGCGTATTGAATTTCAGCATACTTGATGGTTGGTGGTGCGAAGGCTACGACGGAAACAATGGCTGGGCGATAGGCATGGGCGAGGAGTATGGCAGTTTTCAGAATCAGGATGAAGTCGAGAGTAAGATGATATACGACATATTCGAAGATGAGATTATCCCTCTCTTTTACGACAGGGGCCATGGGGGTATGCCTCGCGGCTGGATCAAGAAGATGAAGGATTCGATGAGGTCAATATGCCCTGTTTTCAATACAAACAGAATGATAGAAGAGTATATGAGGAAGTTTTACATAAAGTCCCACAACGACTTCGCTTTGCTTTGCAAAAATAACTTCGAAAAAGCGAAACAACAGGCGAAGTGGATGGAACATATCTCCCAGAACTGGAAAAATCTTTCCATAAATTCCGTTGAGGACACTATATCGGGAGAGTTGAAAATAAACGATGAATTTGAAATAACGGCGTCCGTGCATCTGGGTACATTAATACCGGAGGATGTCAGAGTGGAGGTCTTCTGGGGGTATGTCGATTCGCGAGGTGGATTTGACGCCGTTAAAGCTATTCAGATGGATTTTACCAGAAAAACAGGCGATGGCGATTATCTCTACAAAGTCAGAATTAAAGCTGAAAGAATAGGCCACTGCGGTTATACGTTGAGGCTCCTGCCTAACAGCGATGAAAACTACATAAAATACGCCCCGGGTTTGATACGTTGGCGATAATTCTCCATGCAATAACAAATTCGAACATTTGTTCGAATTTTCCGTCTGAAAAATTGTGTGCTGAAAAACCGCATGTAAAAAAATAACCCCGCACCGTTGAGTGCGGGGTTAAACTGCTTTTCTGATATCAGAAAAGATTACCCATCACAGATAATGGCGGATTTATTTCTTGCCTTTTTTTCCGCGACGGACCATCTTTGCCCTGGAAACATTGCCTTTTTTGTCGAGGAAGTAGAGATATCCAGACTGTTTCTTCACTCCGACTTTCGCAACGACCTCGGGCTTGCCGCCTTTCTTGCCACCTCTCGCCATTCTGGCTCTTGACACATCGCCTTTCTTATCGATGTAGTAAAGGTAGCCGTCCTCTCTTTTGACTCCAGCTTTTGCGACCACTTCTGCCATTTTAACTCACCTCCTTTTTTAAAAAATGACTACTTTATGGAGTTGACCAATTTCTTTTCTTCGTTTTCGGATAAAACAGCGTTGACTTGCGGATATATGAACATCTTACCCTGATAGTTTTTTAGCAGGACAGCTTTTTTGTTTTTTGATATCACGTAATCCGGGTTGACAGGGATTTTCCCTCCACCGCCCGGCGCATCTATGACAAATGTGGGTATTGCATATCCACTCGTGTGTCCCCTTAAAGACTCTATGATTCTTATCCCCGAAGATATCGGCGTCCTGAAGTGTTCCGTTCCGGGAGCGAGATCGCACTGATAGATGTAATATGGTCTGACGCGCATGGTAAGAAGTTTTTGCATTAGTTCAACCATGACAGGAGATTTGTCATTTATGCCTTTTAACAGTACCGTTTGGCTTCCAAGAGGGATACCTGCATCGGCAAGGAGAGAGCAGGCTTTTTTCACTTCATCGGTAATTTCTTTCGGATGATTGAAATGTATGCTTACAAAAAGAGGATGATATTTTCTCAAAACATCGCAAAGATTATTCGTCACTCTCTGCGGCATCACGACGGGCACTCGGGTTCCTATCCTTACAATTTCGACATGAGGGATTTTTCTTATTTCCCCTATTACGTCGTCGAGCCTTTCGTCGGTAAGAAGAAAAGGGTCGCCGCCTGATATCAAGACATCTCTTATATTTTTGTTATTCCTTATATAATCCAGGACCTTTTCAAGGTGTTCATCACTCATCGCCCCCTCGGCTGAGCCGACTATCCTTCTCCTTGTGCAATGCCTGCAGTACATAGCGCAAGCGTCGGTAATAATAAGCAGAACTCTGTCGGGATATCTGTGGACAAGGCCGGGAGCTACGGTATCCTGCTCTTCGCCGCAGGGATCAGAGAGCTCGTTGACGCTCGTCTGAAATTCTTCGACGGAAGGGATCGCCTGTTTCCTGACAGGGCAGTTCGGATCGTTTTTGTCCATAAGGGAGGCGAAGTAAGGAGTTATCGCCATCTTTAGACGCCCCCTCGAATATCCTATGGCTCTTTTCTCGCTTACGGTAAGGTTTACTATTTTTTCTACTTCTTCAATTTTTGTGATTCTGTTTTTCAACTGATGCTTCCAGGCATCGTCCTGCGACGCTGAAGCGTCAGATACAGAAGTTTTAACGCTTCGAATTTTAGCATCCCTATTGAAATCAGGATAAATCCTCGCATCGTTTTTGCTCGTACTCGGAGGTTTTTCTGCCGTCGTCATTTTTTCTCCCATTTTATTTTTTTTCAACCTTTTCGGCTTCACTGAAAAGCAAAATATTGGGTTCTTCTTTTTTCGTTATGATTTTTTCTTTCAGCCAGTTGTCTATAACGCTTTTTGAGAATCTGTATTGTCTGCCTATTTTTGAAGCCGGAATTTTTTTTGACCGTATCAAAGCGTATATCTTCGATTTTCCTATACCGAGATAATTGGACAGCTCCTTTATGTCCATTATCTCTTTTGTTTCTTTATTTTCCATTTTTTATCACCTATTTGCGAAGTTTATCTAAACTTGTTAAAATTATACAAAATTTGCCATGCTTTGTCAAGTTTTATCAAAAAAAATTTTGTTCCATAATTTGTCATAATTTTTTATATAGTGTTATGTTTTATCTTACACTATCCGATTTCGCAATCAGGTTGACGTTTCGTAATATCCCATCGGCATACAAGTTGTGTTCTTGAGAGATTAAAAAATACCTTGACATTTATTTTATTTTTTTGTATAAACTATTAAAATATTTGGAGGTTTCAGAGTAAGGGTAAAAGGAGGTGATGTTTATGGAAATTAAACTCGGAGAGGTTGAAGATTATTTCGCTCATGTTGGAGCGATTTCGGTAACTCTTGAATCTCCGCTTGCAGTGGGAGACACTATCAAGATTCATAAGCACGATGGGGATATTATCCAGAAAGTCGAATCTTTGCAGATAGAACATGTGGCGGTTACTTCGGCGAAGGAGGGCGCCCGCGTCGGAATAAAGGTCAAAGAAAAAGTTCACGCGGGCAACAAAATTTTTAAAGTAGTGGAATGATTGTTTAATTTTTGGGTCTTCTCTATTTTTTGTTGTGCCTATAAAAACAAAGTGTTTGAGCGGGTTTAATCAAGTGTGAACACTTGATTACCTCGCAGTCCCGATTTATCGGGACGAGAATGAGCGAAAATACTTTGTTTTTACATAGTCAGACAATTAACCCCACACACATCATAGCGGTATTGTAAAATCTTTACCCAATGTTACAACAACATTTAGAGAAGAGCCTAATTTTATTATCCATGTGTTGACTGGATAAAATGAAAAGCCCCGAGATTAATGAGATTATTGAAAAAGTTCTTCTACCACACAAGACGCAAAAAAATGTGTAAGAAATTTTTTGCAACAAAGCACAAGTTTTGTAGTTGCAGACCTTGGTCTGCACAAGTGCACAAGGCACTGTAAATCCCCCTGCTTCGCTTCCCCCTTTACAAAAGGGGGATAGAGGGGGATTTTCCGTGATTTCTAACTTTCGCGCTTTCGTGGTTCAAATCTTTTTTCATCTGCGTTTATCTGCGTCCAAAAATAAAAAAGGTGAGGTTTTTCAGCGGTCTCATTAATCGGGGCTTTCTATTTTGAGCGCGAATTAAATTGCGAACTTATCTGATAAATCCGACGAAGTATTTGTTGAGTATCAGTATGAGTGGCGCGAAAACAAGAGCTACTACCGACATAAGTTTCAGAAGTATGTTTAGAGATGGCCCCGATGTATCTTTGAACGGATCTCCTATAGTGTCTCCTATAACCGTCGCCTTATGGACATCCGAGCCCTTGCCGCCCAGGTTTCCTTCCTCCACGAATTTTTTAGCGTTGTCCCATGCGCCGCCTGCGTTTGCAAGGAGTATAGCAAGAGGCACTCCCGTTATAAGTGAGCCGACCAAAAATCCTCCAAGACCTTCTGCGCCAAGAAGCGTCCCGACGATGAGCGGTGTTATTATTGCCCCCACACCGGGAAAAATCATTTCTTTAAGCGCCCCTCTGGTCGTGATATCGACGCACTTCGCCGAGTCGGGCATGACTTTTCCTTCCAGTAGTCCTGGAATTTCCTTGAATTGACGACGGACTTCTTCAACAACGCTAAAGGCCGCTCGTCCTACGGCGAGCATCGTGTAGGCACAGAAGACAAACGGCACAACGCCTCCTATAAAAAGTCCGGCTACGACTTTTGATGATAGAGCGTTTATGACATCTATACCGGCGATCTGTGAGTATGCCGTGAATAGCGCCAGCGCCGTCAATGCTGCCGAGCCTATGGCGAAACCCTTGCCTATTGCGGCCGTTGTGTTTCCGACAGCGTCGAGCTTCTCAGCCCTTTTTCTCACTTCGGGTCCCATATGAGCCATCTCGGCGATGCCAGCGGCGTTGTCGGCTATCGGTCCGTATGCGTCTACGGCGACCGTCATTCCGGTTATCGAAAGCATTCCGAGAGCGGAAAGAGCTACCCCGAAAATCCCGGAGAATCTATACGCAAGCACTGTGGCTGCCGCGATAGCTATGAGAGGAACGGCTGTGGACTTCAAGCTCACCGCGAAGCCATTTATTATACATGTGGCGGGACCGGTGGTGGCGGATTTTGCTATCGTCTGCACAATCTTGCCGCTTGTGAAATACTCCGCAGTAAAACCGACTATCATGCCGGCGATAAGCCCGGAGAGTATCGCCCAGAAGTGAAGTATCTGTCCGTACCAGATTTTAGTGAGAAAAAAAGCCCCTATCACAAGAAGAATGGCGGTTACTATCATTCCCATTCTAAGAGCCACCTGCGGGTCCGTTTTTTCGTCGGTTCTTACAAAATAGATGCCTATTATGGCCGCTATTATTCCCCACGCGGCCACAAGGATTGTCAGCATTATTCCTTTTATATCTATGATGGGATTTGGCGCCGCCGCTATCACCAAAGCGGAGACAATGGCTCCTATGTACGACTCGAAAAGGTCAGCCCCCATACCAGCGACATCTCCGACGTTGTCTCCGACGTTGTCGGCTATTACAGCAGGGTTCCTGGGGTCGTCTTCAGGAATCCCGGCCTCGACTTTTCCGACGAGATCCGCCCCCACGTCGGCCGCCTTGGTGTATATCCCGCCACCTACTCGCGCAAAAAGAGCGACTGAAGATGCGCCGAGAGAAAAACCGGCCATGTACGTTATTGCTTCTAGGATTCTGTCGGAGATGTTGAGATGCCCCGAAAGTCTTATGTAAAAAAGCATCACCGCAAGGAAGCCAAGAAGTCCGATGCTGACGACGCTTATTCCCATAACCGCTCCGCCGGGGAAAGCTACACCGAGTGCTTCGTTAAAACTCTTTGAGGCGGCTTGTGCCGTTCTGGCATTTGATTTCGTCGCTATCTTCATTCCGATAAAGCCCGCAAGTATCGAGCAGAAAGCGCCTATTATGAACGCGAGGGCGGTCTTTTTTGCCACAAACACGAAAAGGACGAGAGCGACGAAAAACACGAAGAAGGCTATGGATTTATACTCCCTGAATAAAAAGGCCATCGCTCCCTTGTGTATGGCTGCGGAAATCTCCTTCATCCTGTCGGTGCCAACTTCCTTCGAAAGGATTTTTTTAGCAAGATAAACAACGAATCCGACACCAAAGATTGAGACAAAAAGTGAAACCCACAAGCTTGACAGTTCGCCGAAAAGCCGTACCATAGAACACCTCCTAAATTTTGGATATTACGACATTATAAGACCGTCGAAAAACTCATCAACCGTTTTTTTATTTTTGGACGCAGATAGACGCAGATGAAAAAAGATTTGAACCACGAAAGCGCAAAAACACGAAAATACTTGTAAAGAATTTTGTGATTTCTAATTTTCGTGATTTCGCGGCAAAGTTTTTAATCTGCGATAATCCTGTAAATCTGCGTCCTATTTCTACTCCACGGCTGGGTTTTTCAGCGCTCTCAAAATAAAATTAAAAATGTCAATCCCGCCGCCGCATCAGATGCCGGAGCCATCGTAGAATTTAGAAAGAAAATCAGCCCGTTTTTCTCTGTCATTTTGTTCGCCACGCGATATAATCCCGGTTTTTTCTTCGACTTCTCTTATTCTTTGAGCAAATTCATCCTGTTGGGTGACGACAAACCTTATCGCTTCCGCTATAGGGTCGGGAAGTTTTCCGTGCTGAAGCATATCCAGTTCTTCAGGAGAAAATCCGAGACCGATTCTTGCAGGGACTCCGACGGCGGTGGCTTTGGCCGGCACATCTCTTACGACGACTGAACCCGCCCCTATCATTGCGTTATCTCCGATATTTACCGCGCCTAAAATTGTTGCCCCCGCTCCGACTACAACATGGTTGCCGAGAGTCGGATGCCGCTTTTTTTTCTCCAGACTCACCCCTCCGAGAACGACCCCTTGATATATAAGAACATCGTCACCTATCTCGGTCGTTTCGCCGATTACAACGCCCATCCCGTGGTCTATAAAAAATCTGCTTCCTATCGTTGCTCCCGGATGTATTTCTATTCCTGTCATAAATCTTGCCATATGCGATATGAATCTTGATACGAACTTGAAGCCGAAGCCGCCTTTTTTCCAGAGATAGTGGGCGAATCTGTGAAGTATTATGGCGTGGAGCCCGGGATAGCATGTAAGAACCTCGATGACGCTTCTTGCCGCCGGGTCTTTTTTGAAAACGGTGCCGACGTCTTCTTTAAGCTTAAAATAGGCTCTTGAAAAAACATTCATGATGAAAATTATATAATTTTATTGGTCAAAAACAAAATTTTGAAGTTCCCATCATTTTTGGTAGAATAAAACCCTTGACGCTTTGCTAAAACATCACCACAGAGGCATTCACCCCGGTAGAAAGGATTTTTCTAACGGGGCAAGGAGAGCACAGAGAAGAAAACTTTACCACGAAAGCGCGAAAGTCAGAAATCACGAAAAAAATAATCCCCCTATTTCCCCCTTTATTAAAGGGGGAAATAGGGGGAAGCGAAGTGGGGGATTTACAGTGACTTGTGCACTTGTGCAGACCAAGGTCTGCAACTACAAAACTTGTGCTTTGTTGCAAAAAATTTCTTACACATTTCTTTGTGTCTTGTGTGGTAGAAGAACTTTTTCAATAATCTCAAAATAAAAAATTATGGAGATACCTAAAGCATACGACCCGCAGTCAGCAGAAGAGCCGATATATCAATTTTGGCTAAAAAAAAATTTATTTAAGTCAGTTCCAACTCAAACAAAAAAATCTTTCACCATTGTAATTCCTCCCCCGAATGTTACGGGCTCTCTTCATATGGGTCACGCCCTAAATAACACTCTTCAGGATGCGGTGATAAGATATAAAAAACTCTGCGGTTTTAACACTTGTTGGGTGCCAGGCACCGACCACGGCGGCATCGCAACGCAGAATGTCGTCGAGAAAATACTTCTTTCTGAAGGAAAAAACAAAAATGAACTGGGTCGCGAAAAATTTCTTGAAAAAATGTGGGAGTGGAAAAACGAATCCGGCGAGCAGATATTAAATCAGTTAAAAAAACTCGGATGCGCTCTTGACTGGGATAGAACAAGATTTACGCTCGACGCTCTTTGCTCCCGCGCCGTCAACGAGGCGTTTGTCAGATTATATCAAAAAGGACTCATATACAGAGGCAGGCGACTTGTGAACTGGTGCCCGCGTTGTATGACGGCTCTTTCGGACATAGAAGTTGAACACGAGGAAGAAATCGGCAAGTTGTGGCACATTAAGTATCCACTCAAAAACCAGAGAACAGAGGACAGGGGACAGGGGACAGAGAAGAGAGAAGAGAGAAGAGAGAAATATACGGGAAGCGGGAAGAGTAAAGAGTTTAAAGCCGTTCACCCTTTCCGCTTTACGCTTTCCGCTTTACGGCATTTTATTCTCTCACCTCTCGCCAGTCGCCAGCCACGAGCCACGAGTCACGAGCCACGAGCCACCAGCCACCAGCCACCATCCACTGATTTTGTTGTTGTG
Source organism: Ignavibacteria bacterium (assembly GCA_041694835.1). Taxonomy (GTDB): domain Bacteria; phylum Elusimicrobiota; class Endomicrobiia; order PHAN01; family PHAN01; genus JBGFRZ01. Next base: position 19,817 of record JBGFRZ010000053.1, read on the forward strand.
GCGACGACACGCCCCGAAACAATGCTGGGAGACACCGCCGTTGCAGTCCATCCTGATGACGAAAGATATAAACACCTCATCGGTGAAAAAATTATTTTGCCGTTAGTTGAGCGCGAAATCCCGATTATCGCCGACAATGCGGTTGACATTACTTTTGGCACAGGCGCCGTCAAGGTTACTCCCGCCCACGACCCGTCTGATTTTGAGATAGGTATGAGGCATAATTTGGAAAAAATCGTGGTGATTGATTACGACGGAAAAATGCTCAACGCGGGGAAATACACATCTCAGGACAGATACCATGCAAGAAAAGAGATATTAAAAAATTTACAAGAGGCGGGGCTTCTGCTTGAAACCGTCGAACATCCACATTCCGTCGGAGTTTGTTATAGATGTTCTACGACGATAGAGCCGCTCATTTCCGAGCAGTGGTTTCTCGATGTTAAAGAGATGTCAGGTGCCGCGGTCCTGGCATCAAAAAACAGAAAAATAAAATTTTACCCCGCATCATGGGAAAAACCTTATTTGCTTTGGCTGGAAAACTTGAAGGACTGGTGCATTTCTCGTCAGATTTGGTGGGGACACCGCATCCCCGTTTGGTATTGCGCCAAACAAGAGAACAGAGGTCAGAGGTCAGAGGTTGGTCACCAGTTGTCAGTTGACAGTTGCCAGTCACCAATCACCAGCCACCAGCCACTTGAGACGTGTCCGCCAATAGTTTCCGCCGAAAAGCCCGAAAAATGTCCTCACTGCGGTGGAACTGATTTGAAACAGGACGAAGATGTGTTGGACACCTGGTTTTCGTCGGCATTGTGGCCGTTTTCGGTCTTCGCATGGCCGGAAAATCAGAGGACAGAGGACAGAGGACAGGGGACAGAGAACAGGGGACAGAGGACAGAGGTCAGAGGAGAGAGGACAGAGAACAGAGGACAGAGAAGAGAGAAGAGAGAAGAGAGAAGAGAGAAATATACGGGAAGCGGGAAGAGTAAAGAGTTTAAAGCCGTTCACCCTTTCCGCTTTCCGCTTTCCGCTTTACGGCATTTTATTCTCTCAACTCTGGTCTCTGACTTATCTTACTACTATCCCACATCTGTTCTTGTTACGGGGCACGAGATACTTTATTTGTGGGTTGCAAGAATGGTTCAGTTTGGAATTGAATTTATGGGGGAAGTTCCGTTCCGCGAGGTCTACATACACGGAATAGTCCGTGATAAATTCGGAAAAAAAATGTCAAAATCGCTCGGCAATGTCGTCGACCCGCTTGACATAATGAAAAAATACGGCACGGATGCTTTAAGATTTGCGATGATTTCCTCCGCCTCCGCCGGTCGTGACATTCAGATTTCTGAGGATTCGTTCGTCGGAGCCAGAAATTTCGCCAACAAACTCTACAACGCCGCAAGGTTTGTTTTGCTCAATCTTCAAAGTGTCGATTTGGAAAATATCGACATAGAGGGAGAAAAACCCGACAAAACTGACAGATGGCTCATTTACGAACTCAGCATTTTGCTTACAGAGATAAAAACTAACTATGAAAATTACGAACTTGATAAATCTTCTCGGGCGATATACGACTTCACATGGTCTAAATACTGCGACTGGTACATAGAATTTTCGAAGGAGCGTCTTTACGGAGATGACCTATCCGCAAAGAAAACCGCCAGCAAAGTACTTGTTAATGTGCTAATCGCCCTTCTCAAGGTCTTACATCCAATAATGCCGTTTATCACTGAGACGCTCTGGCAGAGTTTAAGAGAGTCGTTGAAGGGGGTAGCGATTGAAGAAAGCATAATGCTCTCAAGTTTTCCGCAAAAGACACTCCCTTCTTCGTGGCGTCAGGATTCCGAAAATGTGAACACATTAATCGATTTAATTTCGAAAATACGCTCCGTAAGAGAGGAAATGAGAGTGCCCTCTTCGGTCGTTGTAAATCTTGTTCTCAAAACCGACAAAAAAACATTGTTCGAACGGATAGAAAAAGATAGCCACTATATAAGGAAACTCGCGAGAGTTGGGGATATCACCGCCTTAAAAGTCAACCCGACGGAATGCGCCTACGGAGTAGTTTCGGGAATAGAGTTTTTCATACCCCTTAAGGGTCTGGTAGACATTAAAAAAGAAAAACAACGGCTTGAGCAGGAGTTGGAAGGGTTGAAAAAATTTCGTTCGACCATTCAGGTGAAATTAAAAAACGAAAACTTTGTCAAAAAGGCTCCGCCAGCGGAAGTGGAAAACACAAAAAACAAACTCTCTGACACCGAATCGAAAATGGAAAAAATCGCCGAAAATCTCAAATATCTTTAGAAGGAGAAGTAGCGAGTAGATAGTAGATAGGAAATTGTGGTTTGAAAAAGTTTGCAGTTGCCCCATCTACTCGCTACCATCTACCATCTACTATCTACTATTCACTATTTGCTATTCGCTGCTTTCATAGGAGTTTAAATGAACAAAATTCGAGCAATCAAGTTTGAAATCGGCTATCTGAAAAATGTCCCCGAGTCGTGTTTAATTTCAATGGGCGACACGAAAGTCTTGTGTGTCGCTTCCGTCGAACTCAACAAAGTTCCTCCTCATTGCGAAGAGAAAAAAATCGGATGGCTTTCGGCGGAATACTCGATGCTGCCTATGGCAGGTGGCACAAGAACCGCGCGGCAACGTTCAAGTTCGGCAGGAAGGACAAAAGAAATTTCAAGAATTATAGGACGCTCTTTGAGGGCGTCTGTGGATTTGGAAAAACTCGGCAAAAACACCATATTGATTGACTGCGATGTTATACAAGCGGACGGAGGCACAAGGACAGCGGCAATCAACGGCGGATTTGTGGCGATGATGCTTTTGATGAAACGGCTTTTGAAGGAAAAGGTTCTCGCGACAAATCCTTTGAAAAATTATGTAGCCGCTATAAGTGCGGGGATTGCCGGCGGGAAAAAAATACTGGACCTTTCTGCGAAAGTCGACAACATAGCGGATGTCGACATAAATGTAGTTATGAATGGTAAGGATAAGTTTATTGAAATTCAAGGGAGTTCAGAAGGTGAGACATTTGACAAAAAAGACCTGGACGAACTTTTAAAGATGGCATCTTCGGGAATTCGCGAGGTAATCAAAAAACAAAAAAAGATACTCGCTAAATTGAATATGGATTTACAAATACAATAGCCACTGATAGACACGGAATGCACTGAAAAAAATTGTGTTAATCTGTTAAAAAAACCAATTAGACGCAGATAGACGCAGATAAAACAGGATTAAGAATTAAATATTAAGCGGTAAAAAAAACTTAATTCTTAAAGCGAACTCAGATGATAAAAGAAATAATTCTTGCCACGAAAAATCCCGACAAGACGAAAGAAATAAAAAAACTGCTCAGTATAAGAGGCATCAAACTCAAAATTTTGCCGCGCTCGTATAAAGCCCCTTGCGAAGACGGAAAAACCATCTCGCAAAATGCCCGCGTTAAAGCCTCAACCGCCGCAAAAAAATTCAATTCGTGGAGTATTGCCGACGACACCGGACTTGAAATAAATTATCTTAAAGACGCTCCCGGTGTGTTTTCGGCGAGATTTGCAGGTCAGGGGTGCAGTTATCTTGACAATGTAAAAAAAGTTTTAGGGCTTATGAAGGGTGTTTTGTGGGAAAAAAGAAAAGCCGTATTTAAAACCGCTGTTTGCCTTTGTTCGCCTTCGGGCAAGAAATACTGTTTAGAGGGGAAATGCAGCGGTTATATAACCACGAAATCGCGGGGGAATAATGGTTTTGGTTACGACCCGATATTTTACGAGCCAAAATCAGGAAAAACATTCGCTGAAATGAACATGGCAGAAAAAAACAGAGTCAGTCACCGCTCCCGGGCGTTTAGAAAAGCCGCCAAACTTATCAAAAAGTTTAAGAGTTAAAGAAAGTGGCTGGTGACTGGAGGAACGAGCCACGAGCCACAAGCGAACTCCCAAACTCCACAACTCTGCAATTTCCAAACTCTTTAACTCCCCAATTGGGGTGGCTGACGGGATTTGAACCCGCGACCTTCCGGGCCACAGCCGGACGCTCTAAACCGCTGAGCTACAACCACCGTTAAAACAGTAATCGGTAATCGGTAATCAGTAAGACAGAGGACAGAGGTCAGAGACGAGTTCAGAACCGATACAGGATGCAGGAGCACAAGGGCACAAGAACACAAGTCAGGGCAGCAGAGCAGCGGTGGCTCGTGGCTCGTTCCTCCAGTCACCATCCACTATTCGCTATTTGCTATTCACTATACGCTATTCTCTCACCCCTCACCCCCCATCTCTCATCTCTATTCCCTATTGCCTATTGCTATTTACTATTCGCCGAACATTTTGCGGGATATAATCCCGCCGCTACTCTTACGCACCGTAAGACGGTGCCCCTACCTACTACCTGCTACATACTACATACTATATTGAACGCGTCCGACAGGAATCGAACCTGTAACCCTCTGCTTAGCTTACCACTCTGAATTACTTCAGCCCCCGATAGCAACATTCGGGGACAAGCCCCTGATATCGGAGTTGTGGTCTGGACTATGTCTTCACCTTTTCAGGCGCGCGGCGTATAGTCTCTGAGGACTCGCTTCCAATAACAAGATATGAATTTGCCCACTTAACCTGTTTGTTTTGATTGTTAGAAGGTTTTTCAAAGCGAATCATATGGTTAATGCTCTGATAATGGCAGACATGGCACATGCCCTTTTGAGATAAGGTCGGCAATAACTTTTGCCAATCCTATATCCGCTTTGTGTTTTGTGTGGTGCAAATTCACCTCCTTTATTGAAAGATTGCCTGCAAATAGTCCCCGATATATCGGGGGTGTCCTTGCATACAGCCGCGTCCACTTTATGCGTTTCGTTTTCGCATAAAGGCTCCTCTGCGGAAGGCAGATGCTCTATCCGTTGAGCTACGGACGCAAAAAATCAAATTTTAATTTTTCTATACATCGTGTCTTTTTAACACGAGAATTATTTTTCTTGTAGTTTGACTAATAAAACTATTTGATTGATAGATTATATCAAAAATTTCTCCGAAAACAATAAAATAAACCAAAAAAACGGGAAGCGGAAAGCGGGAAGAGTTTTAAACCCGGCAACAATGTGCGATTGCAATTGTATCGCTACAACGATAAGATTATAAGGGGTGCCTACGGGGTTAGAGGGGGCGGAGGGGTAAAAACAAGAAGCCCCGATTTTCATCGGGGCTTCTGTAATTGCTCTCTAAACCGATTATTCCTGTCCCCGAAAGTAATATCGGGAAACACGGATACAATTAGTTTAGAATTTAAGCGTTGCGCTGATTCTCCATGAAGCGAGGTCAAGTATTCCAGCCCCTGAACCCATGCCGGAAACACCAAGAATATCAAACGACAGATTTTCAGACCAATCATAACCGATGCCATAGTAGTACTGCGTGGTTCTCGTTATGCTGTTGGTCACAGTTGTTGTTTCTTGCCCCGTATTTTTACCTGCTCCGGTGCCTTCATAAGTAACGGGAGCGACTCCGTTGGATTCGACAGTGGTTTTAATTAAACCGTCATTTATTACTTTTGTAGTATTTGTTGCTTTTGCGGCTTGAATTTGATGTGTTACACCCAACCTCGTTGAAAATTTCCTCCAAACTCTCATTTCAAGTCCGATGGGTATTTGAAGCGTGTCTGTTTTATTTTCATTCACAAAAGTTGCGGTGTCAGTATCTTCAACTGTTGTGCGGTTATCTGTATCTAAAGGATCGTTCGTATCATTGACAACTTCTCCGTCGTTGTCCCCATCGAAAGTAGAGACATCTTTTCTTGACCTTGTATAACCCCCGTCGGTTTTAGCGGTTACCATTGTGTAAATAGCTCCAAATCCAAGCGTTACATTATTTTTAAGTTCAGCTTCTCCGCCGAGAGTTATTCCAACCGTATTGTTGGCTATATCGCCTGACACCGAGTAGGTTGTGTTGTCATTTTCCGTGGTTTTTGAGCGCCCACCGGCAACATTTGCTGCACTTGAAAAATAAACATTGGAATATGGCAGTGAGAGAGCGCCGGTTAATTTCTGTGGGACAGATTGTATATTGACACGTCCCACCAATTTAAGAGCATCAGTTAATTTATAATAAGAATCCGCTCCTATATTTATGCCTGTTCCATCGGATTTTGCCGTGCCGATTTCGTTGCCGGTTATTCCCAACCATCCTAGCGCACTGAACCCCCCCCAATTCATTCCGCCCGTCCAATCAAAACCATTCGTGACGGCTCCTGGAAGAAGTCCGAATCCTCCGGGAAGTGTAACCAGATTGCCGTCAACCGCTGTGGCTTCAGCGGTTATGGGGTCTCCAGGTATTGCACCAGCAGTTTGGGATAAGTCAATGCTGACTTTGGCGGTTGATGCTCTGACTCTCTGCCTTGAGGTTGAAACGATACCTAAAACCGCTCCGACATTCAATTTATCGTCCAACAATCTAAAGCGAGTTCCTAAATTCGCCCTAATTGTTGAATTTTTATTTGTTTCTTTAGCGTCTAATGAATAGTTGTGGGTCGTCACTATATTGGAAGGAGTTCCGATTGTGGTTAACCGCCTATAATGACTTCCTGTGATTGGTTCTTCAGAAGAAGGGTTGCCGTTTATGTCGGCATCATCGTAAAAAATGTTAGCTCCAAATTTTAACAAGCCAAGCAAGTTCATTGAAAACAATGCGTTATAGTCAGTGCCGAAAGTTGAAATCTCGCGATTCGCCCTTTGATTGTCAACCCTTGTCCAGTCGCCGACATCAGTGTAGTCACCATCGTTATTAGTATCACCTTGTGTGACCGTGTCTAACTTTCTATCGCCTGTGAACCCAAGAGTATTAATCGCCCCCATCAGATTGGAACCAGAATTATAGAGTAGTCCCATTTGGGAATCTGGGAGTATGTCGCCTAAAGGATTGCCGAAACCACCTAATAAAAACTGGTTCAAACCAATCCCACCGGTAGTTGTGCCGCCAAAAGCTCTGTCAGCCCCCAAATTGCCTCCGCCATATAAGTTTGACAAATTTGTAAAAACTCTGTAGCCGGAGACATTCAGCAAATCAGCCGGGTTTATTGAAAGAGGGTCGGAATACTCGTCCTCAATTATACCGACAAGATTGGGATTGATGCCCTGCATTCTTACGGATGTGACGCTGAAGTCCGCAAAAGCCGCCGCGGACATTGAAGCCAACAAACAAACTGCGAGCAACTTCTTCATAATGCTCCCTCCCGTCTCGTGATTTAACTCCCATTCTTGCCAAAGTATACAAAAATAGCACTAGATTGTCAATCCCGGTTAAAAACCTCACATGCTTTACATCGCTTGATTGAGGGCTTTTGATTATTTCTATAGTAGTGCTCCGTCTCGTGAATAATTGACATTTTGCACAGGTGATTTTGAGGCGAAACAAAGAACGAGGAGTGAAGCATACCCTCTGTGGTATGTGAGCGACGAGTGATGAAGTTGTAGCCCAAAAGCGCCGTGCCCTTCGGGGTTCGTCATCTTTGGGGCATTCTTAAGTCACTCCTCGCTTATGTAGCACTGCGGCTACACCGCACTCGTCGTTCCTTTCACCCCGTTAGATATTCAAAGTCGAATGGAATGAACACTGTTAGGTATCAATTATCTAACGGGGCGAACTGCCCTCAAATCTAACGAACCAAGATGCTCAACTATTTGCGAGACGGAGCACTAGTATGCTATAATTTCTAATTGTATGAGGTTATTAAGGTATGGCGAGCGAAGAAGTCAGACTTTACAAAATCATCTCTGCCGGGCTTGAACTTGCTGAAGTGAGGGACGAGGACATGCTTCTCGAGAAAGTCCTTCTTGAGGCAAGGAAGTTTTTCAACGCAGACGCCGGCTCTATTTACATAAAAGACGACAACACGCTCCTTTTTAGATGCGCTCAGAACGACACGCTCATAAAAAGACTGCCACCCTCTAGGAAGCTGATATATTCCACTTTTACCGTGCCAATAAATCATAAATCCGTAGCGGGATATGTAGCGGTTTCGGGAGAGACGTTGAATTCGCCCGATGTTTATTCGATTCCGACCGACCGACCTTATTTATTCGACAAAAATTACGATAAAATTTCTGATTATCGGTCAAAATCGATGCTCACGACGCCGCTTAAAACGAGCAGAAACAAGATAATCGGCGTTCTTCAGTTGATAAATTCGAAAAGCGAATCGGGTGAAATTGTTTCTTTCCGCCCGGAAGATGAGCCTTTTCTGAAGCACTTCGCGAATATAGCCGCCACCGCGATTGAAAGGGCGCAGCTTGTAAGAACGACAATTTTAAGAATGATAAGCATGGCTGAACTTAGGGACCCGCATGAGACAGGCGTTCACGTGAACCGCGTCGGGGCGTATTCCATAGAAATCTATGAGGCGTGGGCTAAAAAGAAAGGATTGAAAGAAAACGAGGTTGAAAGAAACAAGGACACCCTGAGAATGGCGGCGATGCTTCATGATGTCGGCAAGGTTGCCATATCCGACGTCATACTGAAAAAACCCGACAGGTTCGACGAGAACGAGTTCAACATGATGAAAAATCACACGACATTGGGTGCGAAACTTTTCGAGGACGGACAATCCGAGATGGATGAGATGGCGGCTGAAATCGCCCTTAACCATCACGAGAAGTGGAACGGGGCGGGTTATCCGAACGGGAAGAAGGGGGAAGAAATTCCTATTATGGCAAGGATTGTGGCTGTGGCCGATGTGTATGACGCACTTATATCAAAGAGGTCATATAAAGAGGAATTCTCCGAGCGGGAAGCTCTGAAAATCATAAGAGAAGAATCGGGCGGCCATTTTGATCCGGGGATTACGGATGCTTTTTTTGATTCGCTTGATATTATAAGGGCGATAACTCAGAGGTATAAATAAAAATTCGCGCTTTTAGAAAAAATTTTGCGGAAAATTATGGTCGGCTTCAAAATAGTTGACAACAGATTCTTCGGGAAGTTGAAGTTGTAGTCGGAGAGATTAAATCTCGTTTAAAAGTTTCATCACGAGTTTGATGTCTTCCCATGTATATTTTTTTAAGGCAGGATTTCGCAAAAGTGCTGCGGGATGATATGTCGGGACCATCTTTATGTTGAGAGATTTTATTTTCAGTTCAATGACCCTCCCCCTAAGATTGCCTATGGTTTCTTCGGTGTCGAGCAGCCCTTGGGTTGCGGTATTTCCGAGGGCACAGATTACTTTAGGGCCGATTATCTCTATCTGTTTTTCAAGATACGACATACATTTTTCCATCTCTTCTTTCGTCGGGGGACGGTCGTTGCCTCTTTTTTCCGGGTTAGTCGGGTCAATCATAGGATGGCATTTGGTTATGTTTGTGATATAAACATCTTCTCTTTTTAATTTCATCGCTTCGATTATTTTGTTCAATAATTGTCCCGCCCGCCCGACGAATGGCTCACCTTGGCGGTCCTCATCGTATCCGGGACCTTCACCAACGAACATAAGCGGAGAAGATGGATTTCCGACACCGAAGACGAAGTTCAGCCGCGTTTTTCCAAGCGGACATTTGCGGCAGTTCCTGATTTTTTCGTACAGGTTGTTTAGTTCGGTGTTTCCCCTTTGTTTTTCAGACGATAAATTCGAACATTTGTTCGAATCTTTCGACACAACCTGTTTTTTCGTTTTTTCGGTCTTCATAGAGAAATATCCAACACCCCAGTTTGCCTGCTCATCTATATAAGCGTTTATATATGCGTCAATCGATTTTTCCATCTGCATAATCGGAGATTATTTTTAATATCTTTTTTGCGATGATTTTCTTCGGCGATTTTTTTAGTTTTATGATTTCCCCGTTTTTTAAAATGACAGCGGCCTCCGATTTGTCTGACTCCATCGATTCGGACGGATTCGCTATGACGATGTCCAAACTTTTTTCATAGAGTTTTTTTCGGGCGTTTTTGATTATATTTTCGGTTTCAAGTGCGAATCCCACGATGATTTTACCTTTTTTAGTTTTTGATTCGGTCGCTGATTTTAATATATCGCTTGTCGGAGCGAGTTTTATCGTCATAACTTGTGAGCTTTTTTTGATTTTTGATTTTTCAAATCTAAGAGGTTTATAGTCGCTCACCGCCGCACACGATATAAAAACATCGCACTCCGGAAAGCATTTTCTTACCTCTTTGTGCATATCCTCGGCTGATATAATGCTTATAACCCTTGTTTTTAAAGGCGGCTTCAGGCAAGTTGGTCCGCTTATTAGCGTTACAATATTTCCTTTTTTCAGCGCTTCTTCGGCAATCAGGTAGCCCATTTTTCCCGACGAAGCGTTAGAGATGAATCTGACCGGGTCCATATATTCTCTTGTTGGCCCAGCCGTTATCAGAAATTTTCTTTTTTTCATCTGCCATGCCTCAAATAAACATTCTCGATAATTTTTCTCTTGTTACAATGCGGGACAGGTTCATTTAAGGAAGGATTTTACCGCTTTAAAAATATTCTCGGCTTCGGGCAACCTGCCAATGTCCTCGTCTCCGCAGGCAAGCTTACCTTTTTCAGGGGGAATAATTTTGTAACCGTAGCTTTTTAGTTTTTTTATGTTTTCGGCTGTAGCGGGATGTTTCCACATGTTTGAATTCATAGCGGGACACAATACCACGGGACTTTTGCTCGATATTATGACAGCTGATAAAATATCCTCGCATCTTCCCGACGCTATCCTTGATATAGCGTCGCATGAAGCCGGGGCGACGAGTATCAGGTCGGCCCACTTCGATAACGCTATATGTTCTTCCTTGAAGTCGTCCGAGAACATATCCATATAAACCTTCTCGGAAGAAAGCGTCTGGAGGGTTGTTTTTGTTATGAATTTACTCCCGGCTTTGGTAAGTATGCATTTTATCGCGTATCCGTTCTTCCTGAATAATCTTAAAAGGTAGGCCGATTTATACGCCGATATGCTGCCCGTTATGCCCAGTATGATGTTTTTCTTCATTTTTTGCTTTTTTTCCCTTTTTGTTCGGTTTTCTTTTCTGTCTCTTTATCCGTAGTTTCTTTTTCCCGCGAAGTTTCCGTATTAGAAAGATCCGACTGCTTTTTACTGTTAAGTTGCTCGAGTATTTCTTCTGGAGTGATTTCGCCTTTCTGTATATCCGTTACGCTTTTTTGAATCAGTTGGGAAACGGAGAGCTTGCTTAACTCCGGATTTTGTTTGAGCAGGTTGAAATAAATTGAAGAGTATTTAACAATGTCATACTTCGATATCTGCCCCCCTGTTTTTTTCAAATCCGGCTGCGTTGGCTTTTTTGTCATTTTAAATCTCCTCGTCAGTTTTCGCTTTTTATCCTCAATCTTTCAGCGGTTATTATGGCGACCATCTTTTTGACGGCGTCTCCCATTTTGTCGTTTATCACAAGATAGTTATAGTTTTTTAGACGCCGTAGTTCGTTTTTGGCGTTTTTAAGTCGCATCTTTATCACTCTAGAGTCCTCCGACCCTCTGTTTATGAGACGTTCTTTCAGTATTCGGAATGTCGGCGTCATTATGAATACGAAAACCGTGTTCGGAAGGTTCAGTTTTTTTATTTTCATAGCCCCCTGAACGTCTATGTCCAATACTACAACTTTTCCCAAGCCTATTTGTCTGGCGATAAATTCCTTCGGCGTTCCATAATAATGGCCGTGGACATTTGCCCATTCAAGAAGTTTTTTTTTCGCTACGAGTTTTTTAAATTTGTCCTTTGTGACAAAAAAATATGATTTTCCGTCGATTTCCCCTTTTCTCGGCGGCCTTGTCGTCGTTGAAACCGAATAGACGGCGATATCTTTCAGAGTCTCTATGACTTTAGAGCAAATTGTCGATTTGCCAGCGCCTGATGGGGCGGACACAATCAATGCAAAACCTTTTTTTTTCATAATTTCGGACGGTCGTTTCAGAGATTATATCAAATTGTTTTTGGGCTTCAAAATTTTTCGGGTCTTCTCCATTTTTTGTTGTGCGTATAAAAACAAAGTGTTTGAGCGGGTTTAATCAAGTGTGAACACTTGATTACCTCGCAGTCCCGATTTATCGGGACGAGAATGAGCGAAAATACTTTGTTTTTACATAGGGTCTGCTGACGCTACGCTAAAATGCTAAAAATTCAAGCACTACGACGGGAATTAAACAACTGAAACCACAAAAATAGCGCTCAAAGTGCACGATTTTTTGCTATTTTTACGCAAAAACCTTGCAGTTTATTACAAAAATAAAACCTTTTACCACAGAGACACGGGGAAAAATGAAAGTATCACAGAGAAATTACCGACGGAGATGTGAGTTCCGTGTTATTAAAACTCTGAACCACGAAGACACGAAACAATCCCCCTTAAATCCCCCTTTATTAAAGGGGGAAATGGGTGGATTATTTTTTTCGTGATTTCTAACTTTCGTGCTTTCGTGGTAAAGTTTTTTCTCTGTGTTCATGGTGCCTCTGTGGTGAATTTTAGCGAAGCGTCAGTGAGCCCTACATAGTCAGACAATTAACCCCACACACATCATAGCGGTATTGCAAAATCTTTACCCAATGTTACAACAACATTTGGAGAAGAGCCAATTTTTTTAACTGAAGGGATTTATACATCGCCAGATGTCAGTCTTCCCCCCGGTTTCTCGCCTATTGTATTGACTCTGTCAGAGAATCGCTCCATCTTTTTAGCGGCATCGTCGTATTTGTTCCTGGCCGAGTTCAGGTGTTTGCCGAGCACATCGAAGTCCTCTGAAAATTTGCCGAGCTCGGATTTTAGCCGTTGGAGTTCCTGCAGGATTATTTTTGAATCGCGGTCTATCTTCATTCCTTTCAGCCCCAGAACAATGGCTTGAAGGTAGGCATAGAAAGAGTTAGGAGAAGTTGGTATGACCCTTTTTGACAGAGCATAGGAAGAGATGTTATCCTCGTCGCTATTTTCGTCTTTTATTATCAATTCATAATAGACATTTTCAGCAGGGATGTACATTAGTGCGAAATCGAAAGTGCCTTCGTCCGGCAGTATGTACTTTGAAGAAATGGCGTCTATGTGTTTTTTGACATCGGAAGCGAATTTTTTTCGACATGACTTTTTTTCGGCATCATCAATTGTATCAAGCATTTTTCTGAAATTTTCGAGCGGGAATTTGGAATCGACGGGAACCATCCCCTGCCCCAATCGGATTACGGCGTCCACCATTTCGCAGGAGTTAAACCTATATTGAAGGGTGTAGTTTTCTGAAGGAAGAATCTGTGAAAGCAGGTCGCCCAGCAGAAACTCGCCAATGTTTCCCCTGAGTTTTGGCGCCCTCAGGATTTCCTGAAGGCTCGAGATGTCTTTGCCGATGTCAAAAACCTTGTTTGTCGCGGCTTCAAGTGAACCGAGATTTTTACTGATGTCGGCGAAAACTTTGTTCGTGCCCTCAAGTCTTTCTCCTATGGTTTTTTGAGAAGTTATAAGGTTAGAGACGACGGATTCGAGTTGTCTATTTATGTTTTCGCTTAATCTTGAAAAACTCTCATTGTTTTGATTCCTGAGATTTTCCACTTGTTGATTCAGAAGCAGCACGGAGTCGAGGCGCTCAGTTTTTTTTCTTAAAGCGAGACCAATCCCGGCGCCGAATAGAATCAGAATTATGATTAAAAGCGCGATTTCCATAAATCGGTTTTTTCAGAAGGAAAATTCGAACAAATGTTCGATAGTTTTATCCCGCACATTTCGTAAGAATAGTTTGGAAAATGCAGGAAAAGTTTTGCGTTATTTTTTGTCACCCCAACGAAGGATGCGGGATTACCTCGCCCTTAAGCCAGCTGAAGTATTTTTCGTTCGATTCAACATTTATCTTAATTCCGCACGGAATAGTGTAAGGGTGGATTTTCTCGATTTCCCCTCTCACCGCCTCGAAATTTTCTTCGAGCGTTTTTGCTATAAGCACGGCCTCTGAATCTTCTGTTATCTTCCCTTCCCACCAATATAAACTTTCTATCGGAAAAATATTGGCGCAAGCGATGAGTTTTTTTTCGAGAAGATGTTTTGCGATATCTTTCGCCTTTTCCTTAGAAGGATTTGTGATGTAGATGAAAATGAAACCATTTTGCGGCATAGTTTTGTTATATTTTTTTCCTAATCCATTAAAATCGTTGGAACAAAGTTAGGTTTGTTAGTAAGATGCTCAAATATCTGCGCGAATATTTGCTTATCCAAAAACAGCCATTTTCGCAAGATATGCGAAACATAATCTACTTCAACAATAGCCATCGCCTTATCCACATCCGAGAGAGCCACCTCGCCGCTCTTTCTTAGGTAAGCAAACATCTTTGCAAACCATATAATCAGTGAGTAAAAAAGCGTCACCAGTGCCCATGAGTTTATGACCGTGGGCGTCCAGGCTATATCCTTGCTCCGAATCAAAAGCCAGTTTGCCTCGAGCAGATGTTTGAAATAACGACATAAAAACGAATTGATTTCCGGATTGTCCTCTATAAATCTGACTTTTTCAATTTCTATTAGTTTCAGTTTTCCGTACTTTGAGTTCAGGTCACCCTTGTTTCTTACTAAATTTATCAGGTTTTTTAATTTTGTAAACGCCGATTTTTCCTCACGACCGACGAACTCATAGCCAATAAAAATAGCGAGATACATATTTCTCTTTATAGAGGACGCCTGTGAATCAAAATCAATGACGGTATTCTTTTCAATCGCTTTGTCTATAATTTCGCGACTTATTGCCGATGCTCCATTCTCAAGTGCGTATTTTAACATCAACCAAATATGGTTCCATATTTCAAAAAGATATGTTTTGTTTATCCCCGCTTCCTTTAACTTTTTCAGAATTACCTTTTCGTTTAAGTAAAGCAACGTGCTTTCGTCTATATTTACTCCGTCGTGAAAACTTACGGGGAAACTCAAATCTCCAGCGCAGACGCCCTGTGCGATGTATCTTTCAACATCGTTCAAGTAATCGCCAACAAGACGGCCTTTGTTTTTTCTTACGGCGGTGCAGGCGAACGAAACTCTGATGAAATGGCCGCTGGGTGTTTGAATGGGCTTGAAGGGGAATGTCTGGCACATTGAGAGTTTGGCGGCCGGGCCAAGTTCCATGTGCATAATACAGTGGTTTTTTTCAGTCAGAAAAATGCAGCCTTTTTTTGGAATTATTCTTAGTGCGCGGTTTTTGGAAACAGGTTCGACTACAACCGGCTCCGATATGCCGTGTTTCCTGGCGAGATTCTCTATGCTTTCTATTTTTTCATCTTCCACATCTATCCGCCAGTTTCTGCTGCAGCAATCCCCGCAGCAGGTACATTCGTAAAAAATATCCTCGGGGAATTTTATCATAACTTATGTCCTTTATACGCTGTAACCGGGAACATCGAGACGATGAAGTCTTTGTTAAGGTTCAAAAAATCCACCTCATAAGACCACTCAACGCCCGGCGTGATTGATTCAACCTCTGCGCTTGAAACAGGAATAAACTGGCGGCTTGCGACATTTATAAAATCGCTGAGCCGTCCGCCCGGCGGAAGATACACTACGCCTCTGATCTTACAGTCTTCAAGATAGATAATTACCTCAATCGGCTCTCTGGATGCATAATCAAATGATTCCTGTGTCATAAAACCTCCTGCGATGCGATTATTTCCGCAACTGAGTTCCTTCCATAATTACCGTCGTCTTGTCTCTGTAAATAGCACGGAAACCTTCTTTGCTCAGCGATAAAGTAAGCGGGTGCTCCGATGGCCATATTATAGTATTTATTCCGTATTTTCTGAATATTTCTACGGCTTTTTCCAAATCCACCTCTCGCGACAGCAAAACGGCGTATTCGTCCAAAAATTCTCTGCTAAAGACCTGCGTTCTTCCGTCCATAAACACCTTATACTCCGGCCAGAGTTTGTAAATAAAATATCCGCCGTAGTCGAAAAAATTGGCTATTGGAGGCGGGGGCTTCCTTTCTTTTATAAACTCCGATGCTCCAACGGGAACGCTTTTAGCGATAGGGGTAACATAGTCGGAAAAGAACCTGAAAAAAAAGACGACAGCAAGTGTGAATATAAAAAAGCGTTTAATAAAAATGGATACGCTCGGCGGAGGCAGGTTTACCCCTGAATTTCTAAGAAGCACCCCAAAAAACGGAAGTGATATAAGCGGGAAAAATGCGATATGCCTCAATGCCGTCAGAGAATACATAAGGGGAAAAAACACGAAAAAAAGCGGGAGGAAAGAAACTTTCTTTCTAATAACGAAAACAAAAACTATCGCCGCCAATACGAATATCCAAAAAGCAAATACCTGCGAATCCCATGGGTACGGCCTTTCCATCTCCATTACCCATGACCATGTCCAGGAGTGAGTTGCGAGCTCCCAGAACTGCGAATATATTCCAAGCACGTAAGGATTGAGCAACGTTACTAAAATACATATAAAAAAGAGCGCCAAAAGTTTAAAGTCGATTTTTTTCTTCTCGATAAATTGGATTAAAATAAAAGCGAATACAAGAAAAATGCCGACGACAAAGTAAATATGAGAGTTCGCCCAGACGAGAAAAATCAGAGGAAGAAGCGGTGTTATGTCCTTTAATTTAATGTATTTCAGCGCCAAAATTCCACAAACGGCCGAGATAAATAAAAATGAGAATATATGAGGTCTCAGTTCCCAGACGGGATATGACGAGCCCCATCCCAAAAAAACAGCGAGGGCGGCAAACTGTGAATTATTTATTATTTTTCCGATGAAAAAATACAAAATCGTTGAAATTATTGAAAGTATGAAAATCCTTAAAACTATGAGAGCAAAATACCCAAATTTTGAGGTTAGATAAAATATCGTCTGAGGCAGCCAGGAGTATGCCCGCCACCTGTTCCCATGCGATGTGAAGGAAAAGACATCCTTTGTCGGAAAAGAGCCTGTTGCAATTATCATCTCGCCGGTCTTTATATGCCACCACAAATCCGGGTCATGGAGGGGACCGGTGGCGATGATAAAAGACATCAGTATTAAGACCGCAAGAAAAAATCGCTTCATTGTAGAGTAGTTCTCTGTGACAGAAGTTATTGATAGCAGTTGTCATTGCGAGAACCGCTCAACATCAGGGGTGACAATTTTTGTAAATCCCCTTGAGCGGAGTTTACCCCGCACAGTTATTGTGCGGGGCTTCCCGCCAAATCCCCCCTCCCCCCCTTTATTAAAGTGGGGAAGCGAAGCTTTTCTAGATCTTCTTCATTTACGAATTCACCTATATTCCCCATTTTGTAAAGGGGGATTGAGGGGGATTTTTCGTGCTCGTGGTTGCAATGAGAGTAGGGTAGCATTATCAAGGACTAACTTAACAGAACAGTAGTATGTAGGGAAACTATTTACCCCCTACAATTTGCCACTAACGATAAACTACCAGCCACGAGCAACGAGTCACGGGCAATCAGCATTAAAACGGAAGTCGTTCTATCCCGATTCCTTCTTTGACTATAGAAGGCGTTATAAAAATAACAACGTTGGTTTTCTCGTCGCGACTCTTTTGCCAACTGAATAGATATCCAAGCAGCGGTATATCCATTAAAAGCGGTATGCCGGCGCGATACTCTTCGGTAAGGTTTCTGGTTAAGCCCGCTATAGCGATTGCTTCTCCGTCGTTTACAAGAACACTTGAAGCGGCGCGACGCTTTATCATCGCAGGAACGGTGGCCTGGCCAATCGTAATTGAAAGCGATGGGTCAAGGTCGCTTACTTCCGTATAGAACGAAATGCCAATTTGATTTTCTCCGACAATAGTGGGAAGAATATCAAGTTTTACACCGTACTCTTTCCACTCAATTGAAACTTCCATCGCCGTAGCGATTGCGTAAGGAACCTCGCCTCCGACCATGACACTCGCGCTGGTCTCGTTCTTAGTCACAAGTCGTGGCTCTGCAAGAATCTTTGCGGCGCCCCTTTCCGTCAAAAATCTAATATCATTTCTTATTGCTGTCCAGCGGGCAAACTCGCCTAATCTAAAAAGCGACGGAACCTCCGGCAAGACCATCGGGACACGTGCATCCACCGACCACGAAATTTCACCCGTCTCAATCCTATCTATCCATTTGATTCCAAGTTCTCTTGCTTTTCTTGTGCGGATTTCGACTATTTCTGCCGATATCTGAACAAGTCGGGCCCTTTTTTTGTTTATTTCGTTAAGGGCTGTCAGTTCCTCGGCGCCCATATCTTCGCTCATCGCTTTCGGCACCTGCGCATGGGCGATTGTGGCGCAGAAGAAAATAAACATAAAGACAAGGTTCTTTTTAATCATACATCCCTCTTATGAAATCCTTAAGGATCTCGTGAAATTTTGACTATATCGCCGCAAGAAAAATAAGAATCCAAATCGTTCCTCGCGGCCAACTCCACAACATTTTCCGAGTTTTTTACAAAATGCGTAACCCTCCACGGCTGCAGGTTTTTTACGATTTTTACGACCCGTCTGTCTTTATCCAGAAAAATAACATCTATGGGAAACTTCATGAAAAAACTGTGCACCGAGTTGCATTTTGTTATGATTATTGCTTCGTCTCGCTCCATTTTTCCGCGGAACATCAATCCTATTAAACGTTCAAAAAAACCAGAGGCAATCTCTAAATCAGTGGATATCACTTTGTTTTTAGTAGTATTTATCAACCGCCCCATAGTTTGTATGCCATCATCCCAAAAGACAAAAACACCCCGTAGGGCAAATCGACATTCATGGGATTACGAGACATCTGCTTAAAACCTGTGAGAAAAAAGAGTTTTAAAAATTCCAGTGTGTTACCCCAGGTCGACTTGAACTGCTTCTTTATTATCAGCAAAAAACTCACGATAATTCCAGCGAGAATAAATCCCCAAATGCTTCCCATGACAACAAATTCATATCCCATGAGAGCCCCGACAGCGCCCACGAATTTTACATCTCCGCCGCCACATCCTCCCAATTTGTAAACCCACCCAAGGAGTGCAAGTCCGACGACAAGGCCTATTAAGCTGTTTGTCAGGCCGCTTACACCCTGTAAAAATGTATTGTAAAAAATACCGAAAAATGCAACGGTGAAAGTTGAGCAGTTGTATATCTTTTTGTACCTTATATCAGTAAAAATGACCACTACAAGAAAAATCCAAAAGACAATGTCTATCATCTTGCTTCTCGTTCGTTACTTCTTGCTCGTTGATGGTTGCTCGTTTTTCAAGTCGCCAGTCACTATTTACTATTTGCTATTCGCTATTCGCTTTCTATCTTTCTATTCTCCTGCGGGCGCGGTGGAGCGCTCTTTGGGCTCGCGTATGCTCGGGGTTATATCTGAGTGCTTGCTCCCAGAGTTTGATAGCTTCGGTAAGTCGCCCTTCGGCAAACTCGTGCAGTCCTTTTTCGTATAATTCTTCTGCTTTTTCAAGCGAGCGTGCAGGTTTGTCAACTTGCTCTTTTGGAGCGATAGATGGTGTGGCTTTTCTGTCAGGTCTTGCTCTCCTCGGACGTTTGGGCTCTTTAGGTGTAATTATTCTGTCATCAATTATCTCGATTGTCACTTCTTGCTGCCGCTCTCCTTTTGGGGCCAGCGTTTTCGTGAATTTTGCATAAAACTCTCTCGCCTCTATGCGCCTTGGTTGTAGAGCAAGAATTTTTCTAAGCTCATTTACTGCGCTCCGTAAATCTCCCCGCACATAAAAAAGAAACGCCTTCCCATAGAATTCGTCAACTCCGACGAGCGTCGCCCGCTCGAGTTTTCTTTTTACTTCTGTGACCATTCTGTTTTGAAACGAGCGAACCGCCATATTATCGGGTATAATAAACAATGCTTTCTCGGTTTTTTCGTAAGCGCTCAACCATCTGCCGCTCCCGTAATCGTGTTTGGCTTCAGCAAGAAGAAGTTCCGCTCGCACACTCCTATTTTCTATAGCGATATCCTTGGCTTCTTCTTTGCGCGCCGCTTCAATACTTTCCTGTTTCGTTTCTGCGCGAACCGGTCGTGCGACCTCGGCAAGTCCCCCCATATTTCTTGGCGCGCGCAGTGTTTGCGCTCTAAAATCTCTTGAGTTGTCGTTGGTGTCTCTTAACGGATCCTTTCTTATTATGACCTCGCCTAAAATTTTTTCTATCGGTCGTGTCTCCGACTCGGGGGCATCGGGGCCGTAGCCGACGAGGTCTATGACAATCTCTTCAAAATCAATAATCCTGAGAGAACTGTCGCTTGAAATTCCAAATCCGAAATTACCGACAAGGTCTGGTCTAACATTTACAGTCGTGTAATTCTTTGAAGCGATCAGATAAAAACTTTTGGGCCGAATGAATGTATCTTCGGGTATTACGGCGAGCGTCCTCCATGGGGTTGTGCGCGAGGACCTGTATTGCAATCTCCAGAGCGACACATTGATTATCTCATTTGAAGAAGGGTTAAAAATCTCAACATATTCGTCTATTGCAGATTTTTCACTGCCAAATGAAACCTGCGATATTACAATCTGGGAAGAGCCTGACCTTGCGGCAAGAAAAAGGATAAAAAATAAAAAAAGTAAATTCATATTATGATAAAACAATTATTGTCCCTATCCTTTCCCGTTCAAGGTTATCGGTCATCGTGCATATGGATATCCTGGCGCTTAAACTCGACAAAGTCTCGGTTAGTATGGTGTTCGGCTGCCTTTCTGCGTCGGAGAGCATGCTCATAATCTCGGATGAACGGGTTATCTCAAGTATGTGTTTTCCCACGACATCATCCGAGACAGAAATTAAATTTATCGCATGAGAATTTATGTATATTACTTTGTTCTGATCGTCAAGGACTATAAGTCCCTCCGAAAAAAACTTCGCGAAGCCAGTTATGAAATAATTTTTCATCTTGCCCATAGACGTTATCTTGTTCTCATAGGAATCACAAATCGCTCTCGTTTCGGACATTGTCTTTTGTATTTGAGCGGCGATGTCAGATATTTCATCATCCCTGCCGAACCTTATTTTCTCGCTGATCCTCCCCTTGGCGGCCGACTCGATAAGGGCGTTCAAATCCGAAAAGCCCTTTGAGATATTTAACGAGGATACGAAAACACCTATTACCGATAGGGCGAGCATGAATATCAGTATAAGAGTGGCTTGCTGTCTGTAGTTGTCCATCTGCTTTGAAACACTCTCTATGTTGAATCCGATTCTCAGCACAGCGACTTTTCGAAAGTTTATGAGCACGGGCGATGAAACGTCGTAAATTTTTTCACCATTGTAAATTTCCTGAATCAAAGTGTCGTCGGCTTCAAGGGTTCTTAGAGTTGTCGTGTCAGAAAGCCTCTCCCTGACTTTTGTTGAATCCGTGTGCATAAGCACTTTTCCTTCTTGGTTAATTATCATCGCGTATTGACAGTCGGGAATTTTTTTGAGACGGTCCATGTAGGATATAAGCAGTATGTCGTCTTTTATCTCCATGGCGTCTGAAACCGCCATAGCGTATGTTTCTGTAAGCAGTTTTGCCTGATTGAGACTCTTTTCAACAAGTGTCGCCCTCAAATGAATGAAAACAAAAATGGCAACGCCCAGTGATATGACGGAGAAAAACACGGCAAGGAAAATAATCAACCGCGCTACGATGCCTATGCGTATCTTCATTTTTCAATGTTCATGTTTGTCCGACAATTACTCCATGCGTTATGGCGGGGTTTATTGGCGCAATTGAGGGACACTAAATAGAGACAAGAGACGAGAGGTGAGAGTTCAAGAGTTGAGAGTTTAGAGTTGAGAGTGTAGAGATGTCTGGTAGTGTCTCTAAACTCTCAACTCTAAACTTGTCCCCTATCCTCTATTCTCTAAACTAGTTTACCACATGCGACCTGTCCCAAGAACCCTCAAGAACAGCGGAGCGAACAACATCAGAAAAATCGAAGGCAAGATGCAAAAAATTAGAGGGAATAACATCTTTATGGGCGCCTGTTGCGCCAGCTTTTCCGCAAGTTGGAATCTCTTTATACGCATCTGCTCGGACTGTATCCTCAGCACAGGACCGAGCGGAGAGCTTATCTTTTCTGCCTGTATAATATTTGTTATCGCGGCGGTAAAATCAGGGTTGTTTACTCTTTTGATCATATCCTCCAGTGCAACAACCCTGGATTGTCCAAGACGGATGCCCTGCTGCATCAGCATTAACTCCTCGATGAGCGGTGTTACTTTGGACTTGGCAGTCACCTTTGAGACGGCGGCGTTGAAATCTATTCCGGCTTCCATCGAAAGCGTTATCAAATCCAAAACATCCGGGAGAGTCCTTATAATTGCTCTGTGTCTTTTCGTTATAAGACCTTTAAGCCACAAATAAGGCAGGGCAATCCCTAATCCCACGCCAAAGGAAATTTTTATGAAAGGTCCGAATCTTTGAAAGAACATAAAAGATATCACTGTAACAACAAAGGAGGCTAAAACGCATAAAGCCACGAAGCCGTCAACAGTCACACCAGCTGGATTTCCGGCCATGTCGAGCATTGACTTTATATTTTTCCTGACATTATCAATGCCCGGACCTTTTAATTTGGAAATCCTGTACTCGAGAAAAGCAAGAACCGACTGCGAAATTTTGTTTAACTCTTTTCCGGCACTCACCTTTTTCATAAGACCGAGGCGCCTTGCTATATCGAGCTGCTCTCCATGAGGCATATACGCCCTGACGAAAACAAAAACGGCGCCGGCGCTCAAAAGGGTTATCAAAAGTGAATAAATCATATATCTATCGAGATTATTTTTTTTATCAGAAGCCACCCGATTCCGATAAGAAACATAATAAAGAGGATAATAAAGTAGCCGGGCAACGTTGTGTAAAGCGGCCTCATCATCACCGGGTCTATCAGGTTTATCACGAGACCAAGCCCGAATGGGAGGGCCGTCACAATAATCCCGGAAAGACGCCCCTGCGCCGTCAGAGCCGATATTTTTCCGAACATCTCATTTCTTTTTCTCATCGTCTCCGATATCGTCTCAAGCGCCTCAGACATGTTGCCGCCGGTTTCGCGCGCTATGTTTATTGCCGTGATGGCTATTTTCATCTCTCTGGAATTTTTCAGCCTTTCGCTCAGGTTATTGAGAGCATCCTCCAGCGCCAGACCGAGACGAAGTTCGTCTACAACCACCTTGAACTCGTCCTTCAACGGGGGCTGGCCCTGCTCCGAGAGAACTTCAAGCCCCTGTGAAAAAGAAAGCCCCGAGCGGAGGGAATTTGTGACAAGCACAAGTCCGTCGGCAAGTTGCATGTCTATCATTTGAAGTTTTTTACTTTCCTTGTATTTTTTGATGATGACCGGCAGATAATAGCCGACACTGGCAAAAAGCACAGAGATAAAAAGATTTGCCCTGGTTATTATAAAGGTAGCCACAAAAAAACCAAGTATAACAAACAATCTTTTTCTTTTACCCTCCGGAGTTTTTCCTTCTGCGGTTGCAAAAAAAAGCATGTCGCGTATTTTGGTGATGGGATGTTCTTCCTTAAACTTTTTCGATGACAGAAAAAGATATATACGTTCAATGACCGGGTAACTCACCCTCCACACAAGAACACCAAAAATTACGGTTAGAATCAAACCGAAAATAAAAAACATCGTACTTGTCCCCGATATAAAATTATGAATCCATTGACTATGAAATGTGGACTATGGACTAATCTGTTATTGTTCTCTTTAAGTTTATTACGGCGTCGACGTGCTTATTACTATATCTTTAACAAATACTGTTTCACCCGGGCGTGCCATCACATCATTTGAACCCGTTGTGCCCCGAAAGGTTGCTTCTATGGTATATGATTTTGCTGTCGGATACCCCACGACGGCGGGCACTTCTATCGTAAGATTGTATTTTCCGGCGGCATCGCTCGTTGTTTTTTCAGGATATATTTTTTCTTTTATGGTCGCACCGCTAACAGGAGACAAGGCGCGGTTATATACGGTGCCTTCAAATGTTATTTTCTGATTACACCCTGAAATCAAAAACCCGGCGTACACAATTAAAAACAAAGGAAAAAAGTAGTTTTTCATCGTAACCTCTTGATTAGAATAAGTGCATAAGTCAAAACTTGTGCTCTTGTCATCCCCTGCCTACTACCTACTACCTGCTATTTGCATAGAGTTCACGCTTTGCTAAAAATCGCCATATCGTATGCTATGTTATGGGCTTTTAGTTCGTTGATAAATGATGGAACGACTCCTGTGGCTTTTAAGTCCCCGAGCACTCTGCCTTTTTCGTCTATGCCCGTTTGTTCAAACTCAAAGATGTCGGATAATGTTATTGTCTCCCTCTCCATACCCGTGATCTCAGTTATCGCCGTGACTTTTCTCGTCCCGTCTGATAACCTCGCCTGCTGGACAATAATATCAATAGCGCCGGTTATCTGCGATCTTATCGCGGGGATGGGTATTTCCATTCCGGCCATAAGGACAAGCGTCTCAAGACGAGCGAGTGACTCTCTTGGAGTGTTAGCGTGGATTGTTGTAAGAGAACCGTCATGGCCGGTGTTCATCGCCTGAAGCATATCCAGGGCTTCGCCTGCGCGGCATTCTCCGACGACTATTCTGTCTGGCCTCATGCGAAGAGAATTTATAACGAGCCTTCTTATGGTTATTTCGCCGGCCCCTTCAATGTTCGCCGGGCGGGACTCAAGTCTGATCCAGTGTTCCTGCGGCAACTGAAGCTCGGCGGCATCTTCTATTGTTATAATCCTTTCATTTGGCGGGATGAATCCGGAGAGTATATTCAATAATGTGGTTTTTCCTGAACCCGTGCCGCCTGATATCAGAATATTTTTTCTGAGTCGCACGCATATCCTCAAAAACTCGACCATTTCAGGGGTAAGCGAACCGAATTTGATAAGGTCGTTAAAAGTGAGTTTTTCCTTCGAAAACTTTCTTATCGTGATACACGGTCCAACAAGAGAGAGCGGCGGAATTATGGCATTCACCCTGGAGCCGTCTTTGAGACGGCCGTCGACAAGGGGGGATGCCTCGTCTATCCTGCGTCCGAGCGGTGTCACTATTCTTTCAATTACATTGAGCAGTTCCTGGTCGCTCGAAAACTTTCTGTTTGAGAGAAAAATTTTCCCTGCGCGTTCCATAAAAATTCTGTCCTTTCCGTTGACCATTATTTCCGTAATCGAGGGATCCTTAAGCAGATCTTCAAGTGGTCCAAGTCCCAGGGCCTGGTCAAGAACTTCAAGGACAAGCAGTGTTCTGTCAAACCTTGACGGCAGATTTGACACCTCCGCATCCAGGATTCTTTCTATTTCTTCTCTGACGAGCGTCTTGTTCTCTTCTATCTTTACGGGATCTGTCATATCGGACAGCTCGAGCCTCTTTTCCTTCATATCTTTTACAAGTCTTTCGTATATCTTGAGCTTTACATCGGCCGAAACCCGGGAAAGCGATGGCATCGCTTTATCATCGTGCCCCGGAGTCGCCTGCTGAGCCTTTTCTTTCTTTTCTCTCTCTGATTGATGCTCCTTCCGTGTTTGCTCCAGAACCTGGCGGAGACCTGAAAAAAGCGCCCCGCCATCGGAGCTGTTTTGTATGATAAAACCGGCGAGGTCCGTTATTGCCTTACTGTAAATTGAGCGAGGGGAGTTAATGACGGCCGGCACACCCTTGTTAATCGACAAAACGCAGGTGTCCGGGTCGTAAGGAATTTTCCAGAGGATTTTTTGTTTAATATACTCGCTGACTTGATTTTCGCCGAGACCCGAATTGATGTTTTGCTTATTTAACAATATTTTCAGCATCTGCGTGGGGAAATGGTTCATTATGAAATTCTGCCAAATCTTTTTTGTGTGATAGAGCGCAGCTAGTTCGGGAACGGTAACAAGCAAAGCTATGTCGGTGTGGTCGAGGACAGCTATGTTGAAGTCGTTGATATTTTTGCTTATGTTCAATATGGTATAATCGTAAACTTCGCGAAAAAACTGCACCGCTTTTTCGATGTGCGACGGTAAAATGGCGCCCGCTTCTGAAAAGTCGTTGACTACTGGCAGGAAATCAATCCCCGAGTTATGATTTATGACATAGCCTTTTGCCAGATGAGGCGTCAGTTTATCGATAATAGTAAGAAGGTCGAGAAGCGATTTGTTCGGTTTGATATTCAGAAGCAAAGATATCTCACCCGCAAGCGCGAGATTGGCGTCAAGAAGAATCACTTTTTTTCTTTCACGCGAAAGTGCGACTCCAAGATTTATGGCCGTGAGCGTCTGTCCCACGCCGCCCTTCGCTCCTATGATGGATATAACTATTCCGCTACTCATAACCTATCGCAAACTCCCCCTTGTTGATGGAGTAAGCGACGATATCATGTTGTCTGCTAAACTTCTGGCCGTAAGCCTTATGACCCCTGAGCCGAGCGCATGGGCAAGAATCTGCGCCTCACCGGGTGACAACGCAAGCGTTACCGTCGGGGCAACTTCCTCGGGCATAACCCCCATCTCCATTTGCTCTAAATCGACTTCATTTTTTTTTGGTTCGCCCATAATTGAGTCCCTGACGGCAAGAACGGTAACATTTTGAAAAAGTGTCACTGTTTTTGAGGGGTCGCCGGGTTCGGCTTCAAGGGTTACAAGCACATCGACTCTATTGCCTGGCATTATTAATTCTGCAACACCGGTTACGGCGTCAATGGGAATAGTAATCGCCCTCTTTCCATCGGGCACTATCACGGATATCCCGGAAACCCTGCCCGGCGTGATTAACTTTGTCGTAGTAATCTGCTCCCCCTGTTCCAGGGGGACCACTGTGGAATAAATATAGAGTCCGTCTTTATCCCAAAGCTGGTTTACATTCGTCAGCGCTTTAGGAGCCACGTGTTCTGCGGGGATTTTCTTCGAAGTCACCAGGTGTTCTGTCAGAAGAGTCCTTTCCGTGATATATCCCCTGGCAATGAGCACATCTATGGGTCTAGCGCCCATTCTATACTTTTTTTCAAGACTTGTCAGGTATGCCTGAAGCAAAACAGCGGCAAAAAGAGCGAGGACGATTGAAATTATCAGGGCTTTTCTTTTATGCATAATTCCCTCCAATCCGAGTGTCTTTCAGTGTTGAGATTATACAATATTTTTATCAGTTTGTCAATTATCTTTTTCAAAAAAAACTTGACAAAGTCTTGGAAATTTGGTATATAATTATTGTGTTTTACAAGAGTCTTTCTTCACAAAGTGCGCAAAGTGCAGTTGAATATCTTTTCCTTATCTTTCTTGTCGGGCTGTCTTCGATAATCACCCTTCAATTGCTTGGGCTATCGCTGACAACCACTTTTTTTTCATTTGTAAGAATGATAGCGGAGGAAATAAGGTGAAAAAATCTCTAAGTGTAAGAAACGATACTATCGCTGATGGCGCCGGGATGGTAGAATATATTCTTGTCTTGTTTTTGATAGCTCTAATAGCGTATCTGGGTGTTCAGCAGTTCGGTCTTGCCGTCAGAAATAGATGGCTTAGCGCAAACAGAAAGGTGCAATCCCTATATCTTGGAGAACCGGGAATGGATAGAATTAGATAGTTCTAAAATGGCAGCGGAAAGGAGGTGATGAGATATGTTTTTAAGAGATGAAAGAGGGCAAGGTATGACGGAGTATATACTCCTCGTGTTTCTTATAGCAATTCTTGCTTATGTGGCGGTTCAGTTCTTTGGCGGTACGATTAAGAATGCGTTTAACAGCGCCGCAAAAAGAGTTAAAAGTGCAGCAAGATAAAAGCAAAGAATTGTGGTAGAATGAAAATGGATTTCGTGGCAATATGCTGACCATTTCAGGGGGGGAGAGGTGTTTTATGGCGGTTTTGCAGTTCAATCGTCAGAATAAAGGGCAAAGTTTGGCGGAGTACATCATTGTGGTGATGCTATGCGCTCTTGTGGCCGCCGGAAGTTATAATCTCTTTTCGAGGGCGCTCTCTATGTTTTACAACAGAATGCGCTCCGCCAGAACGGGGACAGCGGGGATATTTCCGTGAAGCTTCTTCGCAAAAAAAACATTCCTTCTAATCTAAAAAATAAACAAAAAGGTCAGGCGATGGTGGAATCCGTCATATGTTTTGTTTTGCTTTTATTCTTTCTTTTCGCGGTTATGGACATGGCTATGATAGCGAATTGCGTTTTCGTCCTTCATGACACCGCCCAAGCCGCCGCACGAGCGGCTGCCGTCAGAGAAAACGCCACTGTGGCAGCCACAATACTTCTAACAAGAACAATCGGCGTAGTGGGAAGTCACGGAGAGTTTGGCGGAGTTACAATCAGTCGCCGCAACGTCTCTTCCAACAACTACATAGGTGTCTCTCTCTCCGAGAGTTCGCAAAACCCCGTCAGGGTTATCATAGCGGAGGCCAGGTATTTTTACAGGCCATTTTTCGTATATACCCCGCTTATGACGAGAATACCACTGCGAGCAACCTATAGAATTATGGAAGAGCCAGTTCTTCCGTCCGCGGGAAGCAGTTAACTATGAATACTTTTTATAGATTGAAGCGCGAAAAAGGCCAATCGCTGGTGCTTGTGGTTCTCTCCATATTGGTCCTTTCAATGTTTTCATTTATGGTAGTCAGTATAGGCGAGCTAATTTATACAAGGATAAAAATGCAAAACGCCTCAGATGCGGCATCACTTACCGCCGCAAGATTAATGGCAAGAAGTTTGAATAATATCGCGAGAGCAAATGTTCTTATGAACGGTCTTGTTACAAGAGTTAGAATGCTTGGCCGCGAAGGTTATTTTGTCAATCAGAATGTTCTGGCAGCTTTTAGAGCGGCAAGAAGTGCTCTTGTTGCGGCTGTCCGGGCGGGTTCGGGAGGCTTTGTTTTGTGGGGCGCACGAGAGGCAGCAAGAAGAAACGGCGCTGAAGGTGTTTCTCTCGGAATTCCTCCGACACGTCTATCGCTTCAACTTCAGGCACAGCGCGGCAATCCCTGGGTTTATAGAATCGTAACTGTCGCAGGTGTGCCGATTCCGCTTCCGGGTTCGCCGCTGCGGGCAGGCATGGGAACCATTATGTATGTCAGAAGATGGGAGCCATCTTTACTAAGAGCGCAGCCGCCACATCGTGTCAGATACAGGGCATATGTCACCGCTCCGACACCATTTGCAGGAGCGCTTTTTACCGGCATCAGAGCATCCAGGACGAGAGTTCAGGCGATGTCCGAAGCAAAGGTCTGGCTGGATGTCCGACCGGACGCCATGGTGCATAACGGCGGCTTTTTAAGAGTCTCCGAGATGCGATGGTGGGAAGGCATTGGAATTCAAAGTTGGTGGCCACAGTTCAATGCCTCTTTGACAAATCTTACTCTTGGGGTTGGCCACGGGGATAATCCTGTATATTTCCATTAAAAATGAAAAACAGGACGAGCAAGAACTCAGGTCAGACACTTGTTGAGTTTGTAATCTCGCTTATAGTCATACCAATCTTTTTTGTGGGGATTGTCCATCTTACACAGGTTTTGATGGTTAGAATCAGATTGGTACAAGCGGCGAGACACGGGGTGTGGCTTATATCGACGGGACGCGTCTCTGATGCGGTCGCAAGACAAGAAATAACCGACTTTCTTGCGACGGGTTTTCCGAGATTGCAGCGAAGAAATATTACAATAAGACCTTTTATCAGGCGCCAGGTGCCATTTTCACTTGACACTGTGGAAATCGAATATAATCTAAGAACATTTCAGTTTACGGACAACTTCTTCAGACCTCTTACTTTTGCCGACTATCGTATCAGAGAATCGGCAACAGTGGGCAACGTTTCTCAAATAGGAAGACCCTATCTTGCATTTTAACTTTCCAGTGCTCCGTCTCACAAATAGGGGTTATCAGGACTGCTGTAATATAAATTTCGTAGATATTCTTCATATTGATATTCTGATTTCATCGTGATAGCCGTTGCCTAGATATTTCACTAAAGAAAAGCCATTCTAAAGCTTCGGTAAAACTACTTTTACTTGACCCATTGAGGCCATAAATTATTATGACATCGCTGTCGAGAGATATTGTTTGCTCAGTGATGTTTTTCGCTTTTTGTCCCCTCCCTCTTTATTACTGCTGTTTACGATATTTTTAAGCGAATTCATAGTTCAAGAAAGTATTTTCTTTTCTAATGTTTCTTCAAATTCTTTTTTCAAATTTTCGTTATAGAAGGGTAGACCTATCAGCTTAAAGTGATTATTTTCTAATTTTAAATCTGTGTCTGCTTGATTCTCCAATTCTAGCAAGAAATCTTGTTTCCATCCTTCTTTAGAATTTTCAAATCTCCTCTGTTTATCTTTAAACTGATCGCCTTTCGGTTCAATAAAAATCTGGTAAATGCTGATAACTTTATTTCTTTCCTTTAAAATCATTATGAAGTCAGGCTCAAATGGCCTGCCCTCATCAAAATCAAATACCTGAAAGAATTTTTCGTTACGAAGTAGAGCGATATCTGAATACTTTTGTCTTAACTTTTCTATAAATCCATCAATAAAACTGATAAATTTTTGTTCCTCATCTGTGCCATAAAATTCATTCTGGGCATACCAATCTTTTTCAGCTAAATTAACATCTTTCAATTTTTTGTTTTCAACTTCGTCAATATCTATTTTGATTTTCTTATCTTTAAAAACCTGTTGCAGCAATCTGGCTTTAAATAGATTAGTACCTACAAACTCCGAAGTATTAACTCTCGCTTTTTCCGCTACATTTTTAACCACGAATAAAACTATTTCCAATTTCTCAATTGGCGTTAGTTTGTTTAACTTATTTTTTGGTCCCGAAACTTCTATCTCAACTCCACTCAAATAATTAGAAGATAGAACAAATTCTCTAACCGATTTAATGTGAGGAAAATATTTTTTTAATGTTTCAAATTTATAGAACTCAAATTTATCTAACGCACCTCTAATTATATTCTCTCCGAAATCAGAAAGTTTATATTTCATTTTGCTGCGCGCCACAGCTTTTGCCGGCTTTGCTTCTTCACCTTCAGCCAGAATAATCTCTTCTCTGACCTCTCCGGTTTTCAATTTATAGGGGTAGCTTTGCCCGATTTTTGCGTCATCTAAACTAAAAATTTCTGTCCTTGGATTTGCTACTCTATCATTTATAAAAACAACTCCATTTTCCCAAAACTCGGTTTTTTTGAATTCCGGCTTGATAAACAAATCCATCTGAACGTGTGTTTCTGGTATAATGCCAATTTCTTTAAGTGTGCTTTTTATTTCGCTAATATAGTCGAGGTTGTGCGCGCTGTGATAATGCAATGTTTCCACAATTCGCATTTCATTCTCAATATCATCGTCAAACTTCCTTTTATATCTATCCTCTGTTTCATCCAGCTGAAATGGAAAGTATCTCGCTCCTCTGCCAATAAGCTGGGCTTCGCCCATTGTTGTATTGCCGGGCTTATATTTTCCGCGAACATATTTTCCGTCTCGGGTATCATATAACCTCACAATGTCAAACAAGTTTAGCACATCCCAACCCTCGTTAAGCATATTTACCGCAAAAATTGCCCTTGTTTCGTTATTTCTGTTCTCTAAAGAATTAAGTACCAGCTGCTTTTCTTCATCAACATTTTCAGAATCCAAAAGCATGCATTTTTCTTCGGCAAAATCTTCTTGTAGTTCTCTAATTAAATTTTCAGGGCTTATATTTTCTCTTTGAAAATAGTTAAATGCTTTCTCTAAATCTGTTCCCTTTGATCGCGAGCTTATTTCTTGAATGTCTTTTGAAGATAAACTTTTTATTTTCTCTAAAAAGTTGTCATAATTCTCTTTTGACTCCTTAATGCTTTTTGACTTGAGAAGCAGAACCGGCTTTAAGTAAAGCTTGTTTTTCTCGGCTATCTTTCTGCGATACTGGCTCAAAATAACAGCTTGCAAAGCTCTATCAAGCGGCTCCAAGTCGGCCTGCAAAACTTCTATCTCTTTTGAAAATTTATCCAAGCGAAACTGCTTCAAGTCATACCGGAAAATAATTTTATCGTCGTATTTCTGAGCAATATTTGGATTGCCTAAATCAATCGTAGCGGTAAATTCCAGTAAAATGTTTTTGGAATTACTTTTAAAAATTCTCTCGGCTGTATATTCCCAGCTTTTTTCTAATTCAATTTCTTCTCTACCTTTCTTTGTTATTGTCTGTAAATGATGTGCCTCGTCAGAAATCAAAACAATTTCCTTGTCGTTAAAATCTCCATAAGTTAAAGCGTTTTCTCTTGGATAATTCAGACGGGTATGTAATCCTTGAATAGTTGTAAAAAGGATATTTATATCTTCCGAACTTGCCGCCTCAAAATTCTGGACCCTTTTAACAAAAACTTCTTTTTCGCCGAATTTAATTTTGGGCGCAAAAAGATATTTTTCAGATAAAGGATTTAGAAAGTTATCTTTTGTTTTCTCAATGATGTTTACGCTGTTCACAAAAAAGATAAAGTTGCGGTAGCCCTGTTTGTAAAGTTGTAAAATGTTGGCGGCCATAACCAGTGTTTTGCCGGAACCCGTCGCCATATGAAAAAGCAGCTGCGCCGGGTATTTTCTCTTTTGAAAATCTCCAAAATAAAAATCAAATCGGCCCAACGCTTCTTTCTGATATTCTCTTAACTCAAACTTTGGATTGAGATTTTGGACTATCTCATTATCAATCCGAGAAGTAAAATAATCCTCTCCGTGAGCTTCTTTTAGCGAATTAAAAACTTCATAAAGCATAGTTATCCTTCTAAAAGATTGGTGATAATTTTTATTAAAATTTCCTTATCTTTTGGATCGCTAATAGCAATTAAAAGCGATAGTGTGGGGTGTACCCCTTTGACTGTACAAAAGAATTAGTATTGTGCTGACAAGGCATTGAGATTGTTTTTATAGTTGGCTTCAAACTCGTTCGGAGTCAAGTAACCCAAGGACGAGTGAAGCC
>JBGFRZ010000022.1:0-2519 GCA_041694835.1 Ignavibacteria bacterium
ATTTCCACATGGCTCTTATAGTCAATGAACACGGTCAACTTACCGGACTTGTGACCATAGAAGACATAGTTGAGGAGATTGTCGGCGAGATATGGGACGAACACGATATAAGGGAGTCCAACATAGTCAGATTTCCCGACGGCAGTTATCTTTTGAAGGCAAAAGAGTCGATATCCAATGTGAATAGCGAGCTTAGGATAAACATACCCGATGCCGATTTCTCGACCATAGGAGGCTGGGCATTGAGTCTGTTTGGGGAAATTCCAAAAGAAGGTTCAAGCGTTTTGTGGGGCGAGTGGGAAATAGAAATTCAGGAAGCTTCCGACAGGCGCATCAAGAAAATAAAGTTGAAAAGAAAAAAGTAGACGGCGCCTCAACGTTGTGAATCTCAGGTTTAACCGGGGTAAGCGAAGCGAATGGAGACAATATGAATAAAAGAGCGATTCAATCATGGGCGCTGTTTCTTCCCGAGATAAAGGAGTTTTTGGAACATAAAAACTACGGCGGACTTAAAGAACTTCTCGATTCAATACATCCCGTCGACATAGCCGCTCTGTGGGAAAATCTCGACGAGAAAGAAAGAAGGATAGCATTCAAGCTTCTCTCTCCCTCAAAGTCAATAGAGGTTTTCGAGGAGTTGGACGTACCACACCAGAAGTTTATGCTTGACAACATAGACTCAGAGCTCGCCGGTAAACTTCTAGACGAGCTTTCTTCTGACGATAAAGCAAAGCTTTTCTGGAAGGCATCGAACAAACAGAGAAAAAAATTTATGTCGTTGATGCGCTCCGATGAAGTGGATAAAGTCAATCGCGTGATGGAATATCCGTTGGGCACAGCGGGTTTTTTAATGAACACCGATTTCATAGATTTGAAGCCGGATATGACGGTAAAACAGTCGCTCGACAGAATTCAACGTCTGAGTCGCTCAAGGAAAGTAGAAAATTTATATGCGTTCTATGTTACAAATGAGGACGGAAAACTTCTCGGCGGTCTTACGTTAAGAAGGCTTATAGCCCTTCCTCCGGACAGCAGAATAAAAGATTCGATGTCTTCTGTCGGTGTGATTACGCTTTCTGCGGATGTTGTCGAAAATGACGTCGCAAACCTCTTTTCAAAATACGACCTCACATG
Source organism: Ignavibacteria bacterium (assembly GCA_041694835.1). Classification (GTDB taxonomy): domain Bacteria; phylum Elusimicrobiota; class Endomicrobiia; order PHAN01; family PHAN01; genus JBGFRZ01. Next base: position 1,135 of record JBGFRZ010000022.1, read on the forward strand.
CGCTCCCGTATCCGATGAAAACGGTATACTTATAGGCATAATTGTCATAGACGATGTAGTCGACATTATACAGAAGCTCAATACAAAACAAATATATGAAATCGGAAAAATGTCGCATGAGGGCGGCGAGATAATCAGCTACAAAACCACAACGGTTTTCGAGTTGGTCCGCCGCCGGGCCGGATGGCTTGTGCTCTTGCTTGCCGTGAACTTTCTTTCCGGGACGGTTCTTCAGGCTTTTGAACTGGCGATTCAGACGGTTGTCGCACTTGCTTTTTTCATACCGATGCTTCTTGACGCAGGCGGAAATGCGGGGGCACAGACTTCAATAACGATAATAAGAGGTTTGGCGACGGGAGACGTTGACCTTTCAAATGTGAAAAGGATAATAAATATAGAATTGACAGCGGCCATTGTAATGTCTCTGTTGGTCGGCATAGTAGCCTTCGGCAGGGCTTTTCTTATTGGTGAGGGAATTTTTCTTGCTATGACGGTTGGACTAAGCATGATGGCATTGATACTAGTCGCCATATTAACCGGAATAGCCCTGCCTTTGATTTCAAAGAAGGTTGGTCTTGATCCAGCGGTTCTAGCAGGGCCGATTACCACGACCATTGTCGATGTTGCAGGGCTTATCGTTTATTTTAAGATAGCGCAGTTCCTGTTGCCACAACTGAAAAATATCTAATCAGTGTTTTATAGACCGACATCCCCGATGAATTACGAAAAAACGAAAGGAATTGTTTTAGATAGCGTTGTAGTGCGGGAGTCCGACAAATCCCTCATTATATATACAGAAAGATTCGGAAAAATTTCCGCCGTTGCTCCCGGCGCGATCAAAAGTACAGCGAAGCTTCTTTATTCGACCGAGCCATTAAGCGAATCTGAGCTTATAGTATATGTCATAAAAAATTACTCGCATGTTAAAGTCACATCCGCCGCTTTGATAAATAATTTTTCGGAAATCAGAAAAAATTGCGAAAGAACCATAAAGGCGTTTTACTGTCTAAAACTTTATGCGAAACTGACGCCGTTTTACGATACCAACATCAAAAAATATAATCTGCTTAAAAGAACCCTTGAGCTTTTGGAGTATGCCAGGAATCCTTCGAACATAGTGCTTGGGTGTACTCTCAGATTCTTAAGGTATTCTGGCTATGATTTTTTAAGATACCACGATGACACCGTCCGCGAAAAAACCGAGAAAAACCACATACACCACTTTTCGACATTTTCAGGTGAGGAACTCGATTCGTATCAACTATCTGTCATGTCGGAGAAAAAAATCAAAGACGGTTTAGATAGATACATAAATTCAATCGCCGAGGGGATTTATTAGCAGAGGTTGTAGATAGGGGATGACGAATAGCGGATAGAGATGAGAG
>JBGFRZ010000085.1:0-11643 GCA_041694835.1 Ignavibacteria bacterium
TACGAAAAACAGATTGACCGGATGGTTTACAAACTTTACGGTTTAACTGATGACGAAATTAAAATCATTGAAGGTTACCCTGGTGTATCGTAGGACCAATGCTTTGTAATTACCTCTATAGGTTAGATATCCAGGTAAATCTATTTTTACCTTTGGAAACTGTGGTGTGACTGATAAATCGGCAACAACAATCTGCTATGGCAATCCCCGACAAAAGCAGTTGGAGACAGATTGCCCCGCTGTTAAAATTTTATTTTATCATTATGGGAAGGCCAGTAGTTTTTTATCGGTGTTACATTAACATTGTTTTTTTTAAGCGCTCTGATTGCGTCAAGAGCGGCAAGAGCCGCGGGGATAGTTGTGATTATTGGAATTTTATTGATAGTCGCATTTGTTCTGATAATGTATCCGTCGGAAAGAGATGTTTTTTTTCCTGATGGTGTGTTTATGAGCAAAGATATTTTTGAACCCTTTATAAGGTCAACAACATTGGGGCGCCCCTCACTGATTTTTTTTACTATTTTTATTTTAATTTTATTTTTGACAAGATATTTTCCCGTTCCATCCGTTGAGAGAAGTTTAAATCCTAATTTGCTCAATCCCCTTGCAATAGGTAAAATTTTTTCTCTGTCTGTTTTTTGTACACTTAAAAAAACATTTCCCGATTTAGGAAGCATCGTCCCGGCTGCGAGCTGCGATTTTGCAAAGGCAAGAGCAAAACTCTTGTCAATTCCCATAACTTCACCCGTTGACTTCATCTCCGGTCCCAAAACGGCGTCCGTCCCTAAAAATCTGTTAAATGGTAAAACGGACTCTTTAACGGCGAAATACGGCAGATTGAGAGGTTGATAGGCTGAGAGATTGATATGCTGGCCGAGCATGCAAGAGACAGCGAGTTTTACGAGAGGAATTCCAGTCGCTTTTGATATAAATGGAAGTGTCCGTGACGCTCGAGGATTCACTTCAATAACATAAACTTTCTCATCCTTAATCGCATATTGTATATTGACGGGGCCCAACACTTTGGCCGAGAGTGCGAGAATTTTGGTGTAGTCATTCAGCGACTTCATTACTTGAGGGCTAAAACTTACTGGCGGCAAAACAGAGGCGCTATCACCCGAATGAATCCCCGCTTCTTCAATGTGTTCCAATATACCACCGATAAAAATATTTTTTCCGTCGCAAACAGCGTCAACATCGCACTCTTTTGCGTCTTGTAAAAATTTGTCCATAAAGACGGGTTTATTTTCGGATATTTCCGACGACGTTTCAATATATTTTTTCAAAGATGGCTCGTCGTAGACGATTTCCATAGCTTGCCCGCCAAGCACATAAGACGGACGGACAATTACAGGATAGCCGATATTTGCAGCTATTTTTTTTGCTTCATCATATGTCTTGGCGCTGCCCCATTGCGGATGAGGCAATTTAAGTTTTTTTAGAAGTTTTCCGAAACGAATTCTATCTTCTACGAGGTCTATATTTTCCGGAGATGTCCCCAAAACATTCACACCCGCCGCTTTCAGTTGTCTTGCCAAATTCAAAGGCGTCTGTCCGCCGAAGTTTAAAATTACGCCAAAAGGTCTTTCTACATCAACTATGTTGAGAACATCTTCGCAGGTGAGTGGTTCAAAATATAATTTATCAGAAACATCATAATCGGTCGAGACCGTCTCGGGATTGCAGTTGACCATTATTGTTTCAAATCCAAACCCCTTCAACGCTTTAACCGCATGCACGCAACAATAGTCAAATTCTATCCCCTGCCCGATTCTGTTTGGCCCACCACCTAATATCATTATTTTTTTGTGGCTCGTGGCTCGTGGCTTGTGGCTCGTATTCTCGCTTTCTTCTTCATAAGTTGAATAAAAATAAGGAGTTTGCGATTCAAATTCACCTGCACAGGTGTCAACCATTTTATATGATGGCACAATTCCAAATTTTTTTCGCATGTTTCTGATTTCATCTTCATTTTTTCCTGACAGGTAACCGATTTGCTCATCAGAAAATCCATACCGCTTCGCTTTTTTAACGAGTTGAGAGATGAGAGGTGAGTTTTTTCTCTTGTCTGACCTCTGACCTCTGACCTCTGTCCTCTGTCCTCTAAACTCTAAACTAATTTGATTTTCCAACTCTACAATTTCTCTTATTTGTTCAATAAACCACTTGTCTATCTTAGAAATTTCTGCAATTTGAGCGACCGATAAACCGAGTTGCAATGCGTATTTTATATTAAAAATCCTATCGCAGTTTGGAACTTTCAGTTTGTATTTAACCAACTCGAGATATGCTTTTTTTTCGATTGAGTTGTCGGATAATTTTAAGAGACGTTCTATGGTTTTTGTCTGTCCAAATCCATCGGCGCCAAGTCCGTATCTGCCTATTTCCAGACCTCTTAATGCTTTTTGGAGCGACTCTTTGAAATTTCTACCCATGGCCATCACTTCTCCGACGGATTTCATTGATACACCTAATGTCTGGTCGGTATCAACGAATTTTTCAAAAGTAAATCGTGGGATTTTTACTACGACATAATCAATAGCGGGTTCAAAAGACGCCGGAGTTTTTTTCGTGATATCATTTTTTATTTCGTCAAGGTTATATCCAACGGCAAGCAAACTCGCAATTTTTGCAATTGGAAATCCTGTGGCTTTTGAGGCGAGTGCAGATGAGCGAGAAACTCTCGGATTCATCTCAATCACAACCATTCGCCCGTCGTTTGGATTAACTGCAAATTGTATATTTGAGCCACCGGTGTCAACGCCAATTTCTCTAATGATTTTTATAGACGCATCTCGCATTTGTTGGTATTCTGTGTCGGAGAGCGTCTGGGCAGGAGCAACGGTGATTGAATCGCCGGTATGAACACCCATCGGGTCGATATTTTCAATCGGACAAATAATTACTACATTGTCAGCTTTATCCCGCATAACTTCTAATTCGTATTCTTTCCATCCAATGACTGATTCTTCGATGAGGACTTTATTGATTGGGCTCATTGAAAGCCCCCGCGAAACTTTTTCGTCAAATTCTTTTTCCTCAAAGCACAAACTTCCCCCGCCCCCGCCGAGGGTGAAGGAAGGTCTGATGATATTTGGAAATCCTATTTTTTTTGCGATTTCTCTCGCTTCGGAGAGTGTTTTAACATGTGCAGATCCAGGCACATCTAAACCCACTCTTTTAACGCTCTTTTTAAAAAGTTCTCTATCTTCGGCTTTTTTTATGACATCATAATTGGCGCCGATTAACTCTACTTTGTGTTTTTTTAAGACGCCTTTTTCGTATAACTCGATAGCCAAATTTAGTGCGGTTTGTCCGCCGAGAGTGGGCAAGAGCGCATCGGGTTTTTCCTTAGCGATTACTTTTTCGACGAAGTCAAAGGTGAGCGGTTCTATATATGTTGCCTCCGCGAACTCAGGGTCAGTCATTATGGTTGCCGGGTTGGAGTTGATAAGAATTATTTTAAAACCCTCTTTTTTTAAAGCCCTGCATCCTTGAGTCCCCGAGTAATCAAATTCGCATGCTTGTCCGATAACGATTGGCCCACTTCCAATGAGCAGTATTTTTTCTATGTCAGTTCTTTTTGGCATAATTCGCTTCGTTCACTTATATTCAACCCCTTAGGAGATTTATGGGACACCACATTAGATAGCAATCATCTAATGGGGTAGACCTTTACTGGTTTTGTTTTGCCTTTTATTGCCGTCTCAAAAGGTTCTGATATATCAATCTGGCTTTTCACATACTCATACACATTCTCACCAATGAGTATCTGCTCCGGATGTGCTATTTGTTGTAGCCGGAATGCAATATTTACAGTATCACCGACGATAGTGTAATCGGCTCTTCTTTCAGAGCCGATATTTCCGGCAACCGCCTCCCCTGTATTTACTGCGATACCTGGTTTAAGCACTTGTTTGTTTTGCTCCATTCTTAACTGGTTCAATTTTCTAATCTCAGATTGAATTTTTAATGCACACCGGCATGCTCTTAAATGATGGTCTGGCTGGTCTAATGGTGCCGAAAATATAGCCATCACGCAATCACCGATAAATTTATCAATAGTGCCTTCGTATTCAAAAATAATATCAACTATCCTGCTAAAATACTGGTTTAGTGTCTCAAGTACTTCTTCGGGTGGTGCTGATTCTGCATATTTTGTGAACCCGCGCATATCAACAAACATAACAGATACAGTTCTTTTTTCGCCTTTAAGATAAATAATATCCGGATTTTTCAGTATTTTTTCTACTACCGGTTTCGCAACATAGCGTTTGAATGTTTCCTTTACAAACTCTCGTTCTTTGAGTCCTTTTACCATTTTATTAAATGCAGTTCCAAGTTGACCGATTTCATCTTTCGTCTTGAAATACACCTTTGCATCTAAATCCATATTTTCTACACGACGCATTTCTTTAACTAATGTATAAACCGGCATCAGCAAAACTTTAATCACGAACACTAAAACCATAATTCCAATAGTTGCGATTAAAAGTAGTGAATATCCTGATGATGCTAAAATATTGACAAGTTGCCATTGTTTCAAGTTATAGTACGAAAAAACAAGAAAGTAGCCATGAACTTTTGTAATTGTCCGGATAGGATATATATACGCATTGTATGGAAATATCTCTTTGGTTTGAATAATAAGTTTTACCGTAGATAAAAATTCTTTCAGTGTATTCTGTTTTGGATACAGCGTCAATGTATAAAATGTTGGTTCAACTCTTGCATATGTCAGTTCATTTATTTCTGATAGACTAATTCTGGTATACAGATTCTTGAGTAACGATTTAAAAGATTCCGGATGAGCATTTAACCATACAGTCGTATTTTCAGCAGCACCCAAGGTTAAAGGAACGCCATCACTGCTATATACAATTATATTGGTAACATCAATTTTGCGTAATGCAGCAAAATCACTGATACCTTTTGTGTCACGAAACCGAGCGACCATTTTCCAGAAAGTATTTGTTGTGGTTGGTAGTTCTGTTTTCTTTTCTTTTAACAAACTGTTCAGATGTTCATCGCAATTAACATATAGCAGATTGGCTATTTGTATATCTGTATCATGGAAGATATTTTTTATATTCAAAATTAGTGTGGAAGACAAAACTATACCGAGTAATAACAACACACTACCAGCGATAATAATAAATTTCGTCAGCAGTCGTATATTTACTCGCATAAGTGCTCTGATAAACCAGTTTACAAAAGGTGCGACTGAAACCAAAACCAATAAAGTAATCAGTGCAAAATTAAAAACTAATTTCATCGGTTGAACAGTTTTTATTTTAAGAATAGAATTGAAACCACCAAAATGGTCATCAACTTTTTTGGGATTGGTTAGATCTTCAGTCCAGAGATATAGTATTTTTTCTTTCAATTTTTTATCTTCCGGAACCAATCTGAACTTGTATAAATAATCACCGGGCGGCAATTTAAGTGTTGTAGCATAATTATTCATATCTATCTTTTTTAAGAAATATAAATCTGCAGAATCAAGAATATAATCAATATGTTTTGGATTGCCCCATTCGTTAAATGTACCTACGAGTTCTATGGTTTTGATTTTTGTATCAACAGGAATTTTGTATCTATCAGCGATTTCTTTGGGTAGTTTACCGTCTGAGAGAGAAAAATAGAAGGTTACAGGTTTTGTATTTTTTAACTCAATAAGATTGAAGATATAATTTCCTGCAACCAAACATATCACTAACAGAATTGGCGCTATTATTTTTTTCATAGATTTTGTCTTTGGCAGGATTTTAGTTTTATTTAACCACGAATTATAGGAATAACACGAAGTTTTTAACTCGCTTAATTAGAACAATTCGTGGTTTCATATTTTTATCCCGTTAATTGTTCGACTGAGCAGTTCGGCTCTGAGCTCAGAGCCCAATGGCGAATGACGAAGTTCTGTCAACTTCTTTTTCAGTTCATGTTTTTCTATCTATAGCACCCGATTTTATAAGTTTTGCAAATTTTTCAAAAAGGTATTTTGTATCGTGTGGACCTGGCGATGCTTCAGGATGAAATTGGACAGAAAATATCGGCAGTTTCTTGTGCTCCATTCCTTCACAGGTTCCATCGTTCAGATTTATATGTGTCACAACAAAATCGCTGTTATTTTCAATCTCCCATCTATTATCTCCTATCTGTCTCGTTCTAACCGCAAAATTATGGTTTTCTGCCGCAATTTCCACTCGTCCCGTTATTAGATTTTTTATCGGCTGATTGGAGCCATGATGACCGAATTTCAGTTTATAGGTTTTTCCACCACAAGCAAGTGCAATGATTTGATGCCCAAGACAAATTCCAAAGACGGGTAAACGGTAGAAGGTAGAAGGTAGATGATAAATCAGTTCCTTTACGGTTTCTATGGCGTAGGGAATGCCTTCAGGGTCGCCGGGTCCGTTAGAAAGCATTATGCCTTTTGGTTTTAGTGCTAAAATTTTTTCAAAAGATGTATTTGCAGGAACAACTGCGGGAGACAATCCTACAGATGCAAGGGAGCGTAAAATATTCGTTTTGACTCCGCAATCGATTACTGCGACACGATGCTGGTGGCTGGTGCCCGATAGCTGGTTGCTTGCGAATGATGAATAGTGGTTGGTAACTTGTGACCTGTGCTCTTGTGCTCTTGTGCTCTTGTGTTCTTGTGCCTTGTGCCTTGTGCACTCATATACATTTGAACAAGTGACTTCTTTGACCAAGTCCCTGCCGACGATACCGGGCACCGCTTTCATTTTGGCGAGCAGTAATTTTTTGTCAAAATTAGTTTCTTCGCGATATGACGAGATAATTCCTTTCATAGAACCCTTTTCGCGAATTTTTTTCACAATCGCTCTCGTGTCAACGCTTTCAATGGCGACGATTTTATTTTCTTTTAAGAAATCAGCGAGTGATTTTTTTGCGCGCCAATTAGAATAGACTTTAGAGTATTCACGGACGATAAACCCGGAAAGATGCGGTTTGACCGACTCAAAATCATCAAAATTAATTCCATAATTCCCAATATGCGGATATGTCATCGTAACAATCTGTCCTTTATACGATGGGTCGGTCAATATCTCTTGATAGCCCGTCATTGAAGTATTGAACACCACCTCGCCGACCGCCTCCCCGTCGGCGCCGAACGACTCTCCCAGAAAAGTCGTTTCATCTTCAAGTATAATAACTGCCTTACTTTTAATCATAGTGTTCATCGGTTGGGACGATTTGTGCGGGTGGCAATCCCCGACAAAGACATCAAGGACATGCCGCGCCACTACATTGCAGATTTATATCCGCCGCTACATACCGATAAACCCCGCCATAACGGGGCAGGTCGGCAACTACAACTCCCCTCTATCAAGATGGGACTGGGGCGTGTTCCTTTTTCCTTTTGCAATTTTCCTTTACACTTTACCAATTACCGATTACCGATTACTGATTACTTCTGTCCTGTCTGTCGTAAGGATGACGGACATCCTTGCCGGTTATAAAATATATCACATCTTCGACGATGTTCACAGACATATCACCCACTCGTTCAAAACGATGACTTATTGAAATTACATCAAGTGCGAGTTCCGTAATTTCCGGTTTTCTCTTGATTTGTTCAATCACATCCTTGATAAGTTTTCTGTTTAAACCATCAAGAACATCTTCCTTGCTAAAAATTTCATCTGCGACAGAAATATCATTTTTGAGCAACGCATCAACCGATTTTTTGAGCATCTCTTTTGAGAGTTCTGCCATCTGCGGCAAAAGAAAGCCTTTTTCAAGCAGCGGGTTTTCGATAAGGTGTTTTACTCTTTCACAGATGTTCACGGCTTCGTCCGCAATTCTTTCAAGGTCATTTGTTATTTTCGAGATAATGTTTAAGAGTCGCAAATCCTGACCAACCGGTTGATGTAAGGCGATAAGTTTAGATACATTCTGGTCAATTTCCATCTCTATTCGGTTGATAGTGTGTTCGGTTGTATTTGTAAATTCAATTTTAGAACTGTCAAGATTTATAAGTGCGGCGACGGAACTGTCCAGCATTTGCTGAACAAGTCCCGCCATATTTAAAAGTTCTGTTTTTAACATTTCAAGTTCTTGATGAAAATGTTTTTCCACTTTTCCTCCCGTTATAAAATTCAGTAATCGGTTATCAGTTATCGGTAATCAGTGCTCGCCAATTATCCATTTTTTACCAATTACTGATTACAGATTACCGATTGCTTGATTCTTGTGCTCTTATCATCTTATCAACTTGTCAACCTATCAACCTATCGTATTTTGCTGTTACAGAATCTCTTGAATCAATTCTTTCACCTTGTCTTTAATGTCATCTCTGACTTTTCTGAAAAAATCCAAATTTTTATCTTTCGGGTCTTCTATATTCCACTCAATGTGTTTATTGGCCGGCACAAAGGGACATGTGTCCTTACAGCCCATTGATATTACATAATCAAATTTTCTTAAAGGAAGTTGAGCAAATCCCTTCGAATTGGCAGATGAAATATCTATGCCTTCTTCCCGCATTACTTTTATCGCCATTGGATTTACCCCGTTAGAAACCCGATGTGATTTAGCGTCGATCGGGATATTTCTAACAGGGTTAACTTTCCCGGATGGCTTTGAACCAGCGCTATAAGCGTCTATGAGTCCTTCGCCAAAAAAGTTGGCAAACCCCTCCGCCATTTGGCTTCTGCAAGAATTTTCCACACACACAAATAAAATCTTTTTTTTATACACAGCAATTATTCCTCGTCGCCCTGCAAGTAGTAATTGCTAAAATTGCGCCTACAAATGGAGCGATTAAATAAATCCAAAGTTGTTCTAAATGTCCGGAAATTAAAGCGGGAGCAAGTGACCTGGCAGGATTCATTGAGCCGCCGGTAATAGGTCCGGCAAATAGCGCTCCAATCCCAACTGTAGCTCCAACAGCAATCCCAGCCACAATGCTTTTTTCTCTGGGCAGGGCAGATGCCCTAATAATAACAAACATTAGCAAAAACGTTAATATAATTTCGATGCCGAACGCCTTTGAAGTGGAGATGGCTGGAATTGTAGAGCCCAAAGTAGTATGCGACGGAAACAAGAGTTTTAATGATAACGAGGCAAGCATTGCGCCCGATATTTGACTAATAATGTAGGGGAGCAACGTTTTGCCCGGCAGACGTTTCGCTAACCAAAAACCAAATGTCACCGCTGGATTAATATGCGCGCCTGAAATGTTTCCCGTGGAATAAATTACAGCGCTTACGACCAGTCCAAATACAGTCGCAATGTATACTTGATTGACTTTCCCTGTAAAATCATTGATTATAATTGCTCCTGTACCTGCCAAAACCAATACAAATGTTCCTATAAATTCACAGATGTATTTTCTCATAATGAGATTCTTAAAAACTTTGCCACGAAAGTACGAAAATCAGAAAGCATGAAGTAAATAAATTAAGAAATTGAAAAATTTTAAACCCGGACGCAGATTTTCGCAGATGCGACACAGATTGTCGCAGATATTGTCGTGAGCATCTGCGTTCATCTGTTTTGCTTCTGCGCGTATCTGCGTTAAAAAACTAACTTTGCAGAGCAGTAGTATGCAGTATGTTTGTAACATAAATAATCGCGATTTCAAAAATTTTAAATCCGGACGCAGATTTTCACAGATGCGACGCAGATTGTCGCAGATATTGTCGTGAGCATCTGCGTTCATCTGTTTTGCTTCTGCGTGTATCTGCGTTAAATAAAAAAATTTTATTCATGATTTAGTGTTTTCGTGGTAAAGATCTTTTTCATCGGTCTCATAACAACAAATCTATCCAAATCTTCCCGTGATGTAATCTTCGGTAATCTTTTTAGATGGGGTGACGAATATCTTCTCCGTCTTATCAAATTCTATTAACTCGCCCAACATAAGAAATGCACAAAAATCTGAAATCCTTGCCGCCTGTTGCATGTTGTGAGTTACAATAGCAATCGCGTATTTCTTTTTTAATTCTCGAATCAATTCCTCAACCTTTGCTGTGGCAATCGGGTCTAAAGCCGAACACGGCTCGTCGAAAAGAATTACTTCCGGTTCAATCGCAAGTGCCCTGGCAATACATAACCGCTGCTGTTGTCCGCCGGATAAATCCAGCGCCGAGTCATTCAATCTGTCTTTTACTTCATCCCATAAAGCAGCGTCTTTTAATGACTGCTCGATTCTTCGGGCTAATTCTTCTTTATTTTTGGTCATTCCATTGATTTTAAGTCCATAAGCGACATTTTCAAAAACTGACTTTGGAAAAGGATTGGATTTTTGAAATACCATTCCTACTTTTCTTCGGACATCAACCACATCCACATCGGGAGCATAAATATTTTTTCCGTCTAACAAAATTTCTCCTCTGGCTTTTGCTCCGGGGATAATGTCATTCATTCGGTTAATTGCTCTTATAAGCGTGGACTTTCCGCAACCAGACGGACCGATAATGGCGGTAACTTTATTTTTTTCAATGTCAAGATTTACATTTTTTACCGCTCGCGTGTCCTGATACCAGATGCTCAAATCTCGAATAGAAATTCTGATGTTTTCTATTATTTCATTTTGACTTTTGACTTTTGACATTTGACTTTCTGTTTCTACCACTTTTTTCTCCTCCTGAACCGATTACGCATAATGATGGATACGATACTCATACTCAGCACTAAAAATAATAATATGGTGGCTGTGCCGTAGGCGATGGGAATCTGCGTTTCGGCGTGAGTTCCCTCGGTAAGCAATCCGTAGATATGGTAAGGAAGAGCCTGAACTTCGCTAAAAATAGAGTCAGGCAGATGTATAATATAAAATGTGGCCGCTGTAAAAAGCAAAGAAGCGGTATCTCCAGCTGCTCTGCTAATTCCCAAAATAGAGCCGGTAAGAATTGTAGAAATAGAGTTTGGAAGCACGATTTTGCGAACGGTTTGCCATTTAGTCGCCCCCAAAGCCAAAGATGCCTCGCGAAAAGATTGTGGAACTACGAGCAGCGACTCCTCGGAAGCGCGGATAATCGTCGGGAGAATCATTATTCCCAAAGTCAGACCGCCTGAAAGAATAGAGACACCAAACCCAAAAAATCTAACGAATATAGCCAACCCAAAAAGTCCAAAGACGACAGACGGCACCCCTGCCAATGTGCTTACACCGGTTCTTATAATTTGTACTATACTTCCTTGTCGAGCGTATTCTACAAGATAAATTGCTGCCATAACTCCCAAAGGAAGGGCAAAGACCACAGCCACAACCACCAAATAAAATGTGCCTACAATCGCAGGAAATATTCCACCTGCCGTCATGGCGTCTCGGGGCATCTGAGTCAGAAATTCCCAATTTATCACACCCGCTCCCCGACTGATGATAAAATACATAACACCAAAAAGAGCGAGCGATGGCAACAAAATCGACGCGAACAACAATATTTGTAGAATAAAATCTTTAAATTTTCTCAAACCCCCATTCTCCCATTATAATTGGACGCAGATAAAGGCGGATTTGATAGATTAAAAACCATAAAAACAATCTACTTTTATCAGAGTTATTTCTGCGTTCATCTGCGTTCTATGTTTTTCAAGCGCCTATTTTCCTATTATAATTGGACGCAGATAAAGGCGGATTTGATAGATTAAAAACCATAAAAACAATCT
>JBGFRZ010000048.1:0-50546 GCA_041694835.1 Ignavibacteria bacterium
GAAATTAGAGCCGATCTGCTTAAAAAAGCAAAAGAGGAGCTTGTCCAAGAATTTCGCGACAACGCTAAATTCGTATTTGAGGAGTTGGAGTGCGTCATCAACGCTGATTTGGTTTCAAAATTAGATTACAAAGATATTTTGAAATATGTTTTGAACGCAAACACGTCGGGCAAGATTGAAGTTTTGAAAATCCCCGGCAATAGGCAAGAATTGATTTTTAGGTTAATGACGGCTGATAAACCCTTCGCTTTAATCAAGATCGGCGATATTTCCGGCTGGCTAAAAGACAAACTTGAGGGATACGAGATAAATGAAAGTTTTGAGAACGAAAGTTATTTTCGGCGAATCAATCGCGATGATTCCGACATAAATGTTTTAATGGGTTCCCGCTCTTTTTACGAGGGTTGGGATTCTAACCGACCAAACCTGCTTTTGTTTGTGAATATCGGAGTTGGAAGCGACGCTAAAAAATTTGTTTTACAATCGGTTGGGCGGGGTGTAAGGATAGAGCCGCAGAAACACCAAAGGAAGCGGCTCCAAAATTTGCTAAATGCCAAAGTTGTAAAAGAGGGAATTTTTGAGAAAGTAAAAAATCTGATTTTGCCGATTGAGAGTTTATTTGTTTTTGGCACGAACGCCGAAAACCTAAAAGAAATAATTGCAACACTGAAAGCAGAGAAGCAAGATAAAAACTTGGGCGAAGCGTTTATTTTGAATCCTGAAGCGCAAAAGCATACTCTTTTGGTGCCGGTTTATAAAACAGCCGAAAGGATTTTTGCCGAGGAAAAAAACCCGCAAAAATATCCTGTCAGCCGTGAGGATTTTGATATAACTTCGCAATTCTATGGATTTTTAGGCGATAAAATTGCTTTGGCTAAATATGATTGCGAAGTGAAGGTTTTGAAGAAAGCAAAGAAAAGTTTTGCGGAAAAAGAGCGATACTACGATTTTAGCGAGAGGAATTCGCTTTTTGATCCGGAGTTAATTCTTGACCGGATTTTTGATTATCTCAGAGTTAAAAGCAAAGAGTTTGAGAAGTTTAAGGAGTTGGAAGACGAAATCGTGCATTTCAAAAAGGTTAGGTTTAGCGATGGTGAAAAATATAATAAAATATTAGAAGCAATTGGGAAGGTTAAGGATTATCCGCATAAAGAAATGAAAGAAAAAGAAATCGACGCGGCATTTGAAAAAACAAAAAACAAGGAGGAGTATAAACGGTCAATAAGGCAATTAGAATTAGATTTTTCCAGAGAGATTAAATATGACAGATTGAAAATTAAATATATTCAAAACCATTACTATCTTCCGGTGATAGTTTCTGAAAATGAAAAAATTGACTATCTCAATCATATTATCAATGTTGATAGCGAAGTAAAATTTGTTGAGCAACTGGAAGAATATCTTGCCAAACCCAATAATGTATTTACGCAATTTGATTGGTGGATGTTTTCAAAACTTGACCAAACGCTGGACGAGGTTTTGATTCCTTATTACAACCCAAAGGAAAATAACATTGCCAATTTCAAACCCGATTTCATTTTTTGGGCGCAAAAAAGCAAACGATACTTGATTTTGTTTGTTGATCCTAAGGGAACTGAACACGCTGACGGATACAGAAAAATTGACGGCTTTTCAAGGATATTTGAAATTGGCGAACAAAAGCAAAGCAGGAATTTTTCATACAACGGATTTACAATAAATACAAAACTATTGCTTAAACCGAGGCGAGGGATAGCGGAAGTTTTGGAAAATTACAAACGATATTGGTTTGACAACTTTGTTGATTTTGCGAGCAAAATCAGTTAATTTAGAAACGGCGGCGAAGCGGAGTGTCGGTTCCGTTCAAAAAAGGTTTGCACTTTGTTCAGTAATTGCGAATGAAATGAGAAAGGGCGTCAGCCGACTTCGATTTTTATGAGGTCAAGGGCGGTTGCCCGCCCCGAGGTTGAAAAACAGATTTTTTAAGTATAGTCACTAGATGGATAACAGTGAAACTTCTGCTGATACTCTTTTTTGTTGCACAAGTTTTATACGCCGTCGAGAATTACGAACTTTTCGGACAATTTCAGTCGCTTTACGGAACAACCGGCAACATTCTAAATCCTTCAACGGAAGTTTTGGACAGAAAAAAAGTGTCGCTCGGTTTGAATAAGTTCAACGTCGGCGTAACTTATGGCTTGTTTAAAAACTTTGAATTGGGTGTGCATTTCAACCTTAAAGAGCTGACGCCCATAAAAGCTCTCGACTCGGAGAATTTAGAAAGAAAGCTCGACGAGCTCTCATTTCATTCAAAATTAAAAATTTTAAGCGGCGACGGTTTGAATTTTGCCGTCGGTCACATGCGTTCAATCGTTTACTGCGTTTTCGGAAGATATTTTCCCGAATTCTATGATATCACATTTGAGGGGGGTGTTAGAATAAAATACTGGACCGAGCCTGGCGAAAAGATAAAAATTTTTATGTCCCTCCTTCAGACCCAGTCGGGGCACAGATTCATTTACGATTTTGAAGATACGAACGGTCTGAACAGTTTCGGATGGAGATTCCTGCTTTCACCAGAAGTCGCGCTCGATCTTTTTTTAAATGATTTTTTAAGATATAGGACTTTTTTTGATAATTTCTATTTCGGAGTCAGCATAGTCTGGGAATGAAGCGCCTTCACTTCAGAGTCTATGGCATGGTGCAGGGCATAGGATACAGGTTTTTTGTAGTCAGAGAGGCGGGTGTTTTGAAACTTAACGGGACAGTGAGAAATTTATCAGACGGAAGCGTGGAAGGCGAAGCGCAAGGCGATTTCGAAACTTTGAAAAAATTCGCGGAAATTTTGAAAAAAAATCATCCATGGGCAATTGTCCGAAAAATAGAGACTAATTATCATGACGATATAAAGCCATACAGAGGTTTTGAAGTAGAATTATGATAAATCCGTATCAGCTCTATCTTCAGCATTTGAGAAAAATCCCGACATTAGCCGCTGATGAAGAAAAGTCGCTGTGGAAGAGGGTGAGACAGGGTGACAAAAGGGCCAAAAAAAAAATAATCATAGCTTACCTGAAACTGGTTTTACCGATTGCAAAAAAATACGAACGTTCGGGCATGGACATGCTGGATCTCATCGAAGAAGGCAATATAGGTCTTATTCACGCCGTGGATAAGTTTGACATAAGGAAGAAAGTAAAATTCACTACTTATTCGGCGTATTGGATAGAGCAGACCATAAGGCGTGCTGTTGATGAGCAGAAAAGAACCATAAGGATACCTTCTCATCTTTGGGCGAAAATGAAGAAATGGTTTCAGTTCTGGGGGAGACTTCAGTTGCAGTATGGACGAGAGCCGACG
Source organism: Ignavibacteria bacterium (assembly GCA_041694835.1). Taxonomy (GTDB): domain Bacteria; phylum Elusimicrobiota; class Endomicrobiia; order PHAN01; family PHAN01; genus JBGFRZ01. Next base: position 3,340 of record JBGFRZ010000048.1, read on the forward strand.
ATGAAGGAAATGGCGAAAAAGATGAAGATGAATTCGCGGGAGTTAAAAAAGATGCTCGACATAATCGAGGTGAGCAGAACACATACATCCTTTGATGCGTTTATAGATGAAAACGAGAAAGTGCACGTCGGCGACCTCATTTCCGATCAATCGGACGAAATGGGAAAGTTCATAGATTATATGAGAGTTAGCAACCATCTTGATAAAGCTATGGAAGTTTTAAGCGAAAGGGAGAAGGAGATAGTGCGATGGAGGTTCGGATTGGTCGGCAGGAAAGCCCATACATTGGACCATCTTGCAAAGAAGATGAATCTTTCGAAAGAAAGAGTGAGGCAGTTGCTCGAGAGATCATGCAGATATATAAAAGCCGCCATAGACAGGATGAAGTATAAATAATCCGGCGAATGAAACCAAGCAGTCCGCGATGTAAGAATGTTGAACATTCAGAAATCCGCAAGGATTTCATAATGTAGGAATGAATTTGCGGGATCAATCGGGGTGTTTATGGAGTAAATTCAATCATTGATGTAGCCCCACAATTCATTGGGTGTTGAGTCTCCGCGAATAGATTTCATCGGAGATGATATATTAAATGGAACGCAGATAAACGCAGAAATAACTTTGATAAACGCAGATTAAAGCAACTATAAACTCATCTGCGAAAATCTGCGTCCTAAAATAATCATAGGAGATTAATTATGTCTGAAAAAGAAAAGTTGAACAAATTTATAAGGGACATCCCGAATTTTCCGAAGCCCGGGATAGTATTCAAGGACATCACCCCTCTTCTTGCCGACTTTCAAGCTTTTAAGTTAGCGATAGGCTCTCTGTCCGAGAAATATAGCGGGCAAAAAATAGACAAGATAGTTTCGATGGAATCACGCGGGTTCATCTTCGGTTCGGCTGTAGCTCTGAAACTTGGCTGTGGTTTTGTGCCCGTAAGAAAAAAAGGCAAACTCCCCTATAAAACCATAAAGGAGGAATATGAGCTTGAGTACGGCACGGACACCCTCGAAATTCATGAGGATGCGATACAAAAGGGGGAGAATATTCTGATAGTGGACGATGTTCTTGCGACGGGCGGCACCGCTAAGGCGGTATGCAGATTGGTTGAAAAAGTTGGTGGCAAAGTGGCCGGTCTTGCTTTTTTAATCGAGTTGAGTTTTTTAAATCCCAGGGAAAAACTTCCGGAATATGACGTTTTTTCATTGCTCAAATACTGAACTAAACATGCCCCCGTAGCTCAACTGGATAGAGCTGCTCCGTCCTAAGGAGAGGGTTGGTGGTTCAAGTCCGCCCGGGGGCGGTCAGCGAATGATGTGAAGTTTAGAGAACTTAGTTTAGAGTTTAGAGACACTCGGCGACCTCTCTCAACTCTAAACTCTCAACTGATTCATCTCTAAACTCTACACTCTCAACTCTAAACTATATATGTATATAGATTTGCACACGCATTCGTTTTTTTCCGACGGCGTTCTCATCCCGTCCGAGCTTGTTGTAAGGGCGAAGGCGGCCGGTTATTCTGTCATCGCCATAACCGACCACGTGGATTACACCAACATGGATTTAGTTTTGCCACGCATTAAAAGGGTTGCTGCCGAATTGAGCCGTCATTACGAAATAAAAGTTATCGCCGGATGCGAGATAACATACGTCCCGCCCGCACTTATACAAAGGGCCGTAAGAGACGCAAGAAAACTTGGTGCAAGAATTGTTGTGATTCACGGCGAGACCCCGGTTGAACCCGTCCCTAAAGGAACGAATATCGCTGGTATAATTGCCGGAGCGGATATATTGGCGCATCCCGGCTTTATAACAGATAAAGAAGTTAAACTCGCCGCAAAAAACAATGTCAGGCTTGAAATAACCACGAGAGTGGGTCATCTCGGGGCAAATGTTCATGTCGCAAAACTATCCGGAAAATTCAACGCAAAGATGGTACTCAACACGGACGCTCATGCTCCCAACGAGCTGTTTACGGATGAGCTCATAGATAAAACGCTCAAAAAAGCGGGTATTGCCAGGCCGGACTATGAAGCGATGAAGAAAAATTCTATTGTTCTTGCGAATGCGGCGACGGCAAAATAAATTATTTGGAAGGAAATTATGGCTCAACATTACAAAAACGAGATTGAACTTGCAGTTGTAAAAGCGATAGAATGGATTAAGAAAAACAGAGGAATTTTCTTTACGTCCGTCGCAGTGATATCGGTTCTTGTCGTGATGGGAGTTTACATATCAAGCAGGCTGAAATTGACCGTCGAGCGGTCTGGCGAGAAGTTTGCAATGGCTCAGGGGATGTATTCACAGGGGTTGGCGGAACAGTCCGCTACCATTCTCAACGAAGTTGTGACCCAGTATCCAAAAACCACTGCGGCCGACCAGTCGAGACTCATTCTCGCGGAGATAAATCTTAATAACAAGAAATATGACGAAGCGATAGCCCTTTCCAGATATGTTTATGAGAAGGGAAATCCGAAATCAATCAGGCCTTTTGCCATTGAAGTTATGATATCTGCGATGATTGAGAAAGGGGTGTTTGAAGAAGCGGTCTTAAACTGCAATCTTTTTCTTGAAAAATACTCCGACCATTATCTCGCCCCCCGGGCATACGAGCTTTTGGCTTTTTCATATCGGATATCGGGGATGGATGCGGAAGCCAGACGGATTTACGAGAAGATAGTTACACTTTATCCTTCCTCCCCCTGGTCCGAAAAATCGAGGGCGAGACTTGAAGGGATGGGCAAATAAATATGAAAAAAATTCAAACTATCGCATCGCTTTTTTTAATCGTTTTTATCATTACACCTTGCGTTTTCCCGGCTTCTCTATTGATAGACACGGATTTTAAGATCTCCGGCGTAAGTTATTCAAATTTTGATTACGACTCAAAGACGTCGACAGATGCTATCTCTTACTACACCCAACGTCTTAGACTCGGAATCGGCGGGAAGTTTTCTCCGGGAATTAAAATACAGACAGTTCTGCAGTCTCTTTCAGTGGCGGGCTCAAGCGCTCCGTTTCCTTCGGAAGTTGTGTGGCAAAGAGACCTGCCTTATCCATTTATAGATGGAACGCCTTTCATAGAGAATCTATATTTCAGGATAGACAACGCATTTGACCAGCCCTTCGACATTGTTTTTGGAAGGCAACCTCTGGATTACGGCGACGGTCTTTTTTCCGATAACACATCAGGTCTTATGGCGACGAGATTCATCATTAAGTATCCGGAAAACTTCACAGGGGATTTATTTATGGCAAAGGTTTCGGAAAATTTCAGGGGAGCATCCGATTTCGATGTATACGGAATTGCCGGCTCCTACAAACACGGGAACGACATTTTCAAGGCGATCTATCTTTACGAGAGCGATCGTTCCGGAAGGGTTTATACTCAAGGAGCGACAAGCAAAAAGACTTCGAAGATAATAAAAAATTTTTACGGCGGAAGACTTTTAAGGATTGACGACTTCGGCGAATACAAGATTGGAATCGCGAAACAGACGGGAGAGCTTAAAAAAGAAAGTGGAAGCAACATTTCTCTGGATGGGTTCGCATGGGACGTGTCCGGGATTTTAAGAGCGAAAAAGACGAAGGTAGGCGATGTCTCGGCGGGGCTTTTGCTTTCAATGTTTTCGGGCGACGACGACGCCACCTCAATAAATGACAAGGACGAGGCATTCAGACCCACCCTTGCGAAAAGGTTTGACGGGCTTGAACCTATAGGCTACGGAAAGCTGTTCGCCGCCAACATGAACACCTCCGCGATTGATATTCACGAAGGATATTCGGGTATAAACACGATAGGGCTCATTTTCGAGTTCTCTCCTTTTTTCAGATGGACTTTTGGCATAAACTACTTCCTTTTCTCGGCATCCGAACATCCTCTTAAGCTGTCGGTGTCTGCGTCTGGGTTTGAAAAGCTTCTTGGCGCCAAATACTCGCTTGGCGTGGAGATGGATCTTTATATGAAGTTCATTCATTCTAAATACATAGACGCTTACTTCGGATATTTCAGATACACGCCGCCGCCCGAAGTCTTCTGGGAAAAAAGAGAGCCTCTTTCAAAATATCAGGTAGATATAAATGTGAAGTTTTAAGTCCAGTCAAAAATTATTGGGCTCAAAAAATGTTTCGTCAATTTTCATATTTCTAAAGGTCTCTATCATGTCGAAGATACATATCGCATTTCTCTGGCATCAACACCAACCTCTCTACAAAAATCCGTCAACAGGCATTTATGACATGCCGTGGGTCAGACTTCATGCCACCAAGGATTACTACGATCTGGCGGCTATTCTAGACGATTTTCCTGAAATAAAATTCAATATAAATCTCGTCCCTTCGCTTATGATGCAGCTCGACGACTACGCAACAAGCGGAGCAAGAGACAAGTTTATGGATTTGACGCTTATCCCCGCCGACTCACTTTCTCAGGAAGACCTCAGTTTCATTTTGTACAACTTTTTCATGGCAAATTGGGAGACGATGATAGATCCTTATCCGAGGTACAGAGAGCTTCTCGAAAAAAGGGGGAGATACATCTCTACGGATGAATTAAAAAGAGTGAACACATACTTTAAGAAGCAAGACATTCTGGATCTTCAGATGTGGTTTAATCTTACATGGGTAGACCCCTATTGGAGAAAAAAAGACCCCTTTATATCACAGCTTTTTGAGAAGGGGAAAAACTTCACAGAGGAAGAAAAAAAACTTCTCATAGAAAAACACATACAGATTTGCGGCGCAATCATACCTAAACACAAAGAGCTTCAGGATAGAAACCAGCTCGAAATATCGACGACGCCGTTTTATCATCCCATCCTACCCCTTCTGTGCGACACGAACTCAGCAAAGATTGCCACCCCTTTGATACAACTTCCCAAAAACAGATTCAGTCATCCTGAAGACGCAAGACATCAGATAAAAAAGGCTCTCGAGTTTTACGAGATGAAATTCAAAAGAAAACCCGAGGGATTCTGGCCATCGGAGGGGAGCGTAAGCGAGGAGGTAGCCTCAATATTCAGCGACTTCGGTATAAACTGGCTCGCCACCGACGAGGAAGTGCTTTTCAGGACGGACCCGGCTCTCAATCATGTTTCAAAACAAAACCTTTACGAACCTTACAGATTAGAACTTACACAAGGTGGGATAAACATAGTCTTCAGGGATCACGCCCTTTCGGATTCCATAGGATTCGTCTATTCGAAATGGAATCACAGGGACGCCGTCGACGACTTCATGGAAAAAATTTATGACATAAAGTCATCGTTGCCTCAAGGCGGGAACCATCTTATAAGCGTTATTCTCGACGGAGAAAACTGTTGGGAGTACTATCCTTCCGACGGCCGCTATTTTCTGAGCGAGCTTTTCAAAAGAATATCTGAAAGCCGCGATATAACATCAACAACTATCTCGGATTATCTGAAGAAACATCCCCCGAAAAGAAAACTTAAAAAACTCCATGCCGGCTCATGGATAGGTGCGAACTTTGGAATATGGATAGGACATCCCGAAGACAACCTCTCATGGGATTACCTCTGCGAGGCAAGAAAATTTATATCCGAATATGAGAAGAATAACCCCGACAAGAAAGATTCGACGGAACTTAAAAAAGCGAAGGAGCTTTTATACATAGCGGAAGGTTCCGATTGGAACTGGTGGTATGGCGATGACCACAGCTCATCGCAGGACATGATGTTCGACGCTCTTTACAGGTCAAACCTACGGAAAATATACGAAACACTTGGAGAAAAAGCCCCCGACGGGCTTTATATAGCGATAAAAGGCAAGTATAAAAAGCCGCCCGTATTGGAGCCTATATCGTTTATAACCCCGAAAATCGACGGTGTTGTCTCTAACTATTACGAGTGGCTCCATGCTGGATACTATCACACCGGCCATTCCGGCGGCTCTATGCACCAGGTTGAAAGTGTAATCAGAGCGATTTATTATGGTTTTGACCTTGAAAACATATATTTAAGATTTGATACCGATATTTTGAAATTGCCAGAAAAGATATCGGATATAACATTTAAGGTGATTTTTTTAACTCCCGAAGGCGTGGATGTCGTGTTTTCACTTGAAAAGGACCTAAAAATAAAAGATTTTTCGATAAAAGATTCAAAAAAAGACAAATCTGAACAGTTGAATCGCCTTTCCGCCGGCAAAATAATAGAGTTTGCCATACCTTTCGGCATTCTCGGAACAAAACATGGTGAAAAGATAGAGTTTGTTGTCGTTCTTGAGAGACATAATTGCGAGGTTGAAAGATGGCCGTTCCAAAACACCATATCTCTTATACATCCTTCTGGGGACTACTTCGCTGGGGTTTGGTCGGTTTAACCATTATGCCTATATCACCTCTTGGCTTTAAAGCCACTTGAAGACATCAAAACATCTGTGCCGGCCCCTTTTTTGCGTTTAGCGTACAAATATGTAGGGTCTGCTGACGCTACACTAAAATGCTAATTACCACAGAGACGCGGAGAAAAATGAGGTAATTCAAGAACTACCCCGATTGTCATCGGGACAGGCTCCGAAATTACCGACGGAGATGTGAGTTCTGTGTTATTAAAACTCCGAACCACGAAGACACGAAAACGCGAAAAATATCGTTCTCTTTTTGTAAATCCCCCTGCTTCGCTTCCCCCTTTACAAAAGGGGGATAGAGGGGGATTTTCCGTGATTTCTAACTTTCGTGTTTTCGTGGTAAAGTTTTTTCTCTGTTCTCTCCTTACCCCGTTAGAAAAATCCTTTCTAACGGGGTGAATGTCTCTGTGGTGAATTTTAGCGAAGCGTCAGTGAACCCTAATATAGACAACGGGCGGAAATCTGAAAGAAACCATGGGTGGAAACACTAATAATATCAGTAAAAATGTGAAACGTCCCCATTTTCCACCATTTTCACATTTTTCATTTTTACATTTTTAACATTCGTTTATGACGGCCCGATTTTTGAAAGTCCTGTAGATTTTATCGTCGGCGGGAAAATATTAAAAACCAAACATTGGTTTGTCGCACTAAAACTTCCGCCGAAATGAAACAAACAATGATGAATAAACATTTCTTTTGGGCGATTTTGATTGCCGTCTGCACGGCGGCTTTTTATATCCTGTTAAATCTGTCGGGGAGTTATCAGAAGAAAGTAGAATTCTCTAATCACCCCCGGAGAATAGTTTCACTGGCGCCATCAGTTACTGAGAATCTATTTCTTTTAAGCGCTGCAGATAAAATTGTAGCGGTTACATTCTACTGTCCGCCGGATGTAAAAAACAAAACAAAAATCGGAACCATTGTATCTCCAAACATTGAAAAAATCGTGTCTTTAAAACCCGATTTGGTTTTAGCAACTGATATAAACAGACCACAGACAATAAATAAACTTTCAGAACTTGGAATGAAAGTGCATGTCTTCCCGACTGAAAAAAGATTTGCGGACATAGAAAAAAATTTTATTGTTTTGGCAAAACTTGTAGATAAAAAAAGGGAAGCGATTGAAATTATGCATAAAGTCAGGAAGGAGATAGATGGCATAAGAAAAAAAAATCGCGGGTTAATCAAACCAAAGATTTTTTGTCAAATTGGCGCAAATCCGTTAGTTAGTTTAGGTAAAGAAACATTTATAGACGAAATGATTGAAATTGCCGGCGGGTTCAATATCGCAAAAGGCATAGGATATTTCAGATATAGTCGCGAAGATGTCATTAAACAAAATCCGGACGCCATTATTCTTGTGACAATGGGCGAATACACGGAGAGCGAATTAGCTCTCTGGCAAAAATATAAGAATATATTGGCTGTCAAAAAAAACCGGATTTATATCGTCCCCGCCGACGATGTTTGTCGTCCTGCGCCGACGGCATTTCTTGTGGGATTGAAAAAAATAAGTGAAATTGTTGCTCAAATAAATCATGAATAAGAAAAAAAAATTATTACTCTTTTCATCGCTCTTTATGCTCATAGCGAGTTTTTTTGTTTCGCTTATGTTTGGCGGAGTTCAAATATCCATCGGTGAGATATTCCGTTCACTGTTAAATCCCGGCGAAGAACGAGTTGTATCAACTATTATCTATAATATACGACTGCCAAGAATTATTGCAGGTATGTTTATAGGAGCGGGTCTTGCTGTCTGTGGTTGTGTATTACAGGCAATTTTGAGAAATCCGCTGGCGGAACCATACACACTCGGCATTTCCGGCGGCTCGGCATTGGGCGCTGCTGTTGCTATCATTTTTAATTTCGCCAGACACTTTGGAATTTTTTGGCTGCCTATTGCAACGCTCACTGGCGCCTTTATCTCGGTTTCAACGGTATATCTTGTGGCAATTAAAAAACGATTTCTCACTCACACTTTAATTTTAACAGGAGTAATTTTAAGTTTTGTTTTTTCTTCCGTGGTTATGTTTATATTCGCCATTGCAAAATCGGAAGAAATTCACAATATAATATTCTGGCTAATGGGTGACATATCGTCGACAGAGCCATTATTGCTTAAAATTGTAATTCCACTCATAACTATCGGGCTCGTTCTTATTTTTCTTTTCAACCGCGAACTCAATGTCATTACTCTCGGTGAAGAGAAGGCGTTATATTTGGGAATGAGTGTTGAGGAGACAAAAAAGTTTTTGTTTATTGTTGTTTCTTTAATCACAGCCGTCTGTGTTTCCGTCGGAGGCATTATTGGTTTTGTGGGTTTGCTCGTTCCGCATTTCATACGGTATTTTGTTACAGGCCCCGAGCATGGTTTTTTAATTCCGATAAGCGCTTTATCAGGAGCAATTTTTTTAATCCTTTGCGATACATTGGCGCGAACGCTCATCGCTCCGATAGAACTTCCTGTGGGCGTAATTACGGGAATATTCGGTGGATTATTTTTTTTAATTTTTATTTTGCGTCGTAAACCCTGAAAGGAGTAACGAGTAATAAGTCACGAATAATCAGTAACAAGTGACAAGCAACGAGCAACGAGTAGCGGGCGAATTGCCATTCGCCGTTTTTTGCGGGATACAATCCCGCCGCTACAACTGACCAATAACCAGTAACGAGCCACGATATTGTAGCCACACCGCTTTGCGTCGCTACACGGACTTTATGTTACAAAACTTATGAATAATATTTTAGAAGTCCAAAAAGTTACAACGGGTTATAACGGCATTGAAGTGCTCCGTGACATATCTTTTCAGGTAAAAAGAGGAGAAATTCTCGGAATTATAGGGCCCAACGGAGCGGGAAAGACGACATTGTTTAAGATAATCGCTCGTTCTCTTTTGCCATGGCGTGGGAGTATTTATTACAATGACAATAATATTTTGCGAATATCTGTGAAAAATTTATTTCAAGAAATCACTATTTTGCCGCAAATTATCGAAACGCCTTTTTCTTTTAATGTCTTTGATTTTGTTTCAATGGGAAGATATCCTCATTTAAAAAGAATGGAGGAATTGAAAAAATTAGATTTTGAAATAATAGAACATTCGATGTCACTCACAGACATCTTGCGACTGAAAGACAGACCTATAAATCATCTTAGCGGCGGCGAACGACAGAGGGTTTTTCTTGCTCAGGCACTGACGCAGACCCCTAAACTTTTATTGCTTGATGAGCCAATTACCCATCTGGACATAGGACATCAGGTTGGGATTTTAGATATCATTAAACGTCTGAATAAAGAACACACGCTGACTGTAATTATGATATTGCACGATTTGAATTTAGCGGCTGAATACTGCGACCGACTGATTTTGATGGATAGGGGGGGAATCTACAAAATGGGAATTCCCGACGAGGTTTTAACTTATCAAAATATCGAGGATGTTTATAAGACAATAGTTGTTGTAAAAGAAAATCCCATGTCAGGAAAACCGTATGTCGTTTTAATTTCACAGAGCAATTATGGGCGAAAAGGAGGTGAAAATAGTAGATAGTAGACGGGGGATAGGGAAAAGGATTTTGCCAATCACCGTCTTTACGAGAAGATAAGAATTCAAAATTGCCCGAGTTCTGTTTAATATATAAAAGAAACAACCAGGAGAGATAAAGGAAATCCCCGTGAAATTCGTGGTGCTGCCCCGCAACGGTAATGTAAATCAGTAGATAGTAGATAGTATGTAGTAGATAGGGAAGAAGGATTTTTACTAATCCACTAATAACTATCACTAATCACTGCCTTTACGAGCCCGGTCTATTATTTCTCTTGGAAAGTATTCTCGAATGGAGGAGAAAATGTTTAAGAAATATTTGTCAAAATTGTCTCTTTTGTTGTTAATGTCAATCTGTGTCAATCTGTGTTCATCTGTGGTTGCTTTGTCTGAAGAAGAAATCAAATTTGTAGATGAAACCGCTTTTATAACTTTTACCCGAAGACAAGAACAGAGAAAAGAACTGCCGACAAATGTCTCTGTAATCACTTCAAAAGAAATTGAGCAACTCGGTGCACGAAACGTCGGCGAAGCAATTGCTCATCTCACAAGTATAGATATCGGTCGCTATGGCACATTGGGTTCACTAAGTTCTGCAAGAATTCGCAATTCAACTTCTGAGCAAGTCCAAATTCTAATCAACGGAACTCCGCTTACTGGTGTTTCTTTTGGCTCAGCAAACTTATCACAAATACCGCTTGACAACATTGAAAGGATAGAAATCGTCCGCGGTCCATCGTCGGTACTTTATGGCGCAAATGCAGTCAGCGGTGTCATCAATATCATTACAAGAAAACCAAGAACACCTGTTCCGATGATACAATTTGACGCCGGTTATGGAAGTTTTGATACTCAAATTTACAAAATAAGTGCAGAGTTGCAGAGAGAAAAACTTGGAGTATTTGCTTCTGGAAGCAGACAGAGCTCCGCTGGATTTAGAGAAAACTCAAAATATGATAACGATAATTTTGCATTATCGCTTGGATATGATTTTCCTAAATTTGGCAAATTATCTTTCGAACACCAGTATTTTCGCGGAGACCTCGGTGTCCCGGGTTCTAATTCTACGCCAATAAATATGTATAACGGCGAGAAAGAACTCAAAGCAACAACACCAAATGCCAAACAATCAAACACTATACATAACTTGCAACTTTCTTATGAAAATAAATTTTCGTCGGATTTTGGCATAAACACAAAACTTTATAGCAGAACAAATAACCACAGTTATGCAGACCCCCCAGCAGAATCGACAAAAATGGATAACTATATTATTGGTGCTGATATTCAACTGAATCTACCAAATAATTTAATTCTCGGATATGTCCACAACAGAGATTCTTATGATACAAAGCAGTTAGTAACAGGTGCTTATGTAAATACAAAAAAGCAGCTGGACAACCGGGCAATATATGTTCAGCAATCAATAAGTCTAATCCCAAAGTTAAGAATAATCCCGGCGGCACGGTTTGATTTACATCAACTTTTTGGTAATTATCTTAGTCCGGGATTATCAGCGGTGTTTTTGCCAACTAAAAATCTTAAATTCAGCGGCAGTATTGGTAAGGCATTTCGCGCCCCGACTTTTTCCGACCTTTACTGGCCACGGACAGATTGGGCAGGTGGCAATCCAGAACTTAAACCCGAAGAATCTGTTGGATACGAGTTGGGAACAGAATTGTCAGATGGTGTAAATGCAGCCAGAATTAGTTATTTCAACAGAGAAGTAAATGAACAGATTAGATGGTGTCCATCCGACCCGGCAAATCCATTTTCTCCGTGGACGCCATCAAATGTTGATAATGCACTTGCCTCTGGTGTCGAAACAGAATTTGAATTTACATTAACTGAAAACTTAACCAATAAACTGAACTGGTCGTTTGTCAATAATACAATCAAAAAGAAAGGTGAAGAGCAAAAAGGATTTCAAAAACCAGCATACAGCCCGGAACACACTGTTTCTTATATGTTGAGATATATTTTCCCAATGAATATCTTCATCACAGCAACTATAGAATATGTTGCTCAACAATATTCACAAGACGACAAAAAAGGGGTAGAATTGCCATCTTATACTCTGGCTAATTTGCGTCTATCTCAAAAAATCGGTTTGCTTGAATATTTCGTTGCAGTTGAAAATATCTCAAACAAAAGATATATTACAAGAGACGGATATCCGCTGCCAGGTATAACATATTCATTGGGAGTTAATTTACGCTTCCTCATTTAACAAATAGCGAATAGCAAAAAGTAGATAGTAGATGGTAGCGAGTAGATGGGGTCTGCTGACGCTACGCTAAAACGCTAAAAATTCAAGCACTACGACGGGAATTAAACAACTGAAATTTACCCCGTTAGATAGCAATCATCTAACGGGGTGAATGCCTCTGTGGTGAGGTTTTAGCAAAGCGTCAGTGGTCTCATGACCATCGGGGCAGGTCAGCATTCATAAAGGAAAATTGTGGCGACCTGTTTTATACAGGACGAAATTGTTCACTCTTTCTCGTCTTTTCAATCTTCAAAACAGTAATGCTTACAACAACGCCAATAATAGAGCCCACAATTATGTCACTCGGATAGTGCACAGCAAGATAAACCCTCGACACCGCTACGAGAGCCGCCAGACCGTAAAATACCACCCTATAATTTTTGATTCTGTTTGAGAGAAAAACTGCCGCCGCGAAACCCGCCGCGGAATGGCCTGACGGGAAAGATCTCCATCTGAGTATTTCATAGACAGCCCTCAGGTCTTTCAGATGTTCCAGCGGCCGTGGTCTGTCGACAAGCTCCTTAATCATCGTCACCACAAGTCCGCTCGATATCAACGCTATCGCCGCCATTGTGAGATTTCTACGCAAATTCTTTCCACCCGTCGATGGATTGAAATATATTATTAAAGCCATCAAGAAAGATAGAATCAGTCCATTACCGAGATTCGTTATGAAAATCATGCAATAATCCATGAGAGCGCTCGAACAATCTATGTTCAAAAATCGTGTAATAGCATTGTCTATCGCCTGAACGAAAGCAAAATAATTGTTCACTTATATCTCCCCAGAATGAAATTGATGCGTACCCCCACCACTTCAAAAAACATTTTCAGGGAATCTGACAATGCACTTACCCTTGTGTTTGGATTGTTGAACCATTTCACGGGGACTTCTTTTATTTTGCAGTTATGCTTCTGTGCAAGAAACATCACTTCGGCGTCGAAAGCGAAACCGTTTATTTTTTGCAGTGAAAATAGTTTTTTCGCCGTTTCGCGCCTGAAGAGTTTAAATCCGCACTGCGAGTCATAAATTTTCCTGAATGTAAAAACTCTCGCAATTTTGTTAAAAACCTTACCCATGTATTCGCGATAAATCGGCTGTCTTAAAATTATGCGCGAATCCTTGAGCGATCGCGAACCTATGGCTATGTCATAATTTTCTGTGGTCAGAAAATAAAGCAGGTTGTCCGCTTCTTCTATGGGCGTGGACAAATCAGCATCGGAAAACAGGATATACTCGCCTTTTGCCGCCTCCATGCCTTTCCGCACAGCGCAGCCCTTTCCGCGGTTTTTTTCATTCCTTATGATATTTATCGGATTTTTAGAGGCTAAATCAGATACCGATAAGACAGTTCCGTCGACACTCCCGTCGTCCACTACGATAATTTCAGATTTGTATCCTTTTTTATTTAAAAAAGAAAGTATTTTCTCCAGTGAACTTTTCAGTCGGTTCTCTTCGTTGTAAGCCGGTATTATTACGGACAAATATGTCATTTCACCAAAACGTATCCGCCCTCGTTTGAAATTATTTCGAATTTTTTTGCCAGATCTTCCCTGAAAACTTTGGTTTTCGTGATAACCATCAGATTTTTGTTTGCCTCGCGCATCTTAAAGAGTTCCGATGCTTCCGAGCGTCCCATAAAAATCACCTTCCTTTTTATATGGAGAACGACCGACGGGTTCATCGGCATGTCGTACACTACGATTTCCGTTTTTTTATCGGAAATCTTTTTTGCTTTTTCCGATAAGTCATATATGCTGCCCTGGACTATTCGCCAGATTGCAGGCATAAAGAATCCCGTAAGGGCGAAGTTGAAGAAAAACATAATAGCTGCTGTGGCGATTATATATGCTTTGATTTTCCTGAAACTAAAGCAGATATAGAAACAGACCGGGATGGCCGCTAATATCATCGCCATCAATTTTGACGAATTGCCGGTATGCACGGTGGCATGAAGAAAAGGTTGGGTTTGAATAAATCCGGGACGCAAAATATTCGCGATAATGTCGAAAGCGCCAAAGAGCACGATAAGCGAAAGCGAGATAATCAGAACTATCGCAAAAGCTATTTTTGACATGAAGTTCCATGCGTTTTTTCTAATAATTCCGTCCAGATAGGCGCCTATGAGCACTGCCATCGGTGGAAAAACCGGGAGTATATAATTTGGTAGTTTTGTTTTGGCTATGGAAAACAGAATTAGCGGCGTCGCTAACCAAATAATCAAAAATTTATTAATCGCCGCTTTATTTTTCGAAACGAACTCAGTTGCCGGTTTAGCGAAAACGCAAGGCAGAAATCCGCTCCACGGAAACAACCCGAAAAAAAGCACCGGGATGTAATAAAGTAGACCACCGGTATGTCCCTCAAACGATTTTCCTCCGAATCGCTGGAGGTTATGGACGAGAAAAAAATCCTTATAGAACTCTCCTCCGGTTTTTACTGTCACGACAACGAACCAGGGCAGAGCGACCAAAAGAAAAAGCAAGATGCCTGTGAAAGGTCGTATATCGACGAGTTTAAGTCGCCTCCTTTCGGTGATTGCGAAAATTCCGCACACCAAAAACGGTATAGCGGCGCCCACCGGACCCTTTGAGAGCACAGCCATCGCCGCCGAAACATAGGCAAGTAGAATGATTTTTTTATTTTCTGAAAGAAAACTTTTCGCGGCCGAAAAAATCGACAGCGTTAGAAAAAAAACGAAAACACCATCGGTAATGATTGATTTTGCCGCAATAATTCCTCCGAGAGAGCTGGCGAATACAACCGCCGAAATAACCCCCGCGCGCTTGCCGGCGAAAAAAGCCGTAAAATAAAAAATCAAAAAAGCCGTGCCTGCCGAGGCAAGCGAGGAAATAATCCTTCCCGACATAGCAACTTCTTTCAGTCCAAAAATTTTATGCACACCGGCGGTGAGCCAATAGAGCATAACGGGCTTTTCATAAAACTTTTTGTAGTTGAATCTCGGAACGATATAATCGTTTGTCTCTATCATTTCACGGATGGTTTCGCAGTAAATCGCCTCGTCGTAGTCAAATGCACCGAATTTATCGACGCCGTATAAAAAAAACACCGCCGCCGCGAGCAATCCGGAAATAATAATCAAATTTCTTTTACTCATTGAATTTCGATTCCTTATGGCTTTCCAACCACATATTAACAATTTAAAAAGTTTTTTCAAATTTTGTATAATTATGTCGTTTTTTCTTTAAAATATGCGCAAATTAAAAAACCTGAGAAAATCGCTCAAACAACTGGGCCCGTCAGTAATCGCTTTTTCAGGCGGGTGCGACTCCACATTTTTGCTTAAAGTGGCCGCCGATACACTCGGGAAAGACAATGTTTTGGCTGTCATAGGGGATTCTGAAACTTACCCGGCCGGTGAGAAAAAATACGCCCTCGCCTCGGTTAAAAGTTTCGGCGTGCCGCATCTTATAATAAAAACCGAAGAGCTAAAAAATAAAAAATTTTCAGCTAACACACCTGCAAGATGTTTTTACTGCAAAGATGAACTTTTTGGCAGAATTAGCGAGCTCGCTCGAAAAAAAAACATGAGACTCCTCGACGGCACAAACCTCTCCGATTTATCCGATTACCGTCCCGGTCGCGCCGCCTCCAAAAAATGGGGGGTGCTTTCACCTCTTGCTGAAGCGGGTATGACGAAAGATGATATAAGACGATACAGCAAAATGCTCAATCTTGCAACCTGTGGAAAGCCTGCTCAGGCGTGTCTTGCGTCGCGTTTTTCATACGGGGAAAAAATTAATCAAAAAAAACTTTCAATGGTCGGGAAAGCCGAAAGTTATCTGAAAAACTTCGGGTTTCACAATCTCCGCGTAAGATACCAGCCAAACAGCACGGCGAAGATAGAAGTTGACGTCGGAGATCTGCCGAAAGTCGTTTCAGCGGGAAACAGAAAAAAGATAATTTCTTTTTTGAAAAAACTCGGTTTTATTTACGTGACTTTGGACATAGAAGGCTACAGAGTCGGCAGTCAAAATCTGACGTTCCGTCGGAAAACTTGACCCGGTTAGAAATATTTTGTATACTCTGCCATTTGATATTTGGCGAAGATTGCATATTGGTCAGGACTATGGATTTCTATCGTGGTTGACAGAAATTTCAAAAAATATAAATAATTACTATGAGATCGCTTGGGAAACATCTCCTCATAGAACTTTACGACTGCGACTCAAAAATTCTGAATGATGTCAGAAAAGTTGAAGAGGTGATGGCTGCCGCCGCAAAAAAAGCTAAAGCCCACATCGTCGACGTCGTCTTCCACGCATACAACCCGCAGGGAGTGTCCGGTGTCGTCGTGATAGCTGAATCGCATCTTGCCATCCACACGTGGCCCGAGTACGGATTTGCGTCGGTTGACGTCTATACATGCGGCGAGGATATAAATCCATGGATCGCTTACGACTACATAGAAAAAAAATTAAAATCAAAAAATGCAACCACTATAGAGATGCGGCGCGGGATGATAAAAAAGGAAGGTCTGCGCATAAAGCATAAAAATACTTAATGAAACAGAGATTAGAAAATAGGGACATCTGGCTCACCGAGTACTTTACCCCGGAAGAAAAACACTCGCACAAGATAAAAAAATATCTCGTAGCGAAAAAAACGAAGTTCCAGGACATGATACTCGCTGACTCGATTTCTTTTGAAAGATGCCTCGTTCTGGACGGAGAGATGCAGTCTGCCCAATTCGACGAATTCATATATCACGAATCGCTTGTCCACCCCGCCATGATGATAAACAGAAAACCGAAAGACATCCTCATAATGGGCGGAGGAGAGGGCGCAACAGCCAGGGAACTTTTAAGATATCCGTCGGTAAAAAAAATAGTAATGGTCGATATCGACGGAGAAGTCGTGGATTTCTGCAAAAAGTATCTCAAAGAATGGCATCGGGGGGCTTACGACAGTCCGAAAGTAAAACTTATTATCGACGATGCAAAAAGATATGTTGAAGAAACAAAAGAGAAATTCGATGTGATAATATCCGATCTCCCCACCCCGATAGAAGGCGGTCCAGCGTATCAACTCTATACCTCGGAGTTCTACAGAACGCTCAAAGTAAAACTGAAAAGAGGGGGCATCTTCGCCCTCCAGGCGGGTTCGGGAAATCCTCTACAGATAAAATTTCACAAGCTCCTTTACGCCACCTTGAAAAAAATTTTCAAGAATGTCTCGGCTTATTACGCCTATGTGCCAAGCTTTGATGTTCCATGGGCGTTCATAATTGCTTCGGACGTCCCGCAGGATATAAAACCTGATTGTATAACCAAAAAAATCGGCAAACTGAAAGGCTGCTTGAAGTTTTACGATGCCTCCACCCATATAGGACTATTCAAAATACCGAAGTTCTACAGAACAATCCTTGCCTCGGAAAAAGACATAATATCCACCCAAAAACCGGTCTACTTCTTCAAATGAAACAGGACAAAACACCGCTTTTCGACACCCTTCTGAACCACGCTAAAAGGCGGGTGACTTCTTTCCACACACCTGGACACAAAAACGGTCAGAGTATAGAAAAAAAACTGAAAAGTTTTACCGGAAAAAACATCTATTATTTCGACGTGACCGTTTTTCCCGAGGTGGATTCGCTTCATGATCCGACGGGGCCGATAAAAAAGGCGCAGGAACTGATGGCCGGCGCCTACGGTGTAGATCACTCATTTTTCCTCATAAATGGCTCCTCTTCCGGCAACATCGCTATGCTTCTTGCCACATTGAGGCCCGGCGAATCTGTGATTATCTCGAGAAATGCCCATAAATCTGTGCTCGCCGGCGTAATACTTTCAGGCGTCTGGCCAATATGGCTTCAGCCCAACATCGACGACAAACACAAAATAATATACAACTCCTCGCCTGAACAGATAGAAGATGCTCTTGATAAATTCCCGGAAGCGAAAGCCGTATTCGTAACATCGCCCACATACAATGGAGTAGTCACGGATCTTTTCAAAATCGCCGAGATTTGCCACAGAAGGGGAAAGCTCCTTCTTGTCGATGAAGCCCACGGTCCGCACTTGAAATTTCACAAGGACCTACCCGTTTCGGCGGTTGAAGCCGCGGCGGATATATGCGTCCAGTCGACCCACAAAATTCTTTCGGCGATATCGCAAGGCTCGGTTCTTCATGTGAACTCTCTGCTTGTCGATGTAAACGTGCTCAAAAAAGTCGTTTCGCTTCTGCAAACAACTTCTCCCAACTATCTTACGCTCGCATCTATTGATCTTGCGAGATTTCAGGCGGTGATAAAAGGTGAAAAGATGCTTGATAAAGTGATAAAGTTAGCCACCAGCGCGCGCGAACGAATAAACCGTCTCGGAACGTTTAGCTGTTTTACGAGAAAAGACATCCAGAAAGGCGGCTACGACCTTGATGTCACAAAACTTACAATTGACGTGTCAAAGACGCACATGAACGGCTATCAGATTGAAGAGCTCCTCGCAAAAGAGTATAATGTGCAAGTGGACTGCGCCGACACTTTCAATTTGATAGCGATAATGGGGATAGGTTCTACAAGGAAGGACGTCAACGAACTGGTAAACGCCCTCGACGACATTGAAAAAAAATACGCAAAAAAATCGGCGACGGAAGAAGAATCCATAAAAATTCCATCCCTGGCCACGGAACTTGTGATGACGCCGCGAGATGTGTTTTTCAGTGCGAAAACCAAAAGAATATCGCTTATGAACGCGACGGGACACATATCGGCGCAAACGCTTACTCCGTATCCGCCGGGGATACCGGTACTGATTCCCGGCGAGCGCATAACCGTCGAGATATGCGAGTACATATCCGAACTTGTGCAGAAAAAAATAAGAATAAGCGGGCAGGAAACGGAGTCGCTTAAAACCATAAAAGTCGTAGCATAATAAGAGCATTGACGCTCCGCTAAAACCTTGCCACGGAGTAGGAATAGGACGCAGATTTACAGGATTGTCACAGATTAAAAACTTTACCACGAAATCACGAAAATTGGAAATCACAAAATTCTTTACAAGTATTTTCGTGTTTTTGCGCTTTCGTGGTTCAAATCTTTTTTCATCTGCGTTTATCTGCGTCCAAAAATAAAAAAGTGGTTGTAGAAATAGGACGCAGATTTTTGCAGATGAGTTTATAGTTGCTTTAATCCGCGTTTATCAAAGTTGTTTCTGCGTTCATCTGCGTTCAATTATTTTTTAGGGTGCGGACTTTTGCAGAATATAAAGCACAAGAAATAGCGCAGATTTTTACTTATGTGCTTATGTGCTTAATGTGTACGCTAATAAAAAGGAGAAGATATGAAAAAATCGGAACTGCTAAAATTCCAAAAATCGCTGAAAGAAAAAAGGAAAAGGATTCTCGAATTTATAATGAAGAAAAAGAGCAATGACATTATTGAGGCAGAAATATCCGATGACGACCGTGTTGAGTCCTCGATTGAAAAAGACTTGTTTTTCAACATATCAAACAACGAGGAACTAATACTGGACGATATAGATCACGCACTAAAAAAAATAGAGAAGGGGGGATTCGGCGACTGCGAGAGCTGCGGCAATCCGGTATCTCAGAAGCGCCTCAAATCAATACCCTGGGTTAGATACTGCATAGCCTGCCAGCGCGCCGCCGAAAAGTAGTTTTGCCTCAAATGTAAAAGCTCGTAAAACTATCCTTTGGACCATCCTGCGTTTTTTAATAAAAAACACT
Source organism: Ignavibacteria bacterium (assembly GCA_041694835.1). Taxonomy (GTDB): domain Bacteria; phylum Elusimicrobiota; class Endomicrobiia; order PHAN01; family PHAN01; genus JBGFRZ01. The sequence continues at coordinate 23,234 of JBGFRZ010000048.1, forward strand.
TGACTTTTCACAAAAAATCTGCTATAGATATCATATAAAACAAGAAGTATAATGTTTAATTGATATTTTTGACAATATACTTCGCGAACAAACTCAAATAACCACGGAGGTGCTGCGTGCCAAGAAAACTTTTAAAAATCTCTGAAGCGGCCAAAGTTGTAGGGGTCTTGCCATCGACGATAAGATATTACACCGACAGCGGTCTGTTGAAATTCAAGGGCGAGACGAAGGGCGGACACAGACTTTACGATGTTAACGATGTGACTGTTGTCGTCAATAAGATAAAGTTTTTATCTGCGAAAGGTCTTTTGATTGAGGAGATAAAAAAAGAACTCTCCGATTCGCTCCAAAGCAAAAAGATACTCGTAATAGACGACGAGCCCGAGGTGGGTAATCTCGTCAAAGACATCTGCGCCGAAAAATTTCACGATACCGAGGTGAAAATAGTATATGATGGATTTACCGCAGGAAGAATCCTTTCGGAATATCTGCCCGACTTGATAATACTTGACTTGATGCTGCCGGGAATAAACGGATTTGGAGTTTGCCGCCAGATAAGAACAAGCGAATACTTAAAAGGTGTTAAAATTCTGGCTGTAACGGGTTATGACACGACGGAAAATAGAGAGCGGATAATTTCCTCTGGCGCTGACGACTATCTGGCGAAACCTCTTGAAGTGGCGACATTAACGGAGAAGATAAAGAAGATGATGTAGAAAAATATCTTGCGATTTAAGCCGGTTTTTAATTAAATGCCGCAAAAAAAACTTTTGACTATCGCCGCGCTTGTTATGTTCGTTTTCTGTTGCCGACTCTCCTACGCCACGACGCCCAATACTATAGCAATAGACGCCGCTCTCGGCGACTGGCACAGCAACGAAGCGCTTGGAACTTCTTCCGGCAGGCAGGCATATTTTACATGGGATGCAAATAATTTTTATCTTGGCTTCAACAGAAACAGTACTTTTGAAAATACGGACATTGTTTGGATATACATAAGTACCGTTTCGCCAACATCTACATGGGGGACTTTTACTTCCGTTAACGCTGGCGGGACACATACTTTGCCGTTCAGAGCGGGTTGGGTCTATCTAAGAAAACCAAATGGGTCATACAATAACTTAAGAAGGTGGGATGGCACACAGTGGCTGTTGGACCAAACATGGACAGGTACTGCAGCACAGGATTGGACTAATGGTAGAATAGAAGCAAGCATACCGCGCAGTAATATTGGCAATCCATCGTCAATAAGAATTGTTATTTTTATTACAAATGATACAAACAACTGGGTTTTTGGGATTTCTCCGAGAGAAAACCCTGTGGATGCTGGAAGCGGAAGAGTTTTTGGACTTTCGTGGTATTATCCTAATGCCGCGGCAGGCGGGGTATTTCCAAACCTTGTCAGATATCGTTATCCGGGTGTGCTAATAGCCGATGTTTCTCCGGGTGCCGGCGCGGCCGGCAATGACTACATATCGCTGTACAACCCGAATGATGAAAGTATTTTTTTGAGTAATTTGCAGGCGCATCATGGTTTACCAACCAATTTTTCTTTCAGATTACGAACTTATAATGGCGCGACTGGAACCAATAAAACTTTGACAGTCGTATCAACAAACACTGTACTTTCAAGAGGGTTTACTTTATTGGCGTCCGGCACCCCGCCAAAAACGGCGGACATTACATTTTCTGCTGGATTGGATACGTCAGACGATGGGGTTGTTATAGCATATTCCACAACGACGACTTTCGGCAGTGATTTATGGACATTGGTTGACCGTTTGGGATGGGGTGCGCAGGGTATAGCATTAGAGGGAACCGCGCTGGCAAATCCCGGGACAGCAGACAGTTTCCAACGAAAAGCATGGACGACCACTGCAAGTTCCGCTTCTATGAGAATGGATGGCGAGGACGCTTATGCCGGTCACTTCATGGATACTCACAACAATTCAAACGATTTTGTCACTCTAATCAGTTCATATATTTCATTTAATAGGTTAGATCCCCGCGAGGGCTTTCTGGGCCAGTCCTGGCATATACCCGACAATACTTCCGACCTCGGCGGCACATCAATGCGCAACCCATTCGCCGCCGTCTATAAAAACACCGTTGTTAATGTGTATAATGGAAATCAGTTTCAAGGCAGTGGCAATCCCGGCGACCAAGGCGGGCTCACTCTTTATTACAAAAGCGTGACGGACGGCGCGTGGACGCAAATATCGGGTGTTTATGACTCAGTAAGCGGCAACAACAAATACTGGCGAGCCAATTTCACGAACACATGGACACGCGGGACGACGGTGCAGTATTATCTGAAAGTGGACTATGCCGACAGCCACGACCCGACTTATCTTTTCTGGATGAGTCCAAACGCAAGACGGTGTTATGAGATGTATGTCGCGTCCACAAGCCCTTACAGTTTTCTCGTTCTTAACACCACCCCGACAGTTCCGGGACTTACCTATCCCGTCGGCGGAGAAATTTTAATGATAAATAATCCCGTAAACATTTCTTGGAACAACTCCATCGACGCCGACGGGGATTCCATAAAATACATAGTAGAACTTTCCACCAACAATGGCTTAACATGGTCGGTTTTGACGGACACTCCGACGGCAAGTCCTTACGGATGGGTCCCGACCGAGGGACAAGCAAGCAATCAGTGCTTTATGAGAATACGTTCATCCGACACTTTTTCAGTTTCGGCTTCAAGTCAGAGCCAGGTGTTTATTATCAGTTCGGGCAATGAACCGCCCAACCCGCCGCCGGCTCTTGCTCAATTCGGTCCGGCGTGGCAGTCGTGGCCGGTCGGCGAGTGGAAGAATTTTCAACAAATCCGCGCCACCTTCACGCTTACCGACCCGAACGGGGCGAATCAAGTAAGATTCAACATACAATTTAGCACCGCCCCCGATTTTTCTTACAATTTTGTGAGCGCGACATCGGCTTTTATGTCGCAGGGAACGACGAATTATCTCACCGCGCTTTTGCCCGACGGAACATGGTATTGGCGGGTCCGATGTGGCGACGACTCCGGCGCTTCAAACGATTGGGGAACATACTCATCAATGACCGTCGTAAATAACCGCCATTTCGGTGTTGATAACTCTTCGCCGACACTGCCCGCCGCTCCGACGCTTTCCCGGGCGCACATTATGTCGGCTGGGTTGGACATTTCGTGGTCGGTCGCCGTGGACACATATTCGGGAGTGGCGAACTACAAAATATATCGCGCCACATACAATTTCGCCTCTGTAACCGGACCCAATGTCACCCTTGTTGACACAATCTCCCATCCGACGACAACCAAACAAGACAGTGGTCTTTCGCCGAACACAACTTATTTTTACTGCCTAACAGCCACCGACAATGTCGGCAACACCTCTATTAAAACCGCCAACGCGGAAATCCGCACGGCGCGCGTCGCGATAGACGGCGACGCCTCCGACTGGGCGACGGCGACGGATGCCCCGCGGGTCGGTGAGTCCACGACAACACTCGTTTCCGTCGGCGGAAAAACGCCTTATTACGAATGGATCTGGCGCGACAAAGCGGGGGAACAGCGCACTAATTCACCGCGCGACAGCCGCAATTTTGATTTGAGGTCTTTCAGGGTGACTGCCGACGAGGAATACATCTATTTTTATACGCGCTCTGACAATCTGACCGACAAGGATTTTTACCACTTCTGCGTCGCTATAGATACAGGTGGAGCGACTGGACTCAACTGGCTCGGCGACGACTCCAACTCAAACACTAACAACGGCGCTGCTATGGGTCTCGGTAACGAATACGGCGGTGGGGCCATTAGAGCTGCGGCGATTCTTGCTTTTAGATTCATAAGTCCGGCGGGCACCGATTTCAGAATACATATCTGGCGATATGGCGTCACAGGTTGGGACAATCCTGTAGTGGGTGGTGCGGGAAACACCGCCTGCTGGCTTACGACGCTTGCAGGCGGCTGGATTGAGGCAAAAGTCAGACGCTCCGACATAGATGCTCTCGGAGAAAAAAGACTGAGGATTGCCGCTGCTGTTTTTGATAACAAACTTGGACTTATAGGTGATGTGGATTCTTCAAGTAGCACAGCGCCTGGGATGCCGCCCGATGCACTTGACTCAATGAGCATTCCCAGTTTTGGAAGGAACGACGAAAGGTGGACGATGAACTCATGGATGGAAGATATTTCTGACTCTGACATTGACTTCTGGGCTGAAATCAGATTGAGCTCTTCAGGGCTTAAAGGCAATACCCAGCCAGCTGCTCCAACGCTTTCTTCTCCTGAAAATGGTGCCACCGTTTATATCAGCACGCCGACGCTTCAATGGAGTGCTCCGAGCGACCCCGACAGCGCTGACGGAGATTTAGTCACTTCATATATGCTCGAAATCTCAACTGCATCGGATATGTCGGCGATGTATTGGAGAACCAATGTAAGCAGCACAGTCGGCGCCACACAATCATGGACAGTCCACGAAGGCATTCTGTTGTTGGAAACGTATTACTGGCGGGTGGCTGCAAGAGACAAAAGTGGAGCCGTCTCGGACTTTTCATCTATTCGCTCTTTTACCGTCAATACAGCAAAACCCTCGTTTGATTACGTATGGCCCGTTAGATATTCAACAGTGCCTCATTCGGGAGCGGGAGGCGGTGTAAACAACAACTACTACTTAACAGCCGGCAATACAATTCAGATTTATCTACGAAGTTACGGCATCTCACCGAAAACAATAACCGTAGATGGAGATATAAGCGATTGGACGGGAACCCCTGCCCCATCCATTCACAGCAGAGTAATAAGTGATAACGAATGGATATATACCGGCGCAAAAGGGGATACAAGAACAGATGCAGCCGTTATTGCAGATGTTCATAATGTTGATATTACAGAAGTCAGAGTCGCAAAAGATGCCAACAACCTATATCTGTTAATCAAATCAAGCGATATAACGGACACTACCAGAGTCCACTATGCCGTAGGGTTTGATACGGACGGCGATTTAACGAACGGATTAACATGGATTGGCGACAACTCCGCCTCGCCGACTGCCGTGCAAGACAACACGCATGGCGGTATATCTCTTACAACGGGCAGAGCAAGAGTTGATAGGCAATATTTATTGCATAACGCTGGCGGCGTTTTTCGGGTAGAACGGTGGGGCGGTAGCAACTGGCTAAATGACCCTGCCAACGAATCCGGATTATATGGAACAAGAATATCCGCCGCGAATGACGTCGTTGAATCAAGTTTTTCTTTGAGCGGTTTGGGGATTACTTCTACAAGCACACTCCGGATTGTAATTATGAGTTTTGTTGATAATCCAGGGTGGGCTAACGATATTGACACTACAAAGAGCATTGGTTCTACTCCACCTTCCGACGCTGTTGATGGTGCATGGGGAAGATACGGCGAAGCAGTTACTTTCTGGGACAGGGAGATGAGCGATGGTTCAATAGATAACTGCATGGAAGTCCGTCTAGGTGGGGAATTAGCAAGTACTATCGCCGATTTCAGTTTTACTATCAATAACAGCACAAGTTGGATAAACATAGCAAGTAATGTTTCAACCCCATATGAAACCAAATGGGGCAATACCCCCGGTCCATTATTTACTAATGCTCCTGATTCATCAACGGGCTGTGTCGTCGGAATACGAGCAGTAGATAGTGGGGGCAACGCAGTGACGCATCTTGTCGCATTTCACTACTGGAAAGGCGGCCCACCAGACAGAATCACGAATTTATCATCGCTCACAGGCACGCTGCCTGGTGAAATACGGCTTTCATGGACCGCCCCCGGCGATGATGGTTATATCGGTAATATCACAGGCGGGTTCTACAGAATCAAATGGGCAACGATGACAGTTTCCGACTGGGACGCTGGAACCTGGACGGACTGGGCAAATAGATTTTCTCTTGAATTTTCGACAGATGCCGTTGTTTCATCCACACACGCAAGAATTGTAACAGAACTAACAGAAGGAGTTACTTATTTTTTCAGAATTTGGACGCGCGACGAAAACCCGAACAACTGGTCGACGATATCTATTCCCGGGGCAACGACCTGGGTGCGCATAGATGATATGGCGCCTGCGGCAATAACCAATCTTTCGGCGCTTCACGCAATGGACGGAACGGGTATAGTAACTCTGACCTGGACCGCTCCAAGTGAAGATGGTGCTTTTGGCGGTGCGGCCACTTCTTACACCATCAAATACGCCACCTGGAACTTTACTAATTTCTGGGACCATCCGAATGTCTCAACCTGGACAATCCGAGTTCCTGTCCCTGCCGCGCCGGGCACAACTCAGACGCTCAGAATAATATCGTTAAACAACAACACGACTTACTTTTTCCATATAAGAACAACCGACGACAAAGGCAATGTTTCGCCGATTGATATGGGCCCTGTCGCCAACTGCTATGTTCAGCATATAGTCATCAGCGAGATTCAAATTGACGGAGCCACCGCTCTGGATGAGTTCGTTGAGTTGTATAATCCTCTTGGAACTGCAATTGATTTAAGTACCTGGCTAACAAGATTATTCCGCAGGAATTCCGCCGGGACAGATGCCAGTATGGCGATAACATGGCTCAATTCCACTATACCGGCGAAAGGATACTTATTGCTGGTCGCAACCAGCACCGCGGGTTCTTACATGGGAAGTGTTGCTCCCGATGCCACATACACAGTAGCAACAAATAATATGGTCCCAGATGGCGCAATTTATATAAGCACCCAAACCACGGCCACACCTGTTTGGTCGGGTACGCCGGGCCCCTGGGGATATGTCGCCGTTGACCTCGTCGGATATGGCGCTCAACCCGCCGGCGGTTTTGAGGGCACAGCTCATCCGCAAGGGACAATAGCCGCCAATCGCTCGTTAGAAAGACGGGCATTAGCAGGCGCAGACCCTACGACGCCGCCCGGTCTTGGGCAAGGAAATTCCTGGGACACCAATAACAACGCTGCTGATTTCGTCTATACGACGGCATCCAATCCGCAGAACTCTGCATCCCCGAGAGAGCCGGACACAACACCACCTAATGCCGTCACCAATCTGAGCGCTTTAACAGGCGCCGCTAACGGTCATATCTGGCTTAACTGGACTGCCCCTTCTGACAACAACGCAAACAACGACGCATCAGGCATTTGGTCGTATGACATACGATACCGCACCGACGGGGAAGTTACCGACGGAAACTGGTCGACGGCAACACAGATTGCTAACGAACCCTCGCCTGCCACGCCAGGCGCCCAACAGTGGCTGCTTGTCACGGGACTTGTTCAAGATGTGACTTATTATTTCAAAATAAGAGTCGCCGACAACGCGGACAATAACTCCACGCTTTCAAACTCGGCATTTACCTATGCGCAATCAAGTGGCGCTATTTTAATCAACGAAGTCGCCCCGGCGTCAAGTCCCAATTTCGTTGAATTTCTTGTCACAAAACCCGGCTGTTTCAGAGGTCTCCAGTTTTATGGCTTGAGCACTGCCGCTGGTGGTATTATAGAACTGAAAACTTTTCCTACGAGCGGTGTCTGGAATATACCCCTCCCCGCGGGCACATACATAGTTTTCAATCTGACCACAGGTACCGACGAAACATCTATCAGCGCAGGTCGGATAAATCTCTTCCATCCGACAGCCACATCAATTGTTGCCAGCGACAATAATTTTATTATCTCTGACTCTTTCGGATTATCTATCAGCGGAACCGGGGAGGCAAGAGCTTATGCTTCGGGCGCAGTTATAGATTATGTCGTTTATGAAGACCAAAACACTACAAGAGCAACGGGCATAATATCTACTAAAGGAACGATGATCGCTCAGGGGCAATGGTCAAGCATAGTTGACACTGCAGTCCACGAGCCACTGGCGTTTGATGCACAGACATCCCGTGGAATAACTGGCGCAAACTCGGTTGCAAGAAGCACTCCGACGGCAGACACCAACTCCAAAGCCGACTGGTCATATCAACCGGTTTCAACAGGCGCAGCCAACTTGGCTTCAACGGCATATGCTGGTTTTGGAGTTTGCACAGCACTGCCCGTAGTCGCTCTGCCCAACACGAGCATAATTGCCACATTCACTTACACCGATACTACCGGCGCAGGTTCTTTCGCAGGCGACAATGTCAGGCACACTTATACAATAGACATATCTACCCACTGGCCAATTCCTCAGACGCATAGCCCTGGATTACTTGGTTTTACGACAAATACTTTTTCATTGCCAAGCGGCTATTTGATTTCTATAGCGACGCTTCCGGCAGGAGGATGGAGAATCATCGTGCCGCCCGGAGATATTGCCGGGGGCGCGACTCGTCTAATCACTTATCGGGGTCAAACGCCCACACTTGAGCAGACATATACATTTACCACCCGCACTGATTACAGAGGTGTCAATGTCGCAGAAGTCGGGGCCTCCTCACAGCCGGTGATAATCGTTGACGGCACCCCGCCGGGACCTGTCACCAATCTTTCGGCACTTCTGACGGGAGACCTTGAAATACGACTCTACTGGACGGCCCCGGGCAACAATAATTACATCGGACTACTGGACGAAGGTTCCAGATTTCACATCGCATCAACTACTGTGTTAATTGACGCCCAAAATCCCGCATTCTGGGATGGCAGACGCGAGAACGCTGAAATTCAAATTTCAACTTCAGGCATAAATCCGGGGGTTTCTTTATCAACAGGACCTTATCTTTTAACCGACGGCACAACTTATTACTTCAGAATCTGGACAAGAGACAGGGCTGGCAACTGGTCGACTCTTTCAAACGGAGCGACAATTTTTGTCCGCGCCATACCGCCCGACCCGGTTAGTGTTTTTTCGGCGGCAAGCACAAATGTCGGAACTATTGATTTATCATGGAATGCGACGGGCTCCGACGGCTCCGTCGGAGATATCACAGACGGCCGATTCGCCATCCAACGCTCCACCTGGGTCGGCGTTCTGTGGGATATTGCAAACGCGCAAATCAATTTTTCTACAAACATGGTGGCCGGCTCTGCCCAGATTTTTCGTGATTTTGGACTTGAGCCAGGCGCCACATATTTCTACCGAATCTGGCTCAGAGATAGACACGTTACCGGTTGGTCGTCTCTTTCGGTCGGAGCAACTGCGGTAGTGTTGAGAAGTGTTGACGCCACGGGGGCATTTGTGGTCTATTACGATTCTTCAACTGCAACTTACCGACAAACACCAATGCTCCGCGGCTGGATGAACAACTATTTCTCAAGCGAGTATGCTATGGATTTACTTGATGGTTCTGAACCCTTTGGAGACGGGCACTGGCGTTTTGTTTCTTGTCCGACAAGAAACGAAATGCTCGCTCTTGTCAACACACAAAAGGGTGCATCCAGGGCATTAAATGCTTTCGTTCACAATGGTTCAACCTGGACAAGAACACTTGTTACAGCTGCACTTGGAAGTGGAGCAGATTTTGCGTCTTATGATATAGCGTATGAGCAGCTTAGCGGACGGGCAATCGTTGCTTACAGGCGAGATGCCACATCTGAAGGCAGACAGGTTGTTTATCAAATATGGAACGGTTCATCGTGGTCATCATTTCTAACTGCTACGGCGGACTTTGGAACGGGAAATACTATACAGTGGCTCAAACTTTATCCAAAATCTCAGACGAACGAAATAATAATGATTGTTCAAGACGGTGGTAGTAATATCCGCACTTTTGTCTGGGACGGAAGCGCATGGTCGACGGGCATAACCCTGCCTTTCGCCACAGAGGGCGCAGAACAGCGGTGTTTCGACGCTGTTTATGACACGCTTTGGAAAAGATTCATACTGGTTGCTTCCTCCCGCCAAGTGAACGGTGCAGTGCAATGGACAGTCTGGGATTCCACCTCGTGGGCGACTCCTCAACAATTTACCTTCGGCACCGGTGGCAATCCGCTTACAGCAAACACTGTCCGATGGATACGACTGGCCGCCCATCCTTCGACGAACGAGATTTTGCTCGCAGTTGCCGACGGTGATGGAACAGGTCCTAATATCGGAGCAGCCGTCTGGAACGGCGCCTCATGGTCTCAATTAGCGACTGCCCTGGCGGGAAACTCCGGCGTGGCCGTAGGAAACAGACCTTTTGATGTTGCGTATGAGCAATCATCGGGTAAAGGTGTTATCGCCTTTGGAAACAATGATTTTCCTGGAACACCGCGTTATATAACTTATACAACCGCCGGCGGTTGGGGAACTCCCGCATCAGCAAACAGTATAGGTGCAACAAATATTCGGTGGCTTTCACTGGTGGCTTTAAGTAACGCCAATGATATATTGATGGCCTGTTCTGATTCCGAGACAACACCGGATTTAAATTTGCAAAAATGGAATGCTTCATCTTGGGATGCAGTTACAGAAATAGAAACAAACACATCAGCGAGAGAAAGTTTTGCTGCTTCTTACAGATGGGACACACATGCCACTTTTGATACAGTTGCGCCCGGCGCGGTTAGCACCCTTACAGGGATTGTCCTCGGAGATGGCGCCGTGCGACTCACCTGGACAGCACCCGGCGACGACGGATTTAGCGGGGTCTTAAAATGCGGCTCCCGGTATCTTTTTGTCTATTCTACGGCAACTCCGACCGACTCGGAACTTACATGGCCGTCCACTTATTCCACTCTCATATCCACCTACGCCGTAAACCCGTCCGACATACAGCAAAGAATAATATCAGGACTCCCCTTTGAAACGACATGGTATTTCCGTCTAAGAACCAGAGACGAAGCGGGCAACTGGTCTGCTCTTTCAAACGCCGCAACCGAATTCGTTCTCGTTGCCCCCGGGATGGTTACCGACCTTTCTGCGTCGACCGGATTGCGCGGCCGCACGATAGACCTTAATTGGACAGCCCCCGGCGACGACGGTTATATCGGAATGCTTATCGCCGGCGCGAAATTCGCGATACAACGCTCCACCTGGTCTGATGTCGTCTGGTCAACTTTTTCCGCTGACACCGTTTTAATTTCCACCTCAGGCGTCAATCCCGGCGAAAGACAGTACCACACCCTGACCGCTCTTATTCCCGGCACGACATATTTTGTCGCAATCTGGACTTCCGACGAAATCGGCAACTGGTCTATAAGGTCGTCTATAACGCAAGCATGGGCTCAGGTCGTGATTTTGAGTGTTACGCTCACTCCCACAACCTACTACGACTTCGGTCTCCAACCAACAGCCATATCCACTAACTCGGCAACTGTTATTACCGTTGAAAACACGGGGAATGTAAATGAAATCTATAAAATGCGTTCCACAAATTCCGCCAACTGGTTACTCGGCTCTTCAATCGGCTACGACATATTCGTTCTTCATGCGGCTTATCACGGCAGTCGTCCCACGGTTGACAATTTCGGCGCAAACGACAACAAAATGACGCTTACAGACAGAACTTCTTCGGCCACGGTCTTTACCATAGACGGTTCTCATACGGCTTCAAACATAGACCCTTTTGTCAACGACATCCGGAATCTATGGTTCAGGTTTGATACGCCCCTTGCGACATCAACATCTGTTCAGCAGACGATAAACGTAGTCATAACCGCCGAAGAAGCGTTTCCGTAGTAGCAAGTAGGTAGTATGTAGTAGATAGGGGATTGTAGCTGCCGAGCTTGCTCGGCTATGTAGTCGCTGATTTATCAGCGTGGTTGTAGCGGCGAGTATTAAAAGGAAAATTGAAGTTGCAGACCTTGGTCTGCTAACAAATAATTGTAGCTGTACCATTTTACGGTGCAATCTAGCGGTGGGATTGCTATCCCGCAAAACTCGGGGACTCGGGGATGGGTCGTTATGAGAAGGTGAGAAAATGAATTATCTTTTGAAAAATAAAAACAATACCGTTGTAATTGAAGCAAACTGCCCAATCCAAAATATGAACATCCATTTTATCAATTCGGATTTCATTTGTTCAATCTTGACTTCTAATCGATTTACTTCTTTTGCCAGATCAGCTTTTGTTGCCACTTTATCAAGTAGAGCGGTATTATTTGTTTCCAGAGCAATCTCTACAGCCGAGGCAATAGTTTTTGCTTCAGGCTCATCAAACTTCTGTCGGAGCACTTCAAAAATTTTCAGTGTGTCGACGTATGCCATAAAAAATCTCCAATTGTCCAATGTGATTATACAAAAAATTTTGAAGTTTGTCAAATAGAAAATAGTATGTAGTAGGTAGTATGTAGGGAACAGCGAATAGCAAATAGTGGATAGGCAGTAGGCAGTAGGCAATAGTAGCCGCACCGCGACATCGTTCTCAATCGGAGTAGAGCCTTCATGCTTGTAAAGGAGAGCATCAAATAGCGGATAGAGATGAGAGATGAGGGGTGAGAGAATAGCGAATAGTGGATGGTGGCTGGTGATTGGTGACTGGAGGAAACGAGCCACGAGCCACGAGACACCGCTGCTCTGCTGCCCTGACTTGTGTTCTTGTGCCCTTGTGCTCCTGCATCCTGTATCGGTTCTGAACTCGTCTCTGTCCTCTGACTTGTGCCTTGTGCTTTGTTGTTCTGATGCTCTGCTGCTCTGACTTGTGCCCTTGTGCACTTGTGCTCTAATATAAGGAGGAATACTGATGGACACATCTTGCCTTGAATTTCTCAGACGGAAAATTCGAACATTTGTTCGAATTTTTGCTGCGGTTGTTTTTTTTGCGTTTGCGCCTGAACTTTTTGCCGGCATAAGCACTCCGACCGCTGACATCGTTGTAACAAATCTCAGAATCGGCCAAACGTATAACCTCACCGAGATAGCCAACATGCCATTTCAAGTGAGAGCAATGGGGATTGAAAGACGCATCAAAATTGAGTTGTTAAAACCGGCGACAAATCAGACAAGACCCGGCTTTGAACCGATTCCCGATACAATGTGGCTCAATCTTCCGCGAACCGACTTTTTATTGCTTCCGGGCGAAACGGGAACAACCGACATAATACTCCAAATCCCGAGTGACGAGTCGCTTCTTGGCAAAAAATTCGAAGTATTTATATGGGCCCGCACCGTGCCTAAAGACCCAACCGAAGCCGGAGCCATAGGTTTTGGCCTTGGCGTGCGGGGTTCGCTTCGTTTCACCATAGCTCCAAGACCGCCCACAAAAGAAGAACTTGAAAAATTCGCCAAATCAAGGTTTAAGGCAATCAATCTCAGTTTGCTACCCAACGACCTTTTTGTTGATGACATCCCGCTCGGAAGAAGAGTGGATGTTGAAAGACAGACCGGCAAGTTTCTGCGCATCGTAAATGTCGCCGAAGAGCCCATCAAAATAAAATTAAAATGCGTGCCATCCACCGAGACAGGTCTTGTAATTCCTGAAGGATGGGAAGCTGAGCCGAACACGACGTATCTGCGATTCCCGCAGGAAACGCTCACAATCAGACCGCTTGAAGTTAGAAAAATAAATTTCTCTCTGAATTTTCCAGGAGACGAAAAATACAGAAACAAAAAATATCTATTTATAGTCGAAGCCGCCATAGAGGGAGAACTCGTAAGAACCACGTACAGGTCAAAGGTTTGGGCAACTATTAAGTAGAGCACAAGAGCACAAGGTTATGGAAGGGAAAGGGTATAGAAAATTACTTGTTTGGCAAAAGGCAGATGAGTTGGCAGTGGAAGTTTACATCATTACGAAAAAATTTCCGAGGGATGAAATATATGGCATAACATCGCAATTGAGAAGAGCAACATTGTCAATTCCCACAAACATTGTGGAAGGTTACGGTAGACAGAGTAGAAACGAGTTAAGACAGTTCATCAATATCGCCTTGGGTTCATTAGCGGAGACGGAATATCTTTTGGATTTTTCTTTAAGATTAAAGTACCTTACGATTGGGGAACATGCTAAATTGTATAGTTTACATACGGAAGTCGGAAAAATATTATGGAAGTTCTACAAATCCTTATGACTTATGCACTTAAGCACTTGCGTTCTTGTGCTCTTGTGCTCTATTAAAAAACCCTTGACTTTTGATTAAAAATTTGCTATATATGTAGTAGAAATAAGAAGTATACAGCATAATTTAACATCTTAATACTTCTCAAAAAACGATGTCGGTGGCCCGCCGAAAAGGGCAGGAGGTGAGAAAAGTTATGAACAAAAAAATAGAGAAAGAAACAAGAGCACAAGGCACAAGGCACAAGAGCGCAGGTTTTAACTTGTGCACTTACGCACTTACATCTTGTGCACTAATAAAAGGAGGTTTTATGAAAAAGTTAGTTGGTTTGTTTCTATCCGTCGCATTAGCGACGGTTTTGTTTGTCGGGGTGTCTGAGGCAGCAAACCCTGACACTTTTGTCATTAATGTTACCTGCCAAAGAGAATTGTCAGTCAATGTTACAACAGGCACCGCAGCAGGTGAGATGAATAACTTTTATACGGCGACAATCTCGTCTTCTAACATCGCAACCAACGCAAGCATAGTCATCTCTACACCGCTCGCCGTCTGGAACAACTCTCCGATATCCGCCGCGTCGATTCAGAATTACTCGTTGCAGGCAACCGCCGGAAACACAGGGCTTATTGACGACGCCATCGCGTGGAACGCGACGACCGGCTCGGGCCAGGCGGACAGGTGGGTCCTCGCCGCCGTTTTTACCAATAATACGACATGGAATCCGCCGACCTCGGAGTTTTCGGCCGACACCACCGACGTGATAACAAAGGGCTCAGCAAAGAGCTGGGTCGCTGCTGGAGGGGCACACAGCCCCGCCACAGCTGGCAACAGGCATGCTAACGAAACGGCTCATCGGAGGAACACCGCCGCGGCGGACTTGCTTCTCTGGATAGGCGTCGGCTCACCGTCGGCAACGTCGTTGACTGGGCAGAGCGCGACCTTCACGATTACGGTGACCGCGATATAATTGGCACACAAAAGCACAACATTGTAGCGCCCCGTTTTACAGGGGACTTTCCGCTTTAATGTAGCGGCGAAATTGCATTTCGCAAATCTTTAATGTAGCGGTGCGATTGCCATCGCACAAATCGTCGCATAGCAATGCGACCGCAACAATGTCGCATAGCAATGCAACCGCAACAATCTGATAACCACTAATCGGTGAACGATAAACGATGAACGATTGTTGGTCTTTCCTATCCCGATTTTATGTCGGGAGTGGATGGTCTAATAGTTCCGCCGTCGTTAAGTATAGTTTTAATAAACGCGGCTATTCGCCGCATTAAAACTATAACTTCGGTGGACAGGCCGAAATTTTGAAGTAAAATTATCCCCGTAGAGGTAGACTTCTGTGTCCGCCAAAATAGGCGAGAAGTCAGGGGTCAGAAGTCAGAAGACAGAGGACAGAGGACAGAGGTTAGAGGTTAGAGGCGAGGGACGAGAGGTTAGGGAATGGAAATTTTTATTCAATTCCTTGTCCCCTATCCTCTATTCTCTATACGCTATTCTCTCATCTCTCATCTCTGACCAAAGACGGCTGATTTCCGCGGAAAAATTATTGGCGCTCCGACGGAAGTTGGAGCTTTCTTTTACAACACCTGCCGCTCAATCGGCGACTACATCTTATATAAATTATGCCCCTAACACAATAGGGGCTTTTTTGTTTTATAGAGATAAACAATTTGGACGCAGATTTTCGCAGATAGGTATAGATAAAATGTTAAAGAATCTGCGTACATCGGCCTTTATCTGCGTTCGATTATTTAATATATCCATGAGCGGCATGTCGCCGTTCGGGGATTTTTTATTTTATGCATTAGAGCACAAGGGCACAAGAACACAAGTCAGGGCAGCAGAGCAGCGGTGTCTCGTGGCTCGTGGCTCGTTTCCTCCAGTCACCAGTCACCAGCCACCATCCACTATTCGCTATTCTCTCACCTCTCACCCCTCATCTCTCATCTCTGAATTAAACAATTCTGCCGGCGGGCACAACTGTCTATACTCTACGGGGAGTTATGGAGTTTGTTCGCCGGCTTTTGATTTCGCCCCGTTAGAAGTAATCCCGACTGGTCGTGATGCCGATGCCTTTGGTATCGGACCTCTAACGGGGTTTAGGGCAGACACGTTGTTTACCTCTACGGGGAGTGTCAAACAAAACGGTCTGCCCAAATTTTTTGGCAGGACGCAGAATATACCTCTACGGGGAGCGTATTTCATAAGTCGTCCTGCCTTTCAATTTTATGGGGCGGATACGGAAGTCGACCTCTACGGGGAGTGTTGTGCCTGTCCGCCCTATAATAATGTAGTCGCACCGCCTTGCGGTGATTGTAGTTGCCAATTGAGCGGCGATGTAGCGGTGCGATTGCCATCGCACAAATCGTCGCATAGCAATGCGATCGCAACAATGTCGCATAGCGATGCGACCGCTACAATTTGGCAATGGAATTATTACGAACACGTAATCCGCAATGAAAAGGCATTGTCAAAAATTAGAAATTACATTCAAAACACTCCGGAAAAAGAAAAGTATGATTGGAATAAATTGGAGGCATTATGAGTTTGAGGGTTAAAGAGTTTAAGAATTTAAGAGTTGGGGAACGGCGGGACAGAGCACAGGAGCACAAGAGTACAAGGGGAGTAGCCGCACCGCCTTGCGGTGCTGATTGTAGAGCACAAGAGCAGCAGAGCACAAGTGCACAAGGGCACAAGTCAGAGGACGGAGACGAGTTCAGAACCGATACAGGATGCAGGATGCAGGAGCACAAGGGCACAAGAACACAAGTCAGGGCAGCAGAGCAGCGGTGGCTCGTGGCTCGTGGCTCGTTTCCTCCAGTCACCAGTCACCAGCCACTATCCACTATTCGCTATTCTCTCATCTCTCACCTCTCATCTCTATGCTCTATCCTCTATTCTCTCTTCTCTATCCGCTATTCACTATTTGCTATTTGCTGTTTGCTATTTACCGCTTCTGTTTTTGCTTCTACTTTGTCAACCAACTTCGCCGAGGTTTTCGTTGACAACCTTAAAATCGGCGGTGCATACAATTTGACGGAAGTCGCAAATTTTCCTATGTGGATAGGATATCGCGGTGACGCTCCCACGGATTTAAAGATAGATATCGTTACGCCCTCGTCCACCGAACTCAAAAGCGGGTACGAGCCGATACCCGACACGTCATGGATAACCGTTTCGAAAAACATAATTTCGCTGCTTCCGGATGAAAGCGCCAATTTGGATGTGACGATAAACATTCCCAACGACGAGAAGTATCTCGGAAAAAAGTATCAGGCATACGTTCACGTGGTCACCGTTCCATCAAAGGACGCTAAAGGAATCGCAATCTCTTTGGCGCTGAAGGGTAGGGTGATTTTCGGCATAGCCAAGACACCTCCTACGGAGGCAGAACTGAGGGAGTTGAAGAAAAAAAAGATGATGGCTTCGCAGGGAGTGATTATAACTCCGGAGAAATTTGAGGTATCAGTGGCTTCTTTCGAGAAGCGAATAAACGTTACTGAGGACGTTCCTTTGAAAATAATAAATTCGTCGAGGGAAAACGTGGCAATATTTGTGGAAATCGTAGAGCCGGACGCAAGTGGTGTGTCACTTCCACGGAATTACAAGAAAGGGGGGTTGTCTGACATTGTTTTGAGCAGGAAAAAATTCAATTTAAAACCCGATGGAATAGTAAACGTGGCGATTGCTTTAAATCCGCTGGAAAAGGAGGTGATAAAAGATGAAAAAATCAGGTTGTTCTACGTGGTTCGACTGAACATTAAATCGCCGACTATTGAGATTGTTAGATTTGTGAAAATTTATATTAATTAGGAGGTTTTATGGGGACATCCATGTTTTTTGAAAAGCTTTTTCTGGTATTCGAACATTTGTTCGAATTTACCGTCGGAGAAATTGCGGGAAATCGCGGATCTCCGTACGAATATTTTAATTCATCTCTTTTGAAAGAGAAAGGAGGAGGTATGTTGAAGAAGTTTTTGTTTTTACTATGCGTCCCGATTTTGGGACTGCTCTTGTTGACGGCAAAGCCGGCGGATGCGGCTACAAGCGTCAGCGCAAACATCGTGCTGAGGGCGACCGTTACCATAAGCGTGTCGTTGGTTACGCCAAACACATGGTACACCTTCGGAGAAGTGTCGGCTGCTTCAACCAACTACTCAAATACACCAATAGTGGTTCGCAACGATTCGCTCGGCGCCATCTGCAGGTGGGATTTGAACATCGATCCGACATCGTTAGCGGGATGGACGCTCGGAAGCGCTCCAGGACTTGACCAGGTGGCGTTGTTTGCTCGTTTTAGAAAAACGGACCAGCCGACTGATGCGATGTTTGTTGCAAGTAGCACCTTGAGCGCCACCGCAAAGGAGTACAACGCGATAAACTTCTATGACTCCGATTACGACACTGACGGTCATCTGAATGATGCGTCTAAAATTCTTCCACAGGCATACGCTATCACCGTTGGAAAAAGCGCCGACAGAAGACTCTGGCTTAAACTCCAGACGCCGACTCTTGTAACCGACCAGAACTGGAGAACGCTTCGTTTGGTTGTTACGGCGAAGATGGCGGGATAGGCGGGGAAGTGAAAAGTTGAATGTGGAAAGATAGTATGTAGTAGGTAGGGAACAGCAGAAAGTGGAAGGTTAAATGTTGAATGTTGAAGAGTTCAAGAGTTGAATGGTTGGAGAGTTGAAGTGTTGAAAGTGAAAAGTTGAATGTGGAAAGCGAATAGCGAAAATCTCAGACACTGATACTAAACTATGAGAACACAGGTTTCACCGCTGACTATCTTTTTAAGATTGCTCCTGTCGATGTTTGTGGCAGGGCAGGGTCTCCCTCCGCCCGCTTGGGCTTCGGCGCTTGTTCAACTAAGGGTGTCTTCGCCTTATACGGGCAATCCATCCGCTGTTACGAACCTTCAGGCAGAGCCTGATTTTTCACTACCCGAGGAACAGGGTAAAATCCGTCTTAACTGGTCTACTCCTTCGGATGCCGGCGGAAAGAGTGTGTTTTCTTACTTGATAAAATATGCAACTTTCAGCGTTGCCGAACTTTCAGGCGACACAACGACATGGTGGAATCATCCTTTGTCCATAACGGCAACCGAAAGTTCGATTCCTCCGAATTTTGGAAGAACGGCAAAAGCGGCTCCCGGCTCGACGGAGACATTTGTAATCAGCGGTCTTGTGTCCGGAGATTTTTATTACTTTGGCGTCAAAGTCATAGATAGATACAACAGACTTTCTGACCGGGACGCTCAGTTTAGAGGAATAACTACACAGGGACGTGCATTCGCAACAACTCCGCCGTGGACGCCGTCAAAAGTGACAGATCTCGTCGGGGCGTCTTTAGAAATACCGGCAAGAGTTCGACTCACATGGACGATGCCATCGTTCTGGAATGAGAGCAATGAAGTCGTTCCGGGACACATAAAGCAACCCGGGTTATACTGCATACAATACTCGACGGCACTTCCGCCGACGAATTTAGACAAGCCGAATCAGCCTAACAACTGGACGGCATCAGTCCGTCATTATATTTCAACTCAAAATGTCCGCACGGGGGATTTGCAATCATATGTATTGACGGGACTCACTCAAAATACCACTTATTATATCCATATTTTCACTCGAAACGAATGGCCGGACAAGTGGTCTTCTGAGTCAGCCCCTCTAACACTGGTCAGGCCTTACATATCCTTGAAAGCGGTGGAAAATCTTTTTGCTGTCGCTGGCGGTTCAACCACGGAAGGGCTTGGAAGTTTTGTAACGCTTTCATGGAAGAATCCTTCAGACGAGCAATTCTTCAGAGGCGCTCGCATAGTCTTTTCGACTACATCTTATCCCCCATCGCCAAATGAGTCGAATTTCATTGATGTAGAGCCGCTGGTTTTAGGCGATACCACTGATTATGTCCATATTCAGTTATTGCCAAGAACCACACATTACTATTCTATTTTTGCTTATGACATAAACAGATTTTATTCATCGGCCACTTATACAAGCGTATACACCAACGTTGACCTACTTGCGCCCTCAGAGATTTCAAACATAACCTCGTTCATTTCTCTTGACAGAACCGGTGATTCAGACAAATACAACATAAACTTAAGTTGGACGAAGCCGACTACCCCCCTTCACAGAAACATTGATTACGAAGGCGCAAGAATCTATTTCAGCACGTTGACGCCCGACGCGGTCCAACATACGTTTTTGGCGGCGGCGACAGGCAGAACATTTGTTCACGAAGTTTTGACGCCTTATACAACATACTTCTACTCATTTGCCAGTTACGACGCCGTCGGGAACAAACAACCAGTTTCTGAACGTTCGTCGCATTTGGTCTATATATCGGAAAAAGATGTTCCGCCATCTCCGCCGGTTTTAATATCGTCCATTTATTCGTCAAACAGAGAGTTCGCCGAAGGATGCAAACTCGCTTTGAGATGGAAGGCGCCCGCCGAAATTCAAGTTGAGAGAATCGTTATAAGAGCCGCTTACGATGATTTCCCGTCGGATATATCTAAAGGCGAACAATTTCTTGAATACTTCTCCGCCCCAGGCGAGGAGTCTTCAAGAGAGTTCAAACGTTTGCTTTCACTAACCACTCATTACATTTCTATTTTTGCTGTTTCCAAATACGGTCTTGCTTCAATGCCCGTAAGGCATTCGTTCTATACCCATATTCCATGGACGGACACGGTCGCACCGTTTAAGCCGCTTGATTTAAGGATAGTCGGCAGACAAATGACCTGGAGCCCCGTGGCGTTCAACGCGGAACTAAAAGCCATACCAAACCCCTCAACACCCGATATATCCGATGTCTACTTCTATGAAATCCACACAAGCACGTCAATAAGAGGAGGATGGGGCATCCTGACCCGGCTTTCGCCGACTGTCACGTCGTATAATCTTCCAATTTCCGACGGAGTTCGCTACTACAAATGTCGCGCGCTCGACGCAAGCGGAAATTTTGCGGACTCATATGTGCTCGATTCAAATAAAAACATATATGCGCTTGCGTCCGACAAGAGTTTTGTTTTCGTGCCGGGCGAACTCTTCGAGACGGAAAAATCCGGCAAGGACAAATTTGTGCTCTCGCTTTCAAGAAACACTTCTGACGAGAAAGGAAGTATTTATAAATCGTTAAACGTTCGGGTTGACAGATTGCATGTTTCCACATCTTCGCTGACGCTTGAAAATATGCAGGGCTTTAATCTCGGAAGTTCAAAATGCAAAATAGCCTTTAGTTACGAAGTTTCCGACGGCAAACTGAAATTCGGAGCGCCTTCTGTAAACGTTGCAGATGCCACCAATTCTCTCGGTATATTTTACTTTAACGGTGTCGAGTGGACACGACTAAACACGGTCGTGGTTGATGCCGAAAATTCAGTCAAATCAAATATCCGATTTGCCGGCACTTATCATTTAAGATATTCTCCGACGACGGGCGAATTTGCCTTCTACGATGTTGTTCCTAAAATCATAACTCCGAATAACGATGAACTCAACGACCGGGCGCTCTTCAGGTTCTCAAATCCAAAATTACAGAGCGTCTCGCTTAAAATATTCGACATAAACTCCGCTCTTGTCAAAGACATAGGAGAGACTACAAAAACATCCGACATACCGGGCGAGTATATTTTCTGGGACGGCACCGATAAGGACAACAGAGTCGTTCAGCCCGGAGTTTATCTGTATCAGTTGGAAGTCGACGGAAAAGTCATAAATGGAACGATTGTTGTTGCAAGGTAAAGACAGGGTATAGGGTGTAGGAGGGTGTAGGAGAGAGATATGTTGAAGAATTATAAAGGGTTAATCGTGTGGAAAAAGGCATATGGATTATGTTTGAGCGTGTATAAAATAACAGAAAAGTTTCCATCGACAGAGAAATATGGATTAGTTTCGCAGATGAGAAGATGCTCCGTTTCTATTGTCTCAAATATTGCGGAGGGATATCAAAGACAGTACAGTGGTGAATACATCCAATTTTTATATATATCGTTTGGAGCGTGTGCCGAGTTGGAAACACAAATTATGTTGAGCAAGGATTTGAAATTCATTGCAAGTGAGGATTGCGAAGCGATTTTAAGTGTTTTAACTGAAATTGAAAAAATGTTGAGTTCTTTGTTGAGAAAAATTAAAGAACGCGGAGGAAATTTATGAAAAAAACAGAGTTCAGAGTTCAGGGTTCAGGGTTCAGGGTTTTTGTTTTAGTCCTTTTCTATGCCCTATCCCCTATACCCTGTCTTTACGCTGCTTTTGAAGAAATTACCGTCGGAGGACGCGCTGCAGGGCTCGGCGGAGCATATACGGCTCTTGGCGACGCTTACTCAATTTATTACAACCCCGCCGGCATTTCGGCTATTGCGAGAGCGGAGTTTGGGGCACAGTACTCACGGCTTCATCTGGGGCTTGACGACGGCTCCGACCTTTCAAACGCTTTCGTCGGCATAGCCCAGCCGCTAAAATTCAAAAACGACTACGGAACAATCGGTCTTGGGTGGCTGAGGTTTGCGCTTTCGGGTTTATATCAGGAAAATACTATAATTTTATCCTACGGGAAAGATGCTGTTTTGGACCGTCTGATGGTCGGTTTAAATGCCAAATTCATCTTGTTGACTTACGGCGAAGATGCTTACACAAAGAACGCGATGACAAATGAGGGACAGCCGAGCGGAATAAAAGACACGCTTTTTGAAAAGGGTAACTCAAAGTCGGCGTTTGATTTTGATTTTGGACTCAAATATCCGCTTGCCGAAAATTACACAATTGGAGCGGTGGTTCAGAACATCGTCGGAGCAAATGTGTCTCTTGTCAACGCTCCCGATGTTACGCTTTCAAGAAGATTAAAACTCGGCATGTCGCATACGGGCAAAAATTATCTTCTAACTTGCGATATAGCGACCGACACAAGAACCAACGCAATAAGAGGGATGCTCGGCGGCGAGAAAAGTTTCGATTTCGGAGGCGTTTTAAGAGGAGGGCTTGGCATCGGCTCTGACGGTTGGGCGAATTTTACAGCTGGCATCGGATATAAAACCGATGGGCTCAACTTTGATTACGGCCTTATATGGCCGATGGCCGGAATAAAAGACACTTACGGCAGTCATCGTGTTTCGCTGAACTTTAAATTCGGCCCGGTCATTCGTCTGCCCGAGAAAGAATCGGAACTTCAAATTCGTCTTGCAAAGGAAACTACGACAAGGAGGGAACTCGAAGAGAAATATAAAGTTTCGGAGATAGAACTCACAAAAGCGCGCGAAGAAATCAAGCAGTTGAGAAATCAGATAGAAGAACTTCTGAAGCGACCTGCGACCGCTCCTCCTCCCAGAGAAATTCCCGCCCCGAAAGTGAAAGATGTTCCGGCTGTCCCGTCCGTTCCTAAGAAACCTGCGGTAAAAGTTGAAGAAATAAAACCCGAGCCCCCGACGGACACGGAACAACTTAAAGCGACATACATAAAGGAATACAACCAGTATCAGAGGGATGCCGCGAAACTCGACATCAAAAAACGGCTCCATATAGTAGAGAACATTATAGCGCGCTATTCGGGTAAAATAAAGATAACGGAAGCCCTCGACGAGCAAATGCTCCTCAGAAATGAATTCGCCGCCCAGACAAAGTTTTACAACGACGCGATTGCTTATTATCGTCGTCTTGTTAGGCAGGGGATTTCTGCTGAAGAAAGACGAGACATCTTAAATCGCATGATGAAAAAATATGATGCCATGGGCGTGGATGTTAGTGCTGCCAGAGAGGAGTTGAAACAAGTAAAATGACGAATGATGAATAGTATGTAGTATGTGGTAGGTAGTATGTAGGGAACAGCGGATAGTAGCGGTGGGATTGAAAGGAAAATTGTCAAAGGAAAAAGGAAAATTGTAGTTGCTGATTTATCGGTAGTACAAAGGAAAATTGCCGAAGGAAAAATAAAAAATTTCGGGGCGGACCCCGTTAGAAATCTCCAATAGGGGGATGCCGCCCATAAAAACTTTTAATTTTCTCTCTAACTCGACGACAACTTCTAACGGGGCGGACACAAAAGTCAACCTCTACGGGGAGTGTTGTACCTGTCCGCCCCTTATACACCCCCATCCCCTCTTGATAGAGGGGAATTTTTGAATTTTTAAATCAAAAGAGGTAAAATTATGAAAAGACAAAAGACAGAGACGAGAGGTGAGAGGACAGAGGTGAGAAGACAGAGGTCAGAGGCCAGAGGCGAGTTCAGAACCGATACAGGATGCAGGATGCAGGAGCACAATGGCACAAGAACACAAGTCAGGGCAGCAGAGCAGCAGAGCAGCGGTGGCTTGTGGCTCGTGGCTCGTTTCCTCCAGTCACCAGTCACCAGCCACCATTCACTATTCGCTATTCTCACCCTATCTACTATCTACTACCTACTACCTGCTAAATTATATGCAGATTTTAAACTCAGCGAAGTCAGGCCCAGAATAATGACTATTGGCTCCTCAAGCATGAACGACAGAATATTTTTCAAGTTTGAACCATCGGAGGTATACAAATTGAAATTAACGGTATTCAGTTTGGACGGAATAAGTGTGAGAGAAGTCTCATATAATAATGACGGCAGCGGGCGGATATTCTGGGAGGGGAAAAATAACGACGGAATTTTTGTTCTGCCCGGTGTTTACATATACCAGTTGGAAGCGGGCAAAAAGGTTGTCAATGGCGCGATTGTTGTTGCCAGATAGAGCACAAGGCACAAGGTTATGGAAGGGAAAGGATATAGAAAACTACTCGTGTGGCAAAAGGCGGATGAGTTAGCAGTGGAAGTTTACATCATTACGAAAAAATTTCCGAGGGATGAAATATATGGCATAACATCGCAACTGAGAAGAGCAACATTGTCAATTCCCACAAACATTGTGGAAGGATATGGCAGACAGAGTAGAAATGAGTTAAGACAGTTTATCAACATTGCTTTGGGTTCGTTGGCAGAGACGGAATATCTTTTGGATTTTTCTTTAAGGTTGAAATATCTTACAATTGAAGAACACGCTAAATTGTATAGTTTGCATACGGAGGTCGGAAAAATATTATGGAAGTTCTACAAATCCTTATGACTTATGCCTTGTGCTCTTATGCTCTTGTACTCTTGTGCTCTATGCTATGAGAATCAAAACTCGTCTGATTTTATCTTTCGGATTTTTTGTGCTCCTTATTTTGGTATGGGGGGGCATTTCGAGTTATCTGAATTTTAAACTTACTTCCCTGCTGACAAAAAGCATCGCACTTTCCAGGTCGCTTTCCTTCTGGAGAGAGCTGGATTTCGCGTTTTCTCGTCAGAGCCGAACCATAGATTATTTTCTGCTATTCGGAACCTCATCTGAAAAAGAAAGTTTCAATACACAGAGTACCATGATAAACAAAAAGCTCGAAAATTTTCTCGAAAAAAAGCTCATCGCCGTCACAGATTATTCAAAAGACACAATGTCGAACTGGCAGAAAAATTACTTCGAGTATACCGCCACCATCAACCGCCTTTTCGGTGTCATAGACGGTGTTGTGATAAAGTATTTTGAAAAGAACATTGAACCGCTTCAGAAAAATTTGTTCGCGGAGATTTCATCGAATATAAAGTTATACGAAGAAGAAATTAACCTGGTCGAAAAGGAGATAAAAAACATTTCAAATACGAGCATAATTTTTTCCATGTTAAGCGGAATTCTCGCTTTCGTCATAGCGGTTCTTTTGAGCATAGTTCTTTTCAGGTCTATTTCGACTCCCCTGCGCGCACTTGAAATCGGAGCTAAAATAATCGGCGGAGGGGACATGAATTACAGAATTGCCATGAAGAACGCCCCTCCCGAGATTAAGACGCTGTCCGACAACTTCAATGTAATGGTCGAAAATTTAAGCAAACTCCAGCTTCAGATAGTCCAAATGGATAGGATGTCTTCCATAGGCCAGCTTTCCGGCGGTGTTGCGCACGAAATAAACAACCCGCTCACGGGCGTTCTCGGTCAGGCGCAGCTTCTTCTTGAAAAGCTCCCCGAAAACTCCCCGTATAGGCCGCATATACAAAAAATAGAGAGCGCTGCGCAGAGATGCAGGAAAATCGTCCGTTCGCTTCTTGATTTTTCGCGCGACAAGGATTACAACTTCGTTCACGCCGATGTTATCGAGATACTGGATGAAACCATAGGTCTGCTTTCAAGCGAGATACAGCAGAAAAACATAATTATCCGAAGGGAAATAAATCCCATGCCTAAGATAAAAATTTCGCAGAGTCATATTCATCAGGTTTTTCTGAACATCATCACCAACTCGATTTATGCGATGAAAGGCGGTGGAACACTATCGATATCCACAAAGGTGAATAAAAATTTTGTAGAAATTTCCATAAGAGACACCGGGGTGGGCATAAAAAAGGAGTATCTGAACCACATATTCGATCCATTTTTCACCACGAAAAACATCGGAGAAGGCACGGGATTGGGTCTGACGGTATGCTACGGCATAATACAGCAACACAACGGAAGTATAGCGGCGGAAAGCCCGGGCGAAGGCAAGGGCACGACGATTACAATTAAACTGCCATATTGCTCTGTGCCATAAATAATTGACATTTTGCACAGGTGATTTTGGAGCGAAACAAAGAACGAGGAGCGAAGCATACCCTCTGCGGTATGTGAGCGACGAGTGATGAAGTTGTAGCCCAAAAGCGCCGTGCCCTTCGGGGTTCGTCATCTTTGGGGCATTCTTAAGTCACTCCTCGCTTATGTAGCACTGCGGCTACACCGCACTCGTCGTTCCTTTCACCCCGTTAGATATTCAAAGTCGAATGGAATGAACACTGTTAGGTATCAATTATCTAACGGGGCGAACTGCCCTCAAATCTAACGAACCAAAATGCTCAACTATTTATGGCACAGAGCAATATAACTATGAAAAGTATTTTTCTGATAGAAGACGACATCGATGTTACGGAAGTTATAAAATGTCTTGCCGAGAAACTTGATTTCGAGTTGTTTTGGTACTCAGATCCGTCGAAGGCGATGGCGGATATATTCGACAAAAAACCCGACATCGTTGTTATGGACATCATGATGCCGGGGTGCTTGAACGGATTTGAAGTCGCAAGGATACTCAAAGCCCATACCGACACGAAAAAAATTCCCATACTTGCGATTTCCGGTTACGATTCGTCACAGACGCGTTTAAAAATATTCTCCGCCGGCGCAGATGATTATCTGGCTAAACCGTTCGACATAGCGGAGTTGGAGGAAAAAATAAAAAATCTTCTCGCGATTATTTGAGTTTTAGCTGTGTAAAGTTGTATAATGAGACCGTTGATGCTTCGCTAAAACCTTGCCACGGAGTAGGAATAGGACGCAGACTTTCGCAGATGAGTTTATAGTTG
>JBGFRZ010000078.1:0-11121 GCA_041694835.1 Ignavibacteria bacterium
TTTGTTTTCGTCAGAAATATTATAGCAATTCCGGAGAGAAAATGCAAATGTTTTATCGTCGGATTTACCGACGAGAATTATTTCAAAGAACTAAAGAGGGTTTTTCAACGCTCTCATTTTACTAAAATAATCGCATAAAGTCAAATAACGAAATTTTTGCAAAAAAGAGCAAAAATATATATAATGTAAGCAAGGTTGTCGGTGGAAGTAAAACACAGACGCTGCTATGCTTGATAAAGAAGCGGAAATTAAAATGTCGTCATCAAAATTTTTTATTCTTTTATCGTTAATCTTTTCACACATTTCACTTTTTGCGGCGCCGCAAAGTGTAACCAATCTTACCGCGCTGGCCGGAAATGCTACCATAAATTTAACATGGTCGCCTAACACTGACATAAATACTGGCGATAAATATGAAATAGAATTTTCCTCGTGGTCGGCGTCGAGTTTTACCTTTCTAACCAACATACTCCATCCCGGCAACACACATCAGGTCTTAAATCTCATAAACGGAAATACATACTTCTTCAGGGTGAGGGCATCTACCGGGGCGGGAACATTCATAGGTCCATGGAGCGATGTCCGAAGCACGGCCCCGTGGGTTAATTTGGGCATCCCACAATGGTCACTCGCCGATACAAGAGCGGTTTCCACAACTACTATCAACTGGTCGTGGTTATTGGCAGCAAATGCCAGTGGTTATAGAGTAATTAATTCCACTTCCGGAGAAAATTTTTCAGGCAATTTATCGGCATCTGCAACATTCTGGCAACGGACAGGACTTACTCCCAACACATCGGCCGCTTTTTATATTCAGGCATTCAACGGACTGCTGACGGCTAACTCATCAGATAGAAGGATTTTTTCCTGGGCGAATCCACCGTCAAACTTCATGTCTCCACTTCAGCCGGGAACAACCATAGTCAACCTCGACTGGTCCCCTAATAACAATCCTTCGTCGGTGAGTTACTCCCTCGAGCGCTCATCTACCGATGTGTCAAACTGGCAGTTGATTGCTTCTTTCTTAACCTCAACTACGCATCAAGATCCGGGGTTGCTTGAAAAAACGACTTATCATTACAGGGTTTGGGCTATAAATTCCGACTCTATTGAAACGGATAAAGTTTCGGTGTCCACAAGAACGGGCAGTATAAATCCTCAGCCGCCGACATTGATGCTCGCCGAAAGTTGGACATTGGACGGCGAAGTGCGTCTGACATTTACTGCACCATACGATGACTCTCCCGATGAATCTGTCAAAGGATACATTATAAAATACGCGACTTACGCATTAACCGAGCCAAACTGGTCGGCGCCCTCATCGTCGACAGCGCCTCAAAATATAACGCCCTCCGCACCGGGAACCGGACAGACGCATGTCATAACAGGACTTTATCCCGGAACGACTTTTTTCTTCGCGATGAAGTCAGTTGATGAGGTGGAAAATGAGTCGGGCATCTCCGTGGTGCAATCCACCGTAGCCAGAGACAATCTTCCAAGTTTACCGACGAACATATCGGCTTTGGCCATTTCTGAAACAGGCATTACGATTTCGTGGACGCTTCCGGCATTTTTGGGTTTTGACGACCGCAGCAGATATTATGTCTACCGCGCAACTTTCCCTTTTACATTGACAACACAAGCGACTTTTTTCACATGGCAATCTCATCCCAACGCTTCCCTTACAGATTCTTCTATCGATAATCCATTAAGAAGAGAAACGACATACTGGTATCGTGTCGCCTCCGAAGACCTCGGAAACGGCCCCGCCGGAAGCGGTCTTTTTTCAATTCCGCTTGGCTCAACGACGCTTTCAGAGATGGTTTCTGCACGAACACCCGATTTAACCCCGCCGCCAGCCATAACAACTTTATCTGCTCTAACTGGGAATATAGAAGGAAGAATAAATCTTTCGTGGACTTCTCCGACGGACAACTCGATAAGACTAGGTGAAGGCGCAGGCGAAAATATCACGGGCGGTCGTTTCAGAATCAGATGGACGACAGACGCCGCTGAAATTTTCAGCACAGCGACATTCAAGGTTGAAATTCCGACAAACACTTTTCCGGGCGCGATGAACAATTATTTGATAACGGGTCTTGCAGTCGGCGATACATATTACATAAGAATATGGACGGCGGACGAATCGGGGAACTGGTCGTTGGTCTCAAACGGAGCGACGACTTGGGCACAGTGGGATGTCACTGCGCCCGGGGCGATAACTTCGATAACTGCCTCGGCAAACTGGAGAAGAATAAATCTTTCATGGACAGCCCCGGGAGACGACGGATATTTGGGAGTGATGACAGGCAAATTTGAAATACGACTTTCGACAGTCGCCACAATAACGAATGAGACAATATGGAACGCCGTTCCGGATTTTGAACCCTACAGAATAATTGTTTCCACATCGGGGGTTTCGCCGGGGAGCATTCGCTATTTTGTCATCACGGGACTTACCAATTCAGCGACATACTTTGTCGCCATAAAATCCGCGGATGAAAGAGACAATTGGTCGGCAATTTCTTCAACTTCTCCGGCATCTATGCCGCTAAATTTGCCGCCCGGAAATTTTAATCTTTCATCGCCGCCTGACGGCTCGCAACTTCAGACGCTCACACCTCAACTCACGTGGGAAGCCGCCTCAGACGGCGATATACCGTTCGGGGACTCCATCAGATATAATGTTTTATATTCTACCAGCGTCAATTTTGAAGTCGCTATAACAACTATTTCGCCGGATTTGTCGGGCGCAACATACATCGTCCCGAGCGGACATTTTCTCGAGGACAGACGATATTTCTGGAGAGTCGTGGCAAGTGACCTCGATAATTCCACAAGGTTTTCGGCACAAACATTTTCCGCAGTAATAAATGTCATGAATTCAACACCGACGGCGCCCGTCTTGTCGTCACCACCGACAAATACAAGAATAAATACGGCAACGCCACAATTAAACTGGGTGGCTTCAACCGACAGCGATTTGCCTGACATTTTAAGTTATAGAGTCGATTATTCGCTGACGCCCGACTTTTCGGTATTTGTATCTTCACTCAATATTTCCACAACCTTCTACACAACTCCGCAACTGCTTGAAAACACAACATACTGGTGGCGGGTCTTTGTTAGCGATGGACAACTGACAGTTCAAAGCGGCGCTACATTTTATTTCCGTGTAAATGCCGTCGCCGAGGCACCGAGTTCATTTAATCTTTTAACGCCGACCGACAATGTCAGGTTCGCCACAACCACAATTAATTTCACATGGGAGACAACTACCGACCCTGACCCCGACGAAAGCGTCAGATACGATTTAATATGGTCTCAGTTCGCAACGTTCTCGACAAGCACAACAGTAAGCGGACTAACCAACACGACGGCACAAATAGTTCTTCCGCACGATAATTCTTATTATTACTGGAAAGTGGAAGCCGTTGGAACAGACGGATTAAAACGTCCGTCCAATCAGTCGTTCCTAAAATTTTACACCGACATCGTAAAAGAACTTCCCTTGGCTTTCAATCTTATCGAGCCGGGATTTGGTGTCATCATTTCAACGACACTAAGACCTATTTTTATATGGAGTGATGCTATTGACCCTGACCCCGCCGATATTGTCCGGTATTACATTGAGATGTCACCAAACAGCGATTTTGCAGGCGCCATAGCGATACCTACGGGCAGTGATACTTTTTATCGGCCACTGTCAAATTTGTCGGATCAAACCACATACTTCTGGCGCGTCAGAGCGGCGGGACATCAAGGAAGCCCTGCCGACAATGTCGACGGCGGTTGGACATTTTCAACAACAGGGTTTTTTGTAATCTCCATGGTCAACTATCCACCCGGCCCATTCGAACTCATCTCCCCCAATAACGGGGAAATAATAAATACGAAATCTCCGACTTTCAAATGGCAGGCCTCCGTTGACAGCGATGTCGGTTCTTCGGTGAGTTATTCAATATATATTTCGACTTCGTCCGATTTTTCAACTCTTTCTTATTCAAGCCGCAACATTACATCTACGCAAATTGCAATCGCTCAAAAACTTTTTGAAAACAAAGCCTATTTCTGGCGCATCGTAGCCAGGGACAACAGAGATGCTTTAACCGCTTCAACGACATTTAGTTTTTTTATACCCGTATTGACAATACCCCAGAGAGTCGCCGGCATCAGAGCATATTTGAGCCCAGCGGCGACATCTTATACTCTGATGTGGTCGGAGACAATCTATAATGCCGACGGCTCAATCATAGATGACTTGAAGGGGTATAACATTTATAAGTCTCTGTCCATAGCAGAATTAAAAACGTCGCCATTACATATTTTTGTTGAAAAAAACACTCCTACATTTACCGATATTGTGAGCGGCAATTTTTTCTATAAGGTTCTTTCAGTTGATACATCCGGCATAGAAAGCGAAGATTCTCTGATTACAAGAACCCTCAATCCGGAGGAAGTCGTCGTTAAGTCCCCCGACGGATTGTTGACGGCGGAAATCCCTCCATCAACGGTAAAACAACTTCATTCTGAAAACAATCAATTCAAAAACAATTTAATATTGTTTATTTCCACTCACCCCACAGACACCGCATTGAGGCAGTTTGCCGTCGAAATCATCAAGCCAAACGGCGACAAAATCGGACGTCATACTTTTCCCGAAGCAGTCAAACTACGATTCGAAAATAAAAAACTCAAAGCATCGTCAAGAAATGTCTCCGCGCTTGGCGACAATGACGTCGGTCTATATTGGTACAACGGCATTGAGTTCATGAAAATGCCTTCTCATATAGAAAGCGGTGGCACAATTTCAAACATAGCCAACACGGGGACATACCAGATAAGGCAAGTCAAAAAAACTTCGACTCAAGACTTGATATCAATTTCTCCGCCGAAGGTCTTTACTCCCGATATAGCCCCTTATGAAAAAATCCAATTCTTCGTAGAAAATGCCGCGGGTGATAAGGTAAAAGGCGAAGTATTTGACATCAGAGGCAGAAAAATCGCCGCTCTGAAAATATTGGGCGATTCTTCAGCCACTACAGTCAATCTTGTCTGGGACGGAAAAGATGACGAAAACCGGATTGTTTCAAAAGGAATATACATTTATCAAATCTCTATCGGTGAAAAAATCATTAACGGCACAATAGTGGCGGCAAGATGAGAAAAACAGGCAATAGGGGACAGGGGACAGAGAACAGAGAACAGAGAACAGGGGACAGAGAACAGAAAACGGGAAGCGGGAAGCGGGAAGCGGGAAGAGTTTTAAACCCTTCACCCTTTACGCTTTCCGCTTTACGGCATTTTATTCTCTCATCTCTGACCTCTCGCCTCTCACCTCTGACCTCTCATCTCTATTTGCTATTTGTTATTTGCTATTTACTATCCCCTATCCCCTATCCCCTATCCCCTATCCCCTACCTTTATGCTTCTTTCGACAACTTCGGCGCGGGAGCAAGAACAATCGGCATAGGCGGAGCTTATACCGCCGTCGGAGACGACGCTTTCGGAGCTCTTTACAATCCCGCGGCCATTTCATATCTTAAAAGGGGTCAGTTGGCGGTAGAATACGGGAGTCTCCATCTCAATCTAACAGACCGCTCCAATTTATACAACGGATACATTGGCTTCGCATATCCTTTTATAAAAGAAGAAATTATAGAAACAAAAGTTGTTGAGACCGGAGAGTTGGAAGGGGGGACGACATCTGA
The DNA here is from genome assembly GCA_041694835.1 of Ignavibacteria bacterium. GTDB lineage: Bacteria > Elusimicrobiota > Endomicrobiia > PHAN01 > PHAN01 > JBGFRZ01. The sequence goes on from JBGFRZ010000078.1 coordinate 5,712, forward strand.
GACAACGACCCCGGTCGAGCAAAAAGTCACCGTTGAAACAACTATAAAAAGAACGCTGACAAGCGCCGTTATGATTGGGTATAAAACACTCTCTTTAAGCGGGACATACAGCGAAAATTTTTATCATATTACTTACGGAAGATTTATCAATAAATTCATTGCTTTGGGTATGACGGTGAAAGCACTCCATGACAAATTTATAATCGATGACTATCTGAGAAACTCGCCTGTTTTTAAGTACGGCGCAACGGACTCTAAAAACAACGTATCCTTCGACCTTGGCGCCGCCATAAATCCTCTCCCAAACTTTTATATAGGTTTATCCGCCCTCAATATAAATGAGCCGGACATGGGATTTCTGAGAGAGGACCGCGTTTCGAGTGTTTACAGACTCGGCGCCGGAATGAGAAAGACCGACTCCAGATTCGCGCTTGACCTTTCATATCACAGCAGAAAAAAATATCTGGAGATTTTGGGTGGATTCGAAAGATACTTTGGGATTTTGGGTCTCCGTGGAGGCATCGGATACGGCGAGCGGAAACACAGCAGAAACGCGCAAATATCAACAGGTGTGTCATTCAACATCAGTAAATCGATTTCGCTCGACTACGCCTTGAACTACCCGCTTACGCATCTGAAAAACACATACGGCTCTCACTGGCTCTCATTTATGTTTCAGTTTGGAGAGCGGCCTGCGGAAGACATGGAACCCGGCAGCATTGAAAGAGCATACACAACTTTGTGGGGAGAAAAACTTCAACTTGAAAGCAGGGTTTCACAACTTGAACAAGAGAAAAGAAAACTAGAAGAGGTTTTAATCGAAGAAGCAACTGCGAGAATAAGAGAAAGAATAAGAAAGACGAAGGAAGAAGCCATAACCCCGACGTCCGTCAGAATAACCGAGAAAAAAGAAATGTTTGTTTCAAAAGCGGTAACGGTAACGAGAACACACATTGTAAAAAAGGGCGACACTTTGCAGTCACTGGCTGAGAAATACTACAAAAACTCTAAACTCTGGATTGAAATATACAACGCCAATAAAGATGAGATAGGCCGAGGAGGAGCGTTGAGGGTTAATCAGGTAATAGTGATACCCCCGCTTGCAAGAGCGGTCGAACCCGCTGAAACACCGAAAGAAAAAATTGAAATTACTCCGGCGTCGCCAATAATAACACCGACGGAACCGCAGATACAAAAGGCGGAAGAGCCAAAAATCGAACTCATTACTCCTGTCACCGAAAAAACAAAGAAAGACGAATCTAATGTTGAGGCTGCCCCACCCCCTAAACAAGAAAAACAAAAATCGGCGGTTGTAAAACGCAAAACTCACATTGTGATGGCAGGAGAAAATTTGCGTATAATAGCCGAAAAATACTATAATAACCCGGAAAAGTGGAAAGATATACTTGACGCGAATAAAGATAAAATAATTCGCGGCCAGATAAAGCCCGGCTTGGAGTTAGTTATTCCGTAAATAGAAGATAGTGGTTAGCAAATAGCAAATAGTGAATAACAAAAAGTAGATAGTAGATGGTAGCGAGCAGACAGTAGATAGTAGCGGGTAGATAGTAGACAGGGGGAACAACCCTCGCTACTCCCTACTACGCTGATGCTCTGCTGTTCTTATGCACTTATGCACTTATGCACTTATGCACTAGTGCTCTGCTAAATTATGAACGACTCCTGGGATTGGATACAATCCGAACTAAAAAAACTCGAGGAAGAGCTGCCGTCGGACTCACAAATGCTTGAAGTTGTCGACGCTATAAGCGTGGCGGACTTCTGGAAAAGGCGATACGACGAAGAAAGGCTCCTCTGGGAGAGAAAAATCCAACTTAAGGAAGATGAAAAATCCCAGTTGAAGGAAAAAACACAGACGCACGAATTGGCACTAAAAGAACTCGACTGGAAACTCAAAGAGCTCGACCGTCGATGGCATCAAGAAAAACTCCTGTTGGAAGACCGCATAAAAACGAAAGAACTCGAGGCCGAGAGGCAGAAAGACAAACTTCAGTGGGAAACGAGGCTAAAAATCCTTGAAGAAGAAAACAAAAATCTCAAGACAAAACTCTCCGGTATAACGGGCGTGCCTTTTGTTGCTGGCGAAGCCGCAACCCTTGAAATATCGTCTCACGAAAAAGATGTAAGCGACGCCAAAGTGCAGGAACTCAAGGAGCGATTGAAAATTTCCGAAGAGGAGCGCAAACATTCGCTCGGAAAATTGGATGAAGAAAAAAACTCGCTCCTCAGACAACTTGCCGAAAGGGAAAAATCATTCGTCGAAGAAAAATCTCAGTGGGAAAAGCTTGAGAAAGATGTCACCTCAATAAACCAGCAGATGACCGAACGGCTGAAACTTCTGCATGAAAGGGAACAGGACCATTTCACGGTTCTCGAGGATTTGGCGCGCGGCTTCGCGCACAGGGTTAGAAATTATCTCGGAATAATTTCGGGAACAGTCCAACTTTGCATCGCAAACTACAAGATGGAGGAAGAGCTCAAAAACCAGCTCGGCCTTGTCGATCAGAATGTCGCAGACATGCTTAAGTCCATAGAAGAGTTTCTATCTCTTGCCAGAATTCCACAGATGAATTTACAAAAGCTTTCCATTGAACAGGTTGTGGAAAAACTCCTTTTGAATCTGGATGATAAATTCAAAACGGCCAGAATCACGGTAGAAAAAAATCTCTCGCAGACACATCCTCTCGAAATAGACGAAAAACTCCTATCTGACGCTATCTCCAACATACTAAACAACTCAATCGAGGCTATGGGAGGCGGCGGAACAATCGTAGTATCAACTGAGTATCTCCCACAAAAATCTAATATAACGCTCAAAATATCCGACACCGGTGCCGGAATATCTGAAATACAACTCAAAAAGATATTCCAGCCATACTTCACCACAAAGAAAAATAAAAAGGGGCTGGGTCTGACCGCCGCAAAAAGAATCGCCGATCTTCACGGAGCAAAACTCTCGGTTGAAAGTGAAAAATCAAAAGGAACAACCGTTACTATGAACTTTATGGTGAAATAGATGACTGCATTCCGCAACATTGTCAAAATAAGCGCTCCAATCGATGAAAAAAAACTTTCGAAACTTAAATGCTCGGACGCTGTGGCGATGACGGGGACGATATATACAATAAGGGACATGTCGCTAAAAAAATTAAGAACTCAAAAAAAAGCGGTTTTAAACTTTAAAAACGCCGCGGTATATTTCTGCGCCCCGACGGATTCAAAAAAACCGGGTATACCCATCGGAGCATTCGGTCCTACGACAACCGCAAGGATGGAAAGCGGCATACCTTTCCTTTTAGGTGCCGGCGCGAAGACCATTATCGGCAAGGGTCCGATATCGGAAGGATTAAAAAGACTTTTTTCGAAAAATAACTGCGTTTATCTTTTGGCGACGGGTGGATGCGGGGCATACTACTCGAAATTCGCGAAGTCCTCAAAAATAATTCTCTTCCCGGAACTCGGGCCGGAAGCCGTGCGGGTTGTCGAGGTAAAAGATTTTCCTCTCGTTGTAGCTGTCGATTTGAAAGGAAAAAATATTTTTCATGCTTCTAACAATTGATATTGGTAATACAAACATAACTTTCGGCATATTCAAAATGGAGGGCGGCAAAGCCTCAAAATCTCCGCTTCAGATGTGGAGGATGGCAACTAATTCGAACCAAACCTCCGACGAATATGGAACAAAAATGCTCGATTTCCTGCATTATGCTCTTTTAAACAAGGAAGATTTGACCGGCGTAATTGTGGCAAGCGTCGTGCCCGCTTTAAACTCGACGATTCGAAACGCATGTTCTTCTTATCTGAAAAAATCTCCCATTATAGTAGAAAATGAAAGATTCTACGGGACAAAGTTGAAGATAAATGTTGAAAATCCGTCAGAAGTAGGTGCCGACAGGATTGTCAATTCTCTGGCTGCGATTGAATTTTTCGGCGGACCTGTTATAGTGATAGACTTCGGAACGGCGCTGACATTCGACTGCATCAATGTCAAAAACGAGTATATCGGCGGGGTGATAATGCCAGGCCCGGCGATCAACATCAACGCTCTATCCAATAATACCGCTAAACTCCCTCGGGTAGAGCTTAAAAAAACAAAAAAGGTGATAGGAAGAAACACTGTGGAGTGCATACAATCAGGCGTCTATTTCGGATATATCGGTTCGATTAAAAAGATGATAAAAGATATTAAAAAAGAGCTCGGCGCAAGGACAAAGGTTGTCGCCACCGGAGGGCTTGCTTCGGTTTTTGCCGAAGATTTAAAAGAGATAAAATCCATAATGCCGGAGCTCACGCTTGAAGGATTAAGAATACTCTGGAACACCGTTCTAGAACACAAGAGCACAAGAGCACAAGGCACAAGAGCACAAGTTTTGACTTAAGCACTTAAGCACTTATGCACTTATGCACTTATGCACTTATGCACTTATGCACTTGTGCACTACTATATCAGGAGGGTTTATGAAAAAGTTGTCTGTATTTGCCTTGTTATTGATTTTCTCAACCGCAAACGCCGGGATGTTCGATGAATTTAAAAAACGATTGTCGGGGGTGGCCGACGATGTCGTTCAGAAAAGACTTGACGCCCTTTGCGAGGACGTCGGGGCGGTTATGGTTATGACAGGATTCCATCAGGCAGGGAATCTTGCCGGCACACTGCCCGGCTTTGACATCGGCCTCCATGCCGGATACAAAAAGACGTCTGATAAAAACGATATAATCAAGGCGGTGGGAATAGACGCCCTTCTGCTTCCCGTCTTGCAGGCAGAGCTCGGCATACCTTACATAAACACGGATTTAATACTGCGATATACCAGCTATGAAAACTCTTCTCTTCTTGGAGGGGGCGCAAGATATGGTCTACTCAAAACCATACCTTTTGATCTGACTTTTCTGATAATATACAACAAACTCAATGTCTCGGCGGGTGAAAATAAATTCACCGCGACGTCAATGACGGGAAGCGTCGGACTCAACATCAACATGCCGGTTATTTCACCCTATCTGGCTTTAAGCGTAGATTCAGCCGAGATAGAGCCAGACTCCTCAATCACGACGAAAAAAAGCAAGACAACACTAACAAGACTTGATACTGGAATGAATGTGAGTCTTATGCCTTTCACATATCTAAACGTCGGAGCATCTTACCTCATTTCTTCTGAAGCGGGTCTGGGTTTCAGAACAGGTATTGGCGTAAAATTTTAGTTTTTTGTATAGCGGAACTCTCGTCGCTTCACAAGCTATACATTTAATTTTGCCAACTTTGAATTTTTTTGTATAATGAGAGCGTTGAAAAACCCTCTTTAGTTCTTTGAAATAATTCTCGTCGGTAAATCCGACGATAAAACATTTGCATTTTCTCTCCGGAATTGCTATAATATTTCTGACGAAA
>JBGFRZ010000036.1:0-49778 GCA_041694835.1 Ignavibacteria bacterium
TTTTTAGGACGCAGATTTTCGCAGATTTGGTAGATATTAAAAACATCTGCGCCAATTTTGTCAACATCGGCATTGAGCTGCGTTCAATTATTTTTAGGACGCAGATTTTCGCAGATGAGTTTATAGTTGCTTTAGTCTGCGTTTATCAAAGTTGTTTCTGCGTTCATCGGCGTTCAATTATAATCATAGGAGGCATTAATTATGAATCAACTGAGATCTTTTTTGTTGTTGTTTGTGCTTACGCTTCTTTTCATATTCATAGGTCAGCAGCTTGGTGGAAATCAAGGGATGGTATTGGCGCTTATTTTTGCGGGCGTCACGAATTTTTTCGCATGGTGGTTCTCGGATAAGATAGTTCTTGCCATCACCGGAGCGAAAGCGGTTCGCCCGGGAGAACTTGAAAATGTAAAAAGTATACTTCAAGAACTGTCCGTCAAAAATAACATGCCTCTCCCGAAACTATATTTTATGGACACGCCCATGCCCAACGCCTTCGCCACGGGAAGGAATCCGCAAAACTCGGCCGTCGCCGTCACGCGGGGAATAGTCGAGCTTCTCTCCGACAGCGAGCTAAAAGGCGTCATAGCCCACGAACTTTCCCACATAAGAAATAGGGATACGCTCATATCTACTATATCGGCGACGATAGCGGGCGCCATTTTCATGCTAGCCAGAATGGCCCAGTTTGCGGCGATGTTTGGCGGTTACGGTGGAAGAGACAGAAACAGGGACTCCGGTGTCGGAATGATTATCATTGCCATAATCGCGCCTATATCCGCGATGATAATACAGATGGCCATCTCGCGCACGAGAGAGTATCAGGCGGACAAAACCGGCGCCGCTCTCTCGCAAGATCCACTGGCCCTTGCAAACGCTTTAAGGAAACTCGCAAACGGAGTAAAAAGGACGCCGTCGGAGCTTAACCCTGTAACGCATCATCTTTTCATAGTAAGCCCCCTTAAAGCTTCAGACGTCTTCGCTCTTTTTTCGACGCACCCGCCAGTCAGTGAAAGGATCCGACGGCTTGAATCCATAGCAGGTGAGCTTGAACGGAACAAGTACAACATACCAAAAATCGTTTACTAAGAATAAAGGACAGCGGCTCTATACTTTCTCTCCGCTACTCATAGTGCTCTGTATCTTTAATATCTGCTCTTTCAGCGATGCTTCCATAAACCCCGTTAGAAATCTCCGATGGCTACAAGTTCGTCTGAAATTTTTGGTTTCTGCTTAATAACTTGGGTATTTCTAACGGGGTAAATCCTTCTTAATCCCTCTTTAATTCCGCTGACACACCTCTAACTCCTCTTTCGTAGAGGGGAAAAAGGGGGGAGGGGCATCCCCTCTCTATTAAGAGGGACAGAGAGGGCATCCTCTCCCCTCTAATAAGAGGGACAGAGAGGGCATCTTTTCCCCTCTAATAAGAGGGGTCGGGGTGTGTTTAGAGGGGCAAGGGGTGTGTAGAGGGGGATTTGCAAAGCGGGATTGTGCCGTCTGTATTGACAGTTATTTGCGAGACAGAGCGCCAGTAATTTTATGAAACATTTTTTGAATCTTTCCGAGAAAGACATAAATTCTTTTTTGAAATCCATAGGCGAAAAACCTTACAGGGCGAAGCAGATATCGAGATGGATATACGAAAAAAACATCCTTGATTTCAACCAGATGAGCGACTTGTCCCCGGCTCTGAGAAAAAAGCTGATAGGACATTTTTTCATAAAATCACTGACAGTAGATTCTACCGATAAATCTTTCGATGGGACAGTCAGATACAATGTCAGGACATCCGACGGCTATCTTTTCCCAGGTGTTGCGATTCCGTCGAACAAAAGAACGACGCTGTGCGTCTCTTCCCAGATAGGGTGTCCGCTTGAGTGCGAATTCTGCGCATCTGGGACCGATTTCAAAAGGAATCTGACGGCGGGAGAAATCCTTGAGCAGGTTTTAATTGTGTCAAAGAATCGTGGTCAAAAACCGGATAGCGTTCTTTTTATGGGAATGGGCGAGCCTCTCCTTAATTATGAAAACACTATTGCGGCCATAAAAACTATCAACTCTCCGTCGGGTCTCAACATAGGCTCCAGGCATATTACGATTTCAACCATCGGCATTGTCGGGGGCATAAAAAAACTTTCGAGGGAAAATCTGAAAATAAGGCTCGCCTTATCGCTTCACGCTCCTTTCGACGATCTTAGAAAAAAACTAATCCCGTCGGCGAGAGACAAAGTCGAAAATATACTTTCGGTGTCTCTGGAGTATTCGGGACTTTCAAGGACACGTCTGACTATAGAATACATATTGATAAAAGGCGTAACCGACACCAAAGTTTGCATAAACAAACTTGTATCGCTGCTGAAAAAAAAGGTCAGACCCGACGATAAACTCCAGATAAACCTGATACCGTACAACCCGGTTTCCGTCGGCGTTTACGAGACCCCGTTAAAAGAAGAACAGGAGGAAGTAAAAAATTTTCTGGTTTTAAGCGGTTTTTTTACTATAATAAGGGCGAACCGTGGCATTGACATAAAGAGCGCCTGCGGACAGCTCAGCGTTTAGATGCGATGTAATAAAAAATTTGATTAGCGAATAAAATTAACATAAAAAAATTGAAGATTTTATGAAGAGATTTGTTTTTTTGTTGATTTTAAATTTACTCGAGTCGCAGGTATTCGCCAAAAACACATCCGCCGTCGGACTGATGATAGGTTCCCCCACGGGAATAAACACAAAACATTTTGTGAAGAAAAATGCCATCGCGCTGGAGGGTGATTTTTCTATCATATCCGGAAAACTTTATCTTACGGCGAGTTATCTATGGCACGACTTTTCTGCTTTTCCCAAGATAGAGGAAGGAGACCTCCCGCTTTTTTACGGAGTATCGGCCGCTATTTTCGGGGACGCTCCAGCTTTTGGCGGAGCGCTCGGCGTCTCTTATTTGTTTAAGGAGCATCCTTTTGATGTTTTTATCAAGATTTTCCCCGTGATAGTTTTTGAGAAAAAAACGACTTTAACTTTTATAGGCGGTATCGGCGGCCGCTACTTTTTTAAATAGCAAACATTGATGAAAAAAATTCAAATCAGAATTGTTGTATATGGTTTTATTTTTACAGTGTTTCTGCTTCTTCTGCTTAACTGGACGCTCGAAACCATCATACATTCCAGAAAGGAAGTGGTTGTTCCAAATCTTATAGGAAAGAATCTCTACGAGTCGTTGGATTTACTTGAGCCGCTTAATCTCGGGCTCAGGAAGTCGGCGGTTGAATACGACAAAAACCTTCCCACGGGCGTTGTTATAAGGCAAAATCCCTCCGCCGGAATGATAGTTCGTGAAGGAAAGATAGTGCAAATAACGGTTTCCATTGGAGGTGAGAGCGTTTTCACACCGCTTCTTGTGGGCTTAAACCTAAGGCAGGCCGAGATAAAAATTAGGGCTTCGGCCCTCGCCCTCGGCGATATAAACAGGATATATTCCATAAAGCACCCCACGGATTACGTCATAGAGCAGACCCCGCAACAGGGTTCCAGGATACAGAAAGGTAGTGTGGTCAACATATCAATATCAGCCGGACCGCCTCCAGAAGGTGTTGTTTTGTTCCCGGATTTTTTCGGCGCGGGCGTTGAATCGGTTATGAAGTGGTCTGAACAAAGCGGGCTCCCCGTTGAGTATTCATATGAAGACAACTTCAAGCAGGTGGGGAAGGTTTTGAGGCAGGCCCCTCCGCCCGACACCGTTTTAAGTTCCACTCATACGGTTGCTGTGGTGGTTGGAAAATAGTATTGAGTTTCGCATAATTAGTCGATATTTTGGAGGCATAGATTTGAGCTCATTTCAAGGAGTGAGGAGTGCGGTGTAGCCGCAGTGCTACATAAACGACGAACGACACAGAAATCAGCCAAAAATATGCCTCCCCGAAGGGCACGGCGCTTTTGGGATGCAACTTCGTCACTCGCCCCGTTAGAAATTTCAGAACACTTAAGATGCGATTGAAACATTTACATCAGGATTTCTAACGGGGCTCGTCGCTCACATACCGCAGTGGGTATGCTTCGCTCCTCGCTCCTTGTTTCGCCTCAAAATCGCTCGCCCCTCACCTTCTGTCGACGTAATAGTGAACAAGGCGAAATCTTTCGCACAACTCTTATGCACCCTGACAGAAGGTGTGGGGCTCGTGCAAAATGTCAAATAATTATGCGAAACTCAATAGAATGAAAAAATTTATTTTGGCTCCTTCAATACTCTCTGCCGATTTTTCAAATCTCGCCGGACAGATAAAGTCCGTCGAATCAGCCGGTGTAAAATGGCTCCACATAGATGTCATGGACGGGCATTTTGTTCCGAACATAACGCTCGGCCCCGCTATCATAAATTCGATTAGAAAAAAAACGAAATTGGTCTTTGACACCCATCTGATGATAGAAAATCCTGAAAAATATTTAAGCGATTTTGTTAAGGCGGGCAGCGATTGTATAACGTTTCACCTCGAAAGTTCAAAAAATCTGAAAGGTTTGTTGTCCAAAGCGAAGAAATACGGAGTAAAGGCAGGTCTTTCCTTAAAGCCAAAAACACCCGTCGCAAAACTTATTTCCTATTTGAAACTTCTGGATATAGTTCTTGTTATGAGCGTTGAACCCGGTTTCGGCGGACAGGGTTTTATCCATTCGTCGCTATCCAGGATAAAGGCGATCAGGAAGTTGATAGACAAAAAAAATCCGGGTTGTTTGATATCCGTTGACGGCGGAATAAACAAAAATAATATAAAATCGGTTTTGGCCGTCGGTGCCGATGTTGTTGTGGCGGGGAACTCGGTATTCAAAGATTCTGTCCAACCCGCTGAAGCGATCAGACGCTTGACGAGTAAAATTTGACAAACTTCATTTTTTTAACTATAATAATGTGATAGAAAATTGGAGGATAGAAGATGTCGCTTAAGATAAAGTTTTCGAGAACGGGAAGCAAAAACAATCCCATGTTCAGAATCGTAGTGGCCGAAGAACGTTCCAGAAGAGACGGCTCTCCCGTGGCTGTTATAGGAGAGTATAATCCGAAGTTTGAAGAAAATAAAATAAAACTCGATCAGGCTCAACTTAAACACTGGTTATCGGTTGGGGCTAAACCGACAGATAAGGTCGCCGCGTTCATAAAAAGTTACGTTAAGTGAATTAGGTGCAACGAAGAAACACCTTTTAACGGGTGTTCAGCGAATCTTCCCAGATAGCGAAGCGTGACGGGGATGCGACACATTGGAGGTATTTTTATGAAGGAACTCGTTCTATACATCGCAAAAGCGCTTGTCGACAATCCTGATAAGGTTGATGTGAAAGAAGTCGCGGGGGAAAAGGGGGCGGTGATCGAGCTCAGGGTCGCCGAATCCGACAGGGGGAAGGTAATAGGCAAAGACGGTAGAATAATAAAATCCATAAGAACAATCGTAAATTCTGCATCAGCGAAACTCGGCAAACGCGCCATGGTCGAGCTGATTGAAAGCTAAACCGCGCTCTACTTTAATAATTAGAGTCTAAATTTTCCTTTGCTCCCCGATTTAATCGAGGGGCTGCTTTAAACCATAAAGGAGGAATATACTTACCCTTGCCCGGTCACCAACATTCAATCCATCGTTTTGAAAAAAATATTGTGGATATACGTTTGATAAAATGCAGGAATGAATTTGCGAGCCCACTTTGCGGAAACAATCGGGGCGATCGCAGCGAATAAAAATTCACACAATAATATAGTCCCCCAATTCACAGGAGAAGATGATGAACACGTATGAAATGACATTTATCGTATCACCCGAAACCTCTCAGGAAAAAATCGAAAGCATAGGCGAGAAGGTCAAGAAAATAATAACTCAGAAATCTGGTCAGATATCCATTTTTGAAGTTGAGGGTCTGAAAAAACTCGCCTATCCTATAAAGAGTTGTGTCGAGGGTCAGTATGTATTTGTAGAATTTTCCGCGCCGGGGAGCTGCGTTACCGAAATGGAAGGATTTTTCAAGGTAAACGACGCGGTGCTCAGATATCTAACGATAGTAAAGCCGGTTCCGAGAAAAATAAAAGCCAAGAAAACCAAGAAGTTACAGTCAGCGAAGATGTAAGTGTGAGCGGTGAATAGGGCAGAGGTCAGAGGACAGAGATGAGAGGACAGGGGACAGAGAACAGAGGTTAGAGGCGAGGGACGAGAGGTTGGGGAATGGAAATTTTTATTCAATTCCTTGCCCCCTATCCTCTATCCTCTATTCTCTCACCTCTCGCCTCTATCCGCTATTTTTTATTAAGGAGGAACGATGACATCGATAAAATTGCCCGATTTAAACATTGTTGTAGTAGCGGGACGGCTGACTCACGACCCGGATGTAAGGTCCACATCCGCTGGAACGCAGGTCTGCAATCTGCAAGTAGCCATCAGTCGCAGGTATAAAAACAAGCAGGGCGAATGGGTGGACGATCCGACTTTTATAGGGGTTGTTGTTTGGGGCGATATGGCGGAGCGTTGTAAAGACCGTCTCAAGAAGGGTAGCCCCGTTTTGATAAATGGTTCTTTGCGCTCAAGAAGTTGGGAGAAAGAAGGTCAGAAAAGAAATACGATAGAAATTTCGGTGAACAGGATTCAGTTTCTGGAGAAGCTCTCTTTAACCGAAGGAAAAGAAGTCGTCGAAGAGGTCGCTGAAGAAAAAGGCGCCGAATCCGACGAGATTCCGTTTTGAATTATTGAAATTAAATTTGCAGTCCTGCAAAGAGGGAGATAGGAGAAAACATGATAAGAAGATCGAACCCCAGATTCAGAAAACCTTTTCTTAAGAAAAAGAAATGCAGATTCTGTCAGGACAAGGCGGAGCCAAATTACAGAAAACCGCAGGTCTTGAAAATTTATACCAGCGAAAAAGGCAAAATTTTACCGTCGTTCATAACGGGGGCATGCTCAAAGCATCAAAGGATGCTGGGCAGGGAGATAAAGAGAGCCAGGATGATTGCGCTTTTGCCTTTCGTCGCTTGACGGCTGTTAAGGAATTTCGGGTGGTGAAAGTTAAAATATAAGGCTCTTCTCCAAATGTTGTTGTAACATTGGGTAAGGATTTTGCAATATCGCTATGATGATGTAAAAACAAAGTATTTTCGCTCATTCTCGTCCCGATAAATCGGGACTGCGAGGTAATCAAGTGTTCACACTTGATTAAACCCGCTCAAACACTTTGTTTTTATACGCACAACAAAAAATGGAGAAGACCCGAATATAAGGAGAAAGCCGTGGAAGTAATGTTTATTCATGATGTTGAAAATGTAGCAAAAAAAGGCGATATAAAAAGGGTCTCTCCGGGTTATGCGAGAAACTTTCTGTTTCCCAGAAAACTTGCTTTACCCGTCACAAAGGGAAACGAGAAGCGGATTGAAAACGAAAAGAAAATCATAGCAAAACGTTTGGCTGAGGAAAAGAAAAAATTCGAAGCTTTTGCGAAGCGGATCGAGGAGAGCTCCATTACTTTCGAAGTGAATGTCGGCGAGAGCGGAAAGATGTTCGGCTCGGTAACGGCGTCAGACATCTTAAACGCCTTGAAAAAGAATCTACCCGACATCCCTTTGGAAAAACACTCCGTTGTGCTAAAAGAGCCTATCAAAGACACGGGTGCATATACCCTGGATGTCAACCTTCCGTCCGACGTAAAAGCGGCTTTGAAAATATGGGTAATAGAAAAGAAGTAGACACCTTCGAGACAACCCTCAGGATACAGCCTCATTCCGTAGAGGCAGAGAAAGCCGTTCTCGGGGCGATGATAATAGACAAAGATGCCCTCGACAAAGTAGTAGAGCAAAACATAGAACCTTCCGATTTTTTCGTCGATCTTCATAAGAGAATTTTTGACATTATCCGTGGGATGTACATCCAGCAGAAGCCTGTTGATATTTTAACACTCACCGATGCCATAAAGGCAGGCAAAATAGTTTCTTCAGACGCCCAGACAGCGGCGGCTTATGTGATATCCATAGTCAACACCGTCCCAACCTCCGCAAATGTCGATCATTATACTCACATCGTAAGAGAAAAATCGATGCTGCGTAAAATTATAAGGGTCGGCACCGGACTTATCGAAAACGCATACGGCGCCGAGAGAGATGTCGACAATATATTGGACAGCGCCGAACAGGAAGTTTTGGATATAAGGGCCAAACGGCCAACGGAGTTCGTTCATGTAAAGGAACTTGTGTCGGGGGCTCTTGATAGGTTGGAGCAGGCGGCGAAATCCCAGAAGGAAGTCACAGGGCTTGCGACCGGATTTGTCGATTTTGATATTATGACCTGCGGTCTTCAACCGGCGAATTTGATAATAGTCGCCGGCCGTCCTTCAATGGGAAAAACCGCTTTTGCAATGAACATAGCGGAGCACGTCGTCGTCGATTTAAAAAAAGCGGTCGCGGTATTTTCACTTGAAATGTCGAAAGAAGAGCTTATGCTAAGGTTTCTTTGTTCAAGGGGAAGGATAAACTCTTTAAAGGCGAAGAAAGGATTTATAGGCAAAGACGGATGGCCGCGCCTTACAACTCAGGGAGAGATATTCAGCGAATCCCCCCTTTACATAGATGACTCGGCGAGCGGAGACATGCTCGAGATGAAGTCCCGGGCGAGGAAACTTCACAAAGAGCTTCTCCGAAGCGGCTCAGGACTTTCGCTCATAATAATAGATTATATGCAGCTCATGCACTCCGTCGGCAGAGCCGAGTCGAGGCAGCAGGAGATATCACTGATATCAAGATCTCTCAAAAGGCTTTCTATGGAGCTTCACATCCCGGTTATAGCCGTCTCCCAACTCTCAAGAAAGCCCGAGGAGAAAGGCAGGAGCGGTCGTCCGCAGCTTTCGGATTTGAGGGAGTCTGGAGCGATAGAACAGGATGCTGATCTCGTGGTTTCAATTTACAGGGAATTTTATTATAAAGAAGATAAAAATAATGCGACCGAAGATGAAAAAAACAAAGCCGAGATAGAAATATTGAAACAGAGAAACGGCCCAACAGGCAGGATTGATCTGGTTTTTCTGAATGATTACACGCGTTTCGATAATCTTGACAGGGCACATGCCAAATTATAGACCCACATGGGTTGAAATCAACAGTTCTTCTCTCATAAAAAATATCAATTCGATAAAACTTGTTTTATCCCGCCGCTCAAAGATACTTGCCGTCGTAAAAGCCAACGCCTACGGGCACGATTCGCTCTTCGTGTCAAGAACGCTCAATGACCGGGTTTATGGTTTTGGCGTGGCAACGATTGAGGAAGGCATAATTTTAAGAGAAGGCGGAGTAAAAAAACCCATAGTTATACTCGGCACACTCTGGCCTTTCGAAAATTTCAAAGTCGCCGCCTCGTATAATCTAATTCCAACCATCTCAAGTATCTGGGGCGTTCACTCTCTGGAAAAAACTTCGAAGAATATCGGGAAAAACATCCCATTTTATCTGGAAGTTGACACCGGTATGGGACGCATAGGAGTAAAATGGGATAACGTCAAAGAAATACTTGGCGTCATAAAAAAAGCGAAAACAATAAAATGCGAGTGCATCTATTCCCACTTCTCGTCAGCCGACTCCCATGTCTCATATTCACGTCAGCAAATGAAAAGATTTTCTTTCGTTAGAAAAACCGCCAAAGATATGGAAATGAAGCCCTCTTTTTCTATGGCGAACTCCGCCGGTTTGTTTAGATTTGGCGACAGCCATCTTGACATAGTGAGGCCGGGCATATCGATCTACGGCCTCTCGCCGTTTTCCGTCGGTGAAAAAACGATAAAACTTTTTCCGGCGCTGTCATGGAAAACCAGGATAGTCTTTTTGAAAAAGGTTTCAGCGAACTCTCCCATAAGTTATTCAAGGAGATTCATAACGAAAACACCGTCGATGATAGCGACTTTGCCTGTCGGATACGCAGACGGCTACAGAGTTGCCCTGACCAATAACTCAAGGGTTCTGATAAGGGGAAAGTTCGCACCCGTCGTAGGAAGGGTAACCATGGATATGATAATGGTCGATGTCACAAAAGTAAAGGAGGTGAACGTCGGCGACGAGGTTGTGCTTATAGGAACTCAAGGCGCAAATAAGATAGCGGCGGAAGAACTCGCCGAGCGGCTTTCGACGATAAATTACGAGATAACTTGCGGAATTTCATACAGGGTGCCGCGTGTTTTAGTGTAGATAGTAGATAGTAAGTAGTAGATAGGGAACGACGAATAGCGGATAGTGAATAGAGGTCAGCGGTGAGAGATGAGGGATGAGAGGCGAGAGGTCAGAGGTGAGGGACGAGGGGTCAAGAGTTGAGAGTTTAGAGTTGAGAGTTGAGAGTGTAGAGATGTCTGGTAGTGTCTCTAAACTAAGCTCTCTAAACTTGTTCTCTGTTCTCTGACCTCTGTCCTCCGTCCTCTGACTTGCGCTCTTGTGCACTTATGTGCAAACCAATCTTTGCAACTGCATATGTTAAATAAGATAGGAAGAAAAACTTACGAATTTGTAAGAAGCATAGGGGAGATAAGCTCTATAGTGATAAGGACATTCTCTTTCATTTTTTCCGGGTTTGTCAACAGGAAAAACGCGGTAGAGCAGATGGTCGAGGTCGGAGCGAGGTCGTTTCCAGTAATAGGGTTGACTTCGATATTTACGGGCATGGTCCTTGCGCTCCAGACCGGGGCCTCTTCAAGAAACATATTCAACGAACCTCTTTATATAGGAACGGTCGTAGGCTTTTCGATTGTAAAAGAGCTGGGTCCGGTTTTGACCGCCGTCGTAATATCGGGACGCGTCGGGGCTGCCATAGCCGCTGAGCTGGGAACGATGAAGGTTACCGAACAGCTTGATGCTCTTTACACACTCGGGACCAATCCCGTCAAATATCTCGCGGTGCCGAGGTTTATAGCGAATCTTACGATGATACCTCTACTTACGATGCTCGCAAATGCCATAGGCATAATCGGGGGTCTTTTGGTAACCGCTTACAAATGGGGTGTTCCCTCAACGGTATATTGGGACGACATATTCAACTATATGAAAATAGAAGACCTTATGCATGGCCTCGTCAAGTCGGTTTTTTTTGCTCTGATAATCGTTACGATTTCCTGCTATAAGGGTTTTACATGCGAAGGAGGTGCCGAAGGCGTCGGAAAGGCCACGACGAGCGCCGTTATGATTTCGATGGTTTTAATACTTGTTTCCGATTATTTTTTAACAGTGTTTTTGGTTGCCATAGGGATTGGATAATAATTAAACTCTGTCGACATGCAAGGCGTTGTCGATTATGATAAAACTTTCGAACGTACAGAAATTTTTCGGGAAGAACCATGTATTGAGGGGTACGGATATTGAGATATACGACGGAGAAACGATAACGGTCATAGGTGCGTCCGGTTCCGGCAAGAGTGTAATGCTTAAATGCATCGTGGGGCTTCTAAAGCCCGAAAGCGGAGAGATTTACATCGATGAGAGGGAAGTCACAAAACTTGAAGACGAGCAACTATGGGATATCCAAAAGAGATTTGGATTTCTTTTCCAGGGCGCGGCACTATTCGATTCGCTGACGGTAGCCGAGAACATATCTTTCGGCATGAGAAACCTTACGAAAGTTTCGGAGGATGATATCACGGATAGGGTAAAGTGGTGCCTGAAACACGTAGGTTTGAAAGAAATCGAAAATCTTAAACCCAGCGAACTCTCTGGCGGTATGAAAAAAAGGGTGGGACTTGCAAGAGCGATAGCGACCGAGCCACGGTATATACTTTATGACGAACCTACGACCGGGCTTGATCCGATAAAAGCCGACTTGATTACCGATTTGATATTGCATTTGCAGAAGGAACTGAAAGTTACATCAATCGTTGTTACCCACGACATGGTCGCGGCGTATAAGGTTTCAAATAGAATTGCCATGCTTTACGACGGAAAAATAGTTGAAATAGGCTCTCCGTCAGATATTCAGAACACGAAAAACCCGATAGTCAGGCAGTTTATAGAAGGAAAAACTGAAGAAAAAATCACATACAATGATTGACAATTAAACAGGGGCATCTATGACAAAGGAAACGAAACTCGGGCTGTTTGTTATTGTTGCCGCGGGATTTTTTGCTATCGCGATAATGCTTCTTGGCGATATCACGATTGAGAGAGGATATCAAATATATATTCTCTTTTCTGACATCGCTGGCCTTCCTTCAAAAGCGCAGGTGAGGATAGCGGGTGTCAATATTGGCAAGGTCAGGGCGGTAACCCTTGAAGGCGACAAAGCGAAACTGAGGGTTTGGATTAAGCGGCAGGTTAAACTTCACAAAGACACTCAGGCGAAAATCATAGCGACAGGTATCATCGGCTCTAAATACCTTGAGCTCTCCCCGGGCAGTCCGGAAGAGCCACTTTTGAAAAGTGGCGATATCATAAGAGGCGTTGACCCTATTTCGATGGACAAGATGTTAACGAGCGCTCTTGAAAGTATCCAGTCGCTTACGGATTCATTCAAGGTCGAAGACGGCAGGAATCTGGGCGAACAACTTACCTCCATCGCCGCCAACCTGAATGACATAACCTCAACTCTAAGAAAGGCCATCGCGCTTCAGGAGCAGAAAGTCATCGACATTGTTTCAAATGTGAACTCTTTGACGCAAAAAACAGACAGACTTGTCGGGAACCTTGATGACATAATAGCCGATGGAAAGACCGACTTAAAAAAGACTATATCCAGCATAAAAAACATTTCGGAAAAACTCGACGATATTATATCAACCATAAACGCCGGCGAAGGTGTGGCAGGAAAACTACTCAAGGACAAGGAGATGGGTGACGAGCTTAAACAGAGCGTAAGCGATCTACAAGAAACGACGAAAGAAGCGAGAAGGATAGTAAAAAGATTGACGGCCATAGACACCCACTGGGACGCGACTTTGAGGTACGACATAAAGCACAATCTCTACAGACCGGATGTCGGCATAAGGGTGTCTCCGACGAAAGATAAATACTACTACTTCGGCGGAAGGAATCTCGGGAGAAAGAGGGATGTGTATGACCCCGAAGCCAGAAACAACATAGATTTTCATGTTGCAAGGACGAAACCATATGGAAGCATCTATGCCGGCATCATAAAAAGCGCGGGCGGAATAGGCATAACCGCCAGGCCATTCTGGAAAAGTCCTGTTTTAGGCAAATTCGAAATTAAGCTTGAGGGACACGATTTCTTCAGGAAAACACCTGTAGGCGCTCCGAAGTTTGACATCGGTGGAAAGATAAATGTTTTCAAGTTCGTAAATGTTGGTGCTAATGTGGAAGACATAGCCCATGAAAACAATTCGCACGTTTATTTCAATCTATTTATGAAAGACGAGGATATCGGATATCTTCTGGGATTGGTCGGCCTTGCGAGACCATAGAATACTAGGACACTAGATAGTGGATAGGGAAAAACGGGAAGCGTGAAGCGGAAAACGAGTAGTGAATGGCAAATAGCGAATAGCGAATAGCAAATAGTGGATGGCGGCTCGTGGCTGGTGATATTGTTAATTGTATGACCGTTTCAACTGGACGGTGTTCTAAAGATGACGATGAAAGCAAAAACGATTTTCAGATGTCAGGAATGCGGATTCTCCTCGGGCAAATGGCTCGGAAAATGCCCCGACTGCGGCACCTGGAACACATTTTCCGAGGAAAAACAGATAGAAAAATCTGACAAAGCCAGAAGGACTCTTACCGATTTTACCGGTGACGCCTCGCCTTTGGACGAGATATCGTCGGAGAATTTTTCTCGCACAGCGACGGAAATAAGCGAGTTCGACAGAATTCTTGGCGGTGGCGTTGTCGCTGGAAGTTTGGTTCTGCTTGGAGGTCCGCCGGGGATAGGAAAGTCCACCATAATGCTTCAAGTCTCAAAAGCGCTTGCGTCCAATGGAAAATCTCTTTTGTACATATCCGGCGAGGAGTCCATGGGACAGATAAAAAACCGCGCCGACCGCCTTAACATAAAGAGTAAAAATCTTTATCTCCTATCAGAGACGAATCTCGAAAACATAATAGAGGCGATAAACAAAATAAAACCGGGATATGTCGTCCTTGACTCGATCCAGACCACCTATCGTTCCGATATCGCCGGCGCACCTGGAACGGTTTCACAGGTCAGGGAGTGCAGCGCCGAGCTTTTGAAGCTCGCAAAATCAAGAGGTGTGTCGGTTTTTATACTCGGCCATGTCACGAAAGAAGGGGATCTCGCCGGGCCGCGGGTTCTTGAGCACATAGTCGACACAGTTTTATATTTTGAGTCGGAAAAACAGCAGGTTTACAGAATCCTCAGAGTCAACAAAAACCGCTTCGGCCCGACTTCCGAGATAGGCGTATTCGAGATGAAATCTGATGGACTCAAAGAAGTGAAAAATCCGTCAAGTTTGTTTTTGAGCGAGCAGATGTCTGGCATTGCGGGCTCTGCGATTTCTCCGACGATAGAGGGAACCAGGCCGATACTCGTCGAAATTCAGTCGCTGGTCACAAAAGCGAACTTCGGAGTTCCCCGTCGACAGGCGAACGGCATAGATTACAACAGGATGGTTTTGCTGATAGCGGTACTTGAGAGACGTCTCGGGTTTCATCTGGAGTTTCAGGACGTCTATGTGAATGTTGTTGGCGGCATTAAGATAAAAGAAACCGCCGTTGATCTCGCCACCGCTGCAGCTGTTGCGGGCGCTTATTCAAACTTTGTTATACCCGAAAAGCTCATCATAATAGGCGAGGTTGGACTTTCGGGAGAAATAAGGGCGGTGGGACAGATTGATGAACGTCTTAAGGAATCGGAAAACCTCGGATTTAAAAAAGCGGTTATTCCGAAAAATAATACTAAGGCTCTGAATTACAAAGGAAAAATGGAGATTTTACCCGTAATTTCTCTGCAGGAAGCCGTCGGTATACTCAAAGGCAAATGAACTAATGCGGTGTCCCATAAATCTCCCGAGTCAGTAAAAATTGTTAAAAAGCCTTTTATCGGGGATTCAAATGTAAACCCCGCACCATGCCTTTAGAGGCGTGGCTTTGGGGAATAACCCTGCGGGAAAACCGTTCCCCTTCATCCCCATCTTTACAGACGGGGCTTTCTGTGGTGCGGGGTAAAGAACTGTTAGGGACACTAACAAGGCACAAGTACACAATCTATAAGAGTAGAAGTTTTGACTTATGCGCTAACATCTGGAGATGACTATGATAAGTTTTTCTACATTCGGCGAGTCTCACGGAAAAGCGGTTGGAGTTGTCATCGAGGGCATTCCCGCGGGATTGAAGGTTAAAAGTGAGGAGATAGATTTAGAGCTTTCGCGCAGGCAAAAGGGATATGGGCGCGGCGAAAGGATGGCTATAGAGTATGACCGCTCGCAGATAATCTCTGGTGTTCGATGGGGCGAAACGATAGGCGCTCCGCTGTGTCTATTGATCAAAAACAACGACTGGAAAAACAATGTCTCAACGTTATCGTCGGAAGAAAAATATAAAGCTCAAAAACTTTTCATCACAAGTCCAAGGCCCGGTCATGCCGACTTGTCCGGGATATTAAAATATGACAGGGATGATATAACCGACGTGCTTGAAAGGTCATCTGCCAGAGAAACAGCCGCAAGGGTGGCCGCCGGAGCTTTGTTTAAGAATTTGCTTTATGAATTTGGAATAAAAATTTATTCGTGGGTTGATGAGATAGGGGGAATTGTCGCGCCTTTAATCGCAAAAGAACCTGTAAAAATTTTTGCGCTCGCCGAAAAATCGCCGTTGAGGGTTTTTGACAGGAAAACTGAAGAATGGATGATAAAAAAAATAACTCATGCCAGAAAATCGGGCGACACCCTCGGAGGAGCGTTTACGGTTGTGGCCGTCGATGTCCCGGTTGGACTTGGAAGCTATTCAAACTGGGAATCGCGGCTCGGTGGAAAAATCGCGGGCGCCATGATGTCGATACAGGCGATAAAAGGCATTGAAATAGGTCTTGGTTTCAAGGCTTCGTCATTGCACGGCTCCGATGTTCATGACGAGATATTTTACAATTCAAAAAAAGGATATTATAGAAAAACGAACAACGCCGGTGGCATTGAAGGCGGAATCTCAAATGGTGAGGATATAGTCGTAAGATGTGCTATGAAACCAATTCCCACTCTTATGAGTCCCTTGAAAACCGTTGACATAAAGACAAAAAAGCAGGTCGCAGCTGCGGCAATAAGAAGCGACGTTTGCGCCGTTCCGTCAGCGTCGGTTGTCGGCGAATCCATGTTAGCTTATGTCATCGCTGCGGCGGCAAAGGAAAAGTTCGGCGGCGATTCAATGAACGAGATGAGAGCGAACTTCAAAAATTACAAAAAATATCTTGAGGGCAGATAATTATTGTGAACATAGTTTTAACCGGATTTATGGGAACAGGAAAAACTGAGGTCGGAAAAAAACTAGCCGAAAAAATTGGCTACGATTTCATTGACACCGACGAATTAATCGAAAAAAAAACGTTGATGAAAATATCGGATATTTTTGAGAACTTCGGCGAGACTTATTTCAGAAAGATAGAAAGCGCTCTGGTGGATGAAGTGTCAAGACTCGACAGAAAAGTCATCTCCACCGGCGGCGGCGTAGTGCTGAAAAAAGAAAATATGAACGTTCTTTCAAAAAACGGCGCAATAATAAATCTATCGGCTTTGGCTGAAACAATTTACTCGCGCCTCAAAGGTAAAAATGATAGGCCTCTTCTCATAAAAGCGGACGTTCCTGGAGAGATAAAGAAGCTTCTTGAAATCAGAAAAGAATACTATGATAGATGTGATTTATCGCTAGCGACCGACAATCTTTCAGTGGATGAAACGGTCCAAAAAATACTGGAATATTTGAAACAGGTGATACCGGATATCGCATGAAAAAAATAATCATAAACCTTAAACAAAAAAAAATCCCCGTTATTATTGGCAAGCCTTTGAGCAAGTTTGGCAAGTTTTTCGGGGAGTTCCTTCCGTCCAAGAAAGCGTTTATCTTAACAAACCCCGCCGTTAAAAAAATCTATGGAGAAAAAATCGCAAAGACACTCCGTCTCAGGAAAGTGGAGGTAATATGGCAGGCTCTCCCTGCCGGCGAAGAAGCAAAAAACTTAAAGACGGCGGAGAGGATTTACAAAAAATGCATAACATCAAATATGGACAGAACCTCGACGATAATAGCTCTTGGCGGCGGTGTAGTTGGGGATATCGCCGGCTTCGTTGCTTCAACGATATTCCGAGGCATAAGGTATGTCCAGATACCTACAACGCTTCTTAGTATGGTGGATTCATCTGTAGGTGGGAAAACGGGGGTCGATTTACCAGAAGGTAAAAACCTTGTCGGGGCGTTCTGGCAGCCGGAGTTTATATATGTTACAACCGATTTCTTGAAAACGCTTCCTCAAAGAGAGCTCTTGAGCGGTCTGGCCGAGGTTATAAAATACGGAGTTATTTCCAATAAGAATTTGTTTGCGTATCTTGAAAAAGCAAATCCGAAAAGACTCGACTGGAACTACATAATAGAAAGCTCGATAAAGACGAAGGGCGTTGTCGTTGAGAAAGATGAAAGAGAAGAAGTCGGAATAAGGGAGATACTTAACTTCGGCCACACCTTCGGCCATGCCATTGAGGCAATCACAAAATATAAAAAATACACTCACGGCGAAGCCGTCGCAATCGGAATGATTTACGAATGTGCAGTTGCCGAGAAATTTGCCGGATTCAACGAGACCTACAGGGTACGAAATCTGCTCTCGGCATACGGTTTGCCGTCGGCGGAAAGCGGTTTTTACATTAATCCCTCCGAATTTCTCAAAGCGATTTCGCTCGACAAGAAAGTCAAGGGCAAAAACATCAGGCTCGTCCTTCCTTCAAAAATCGGTAAGCCAATTTATTTGAACCTACCTCTGGAAGTGCTCTGTGCCATAAATAGTTGAGCGTTTTGGTTAGTCAGATTTGTGGGAAAAGGGACGGTTCTATTTTTCTTTCAACGAACAATTGGTGTCTGTCCCCGAATATCATGGCTACCGCATCAAATTTTTCTGCGCCTTAATGCGCCTGCCTTTCGCCCTGACAGCTAAAGCCAATACTCCGCCGATTAAGCACAAAAGTGACGAAATAATAAATGCTAAAAAATATTCTTTAGTCAAGTCGTGGACTCTGCCGAAAAAAATCGGTCCGAGAAACCCACCGAGACCGTAACTGGAGAATAAAAGTCCATAATTTCCGCCGAGATACTTCGTGCCGAACATATCTGCCGCTATCGCCGGATACAAAACCATACAAGTGCCAAAACTAACTCCGAACAGGGCGCAAAGTATATATAGAAGAGCGAGTTTGTCTGCGTAAAAGTGTAGTGAGAACGAAACTGTCGCCATTAAAAAAAGCGCTCCGGCGAGAGCGGAAGTCCGTCCTATTTTATCGGAAAGTCCGCCTATAAGAATGCGCCCGATACCGTTGAAAATCGCTATAATACTCAAACAAAAAGCCGCGGCCATCGGGTCAACCCCTTTTTCTGTTGCATAACTTACTATATGCCCCATAAGTCCGAGCCCGACGGTAAGTGCGAAAAACCATACCGCCCATGCCATCCAAAATATTGATGTCCTTAAAGTTGCCATGCCGTCAGTCTCCATCAGCGATTCTCTTGTCGGTGTTTTTGAGATGACATCTTTCAGCCACTCTTCGGGCGGATTTTTAATAAATTTTGAAGCGATAAATGTAACGGCTGTAAATACTGCCCCGAAAGCGATAAATGAAGTTCTCCAGCCAAAATCAGTTATGATTTTTCTTACCATAGGGGAGAGAAAGAAAGCCCCTGCCCCAAAGCCGAACACCACGAAACCGCCCATAAGACCTTTTTTGTGAGGGAACCATTTGACGACCGTCGCCATCGGCGTGACATAAGCAAAACCCGTGCCGATTCCGCCTACTATGCCGTAGATGCAGCAGAGATAAATCAATGAATTTGCAAAGCCGCTCAATAAGTAAGAAACCCCGAATAAAACAGCACCGATTGAACAAATCATGCCGGGGCCGTATTTATCCTGCAGCCGCCCACCGAGAATCATTCCGACGGTATATGAGAGAAGAAAGACGGAAAACGGCAGAGATGCCCGAGCTTTGCTCCAGCCGAATTCAGTCATCAATGGCTCTAAATATATTCCCCAGACATACGCCGCTCCGAGCATCAACATAATTATGACACCCGATATTACGATTCTAAACGGTTTGTCCGATGCTGTTTTTTCCATAGCCGTTTAACCTCCTTTTAAATTGCAAAAGTCTTTCTACAGAACACACAACAAAAAGGTGAAAAAGTGAAAAAATGGAGTAGAGCAGTAGCACATTAGTGTTTTTGAAACTGATGCTCCGCTGTTCTACCACTTTGTTGGTCTGTCACTTCAATATGTGGTAAGGTTTTAGCAAAGCGTCGATAGTTTCATTATAGCATAAAAATATTTTCGTTAACAAAACGCGAATTTGTTTTCGGGTTTTATTTTTTGTATAATTAACTGCAAAGCGTAAGGATTTCCACAATGATGCGGATTTCCTCAATTGCCGCCGATGGTTTTTGCCGACGTTGGAATTGAGGATTTTTTTATTTTGATACGACAATTGTAATTCCCCGAATAAAAAAACAAACGAGACGGAGGGTTTATGTATACAGCAGAAGAAGTATTGAAGATTGTATCTGATAAGAATATCAAATTTATAAATCTATGGTTCGTGGATGTGCTTGGAAAACTGAAGTCGTTCAACATAACGCCAAGAGAGCTTGAGGGCGCCCTAAAGGACGGCATGGGTTTCGACGGTTCTTCTATAGAGGGTTTTGCGAGGATATTCGAGTCGGATTTGATAGCGAAACCCGACCCCAAAACTTTCGTTGTCATGCCATGGAGGCCCGAGGAAGAAGGCACCGCCAGGATGATATGCGACATATTTACTCCCGAGGGGGAGCCCTACGACGGGGATCCAAGATACATTTTAAAGAGGAATCTTGAGCATCTGAAGAAACACAACCAGACGTTTTGTGTCGGGCCGGAGCTTGAGTATTTCTATTTTAAGACGGAAAAATCTCCCGAGATAATAGACGAGGGCGGATACTTCGACACGGTTCCGCTCGACCTTGCCCGCGATCTAAGAAGAGAGAGTATACTTCTACTCGAAAAAATGGGCATAAAAGTCGAGTACTCTCATCATGAAGTTGCTCCCTCTCAACATGAGATAGATCTGAGATTTACGGATGCCCTCACTATGGCCGACATCGTAATGGCATATAAAGTCATCATAAAGCAGGTTGCCCGCTTGAAAGGATTTTATGCGTCTTTCATGCCAAAGCCAATTGCCGATATCAACGGCTCCGGCATGCACGTCCATATGTCACTTTTTTCAGGCGACAAAAATGTATTTTATGACGCTAAGGATAAGTATCATTTGTCTGAAACCGCAAAGCAGTTTACCTCCGGCGTTCTCAGACATGCTCGCGAAATCTGCATAGTGACGAACCAGTGGGTGAATTCATACAAGCGGCTTGTGCCCGGTTTCGAAGCGCCCGTCTATATATCGTGGGCGAGAAGGAACCGCTCGGCGCTTGTGAGGATTCCCATGTATAAGCCCGGCAAAGAGATCGCGACAAGAATCGAACTTCGCTTTCCGGATCCGGCGTGTAACCCTTATCTGGCATTCTCCGTTATGCTCGCTGCGGGTCTTGAGGGAATAAAAAACAAATACGAGTTGCCCGACCCCGTCGAGAAGGACATATTCCACATGACAGATGCTGAAAGGGAGAAGGAAGGCATCGCCGCTCTTCCCGGTTCTCTTATAGAAGCCATCGAGGAAGCGGAAAAATCAGAACTTCTGAAAAACGCTCTTGGCGGTCATGTGTATATGAAACTCATAGAGAACAAAAAAATCGAGTGGGATATGTATAGGACCCAGGTTACGGAGTATGAGATAAACAAATATCTGCCGATATTGTAAGAATGTTGACGCTTTGATGGCCCACGGTCCACAGACCATTTAAGAGTTTAAGAGGATAGAGGATAGCGTATATATCAGGAGGAATGTTCCTTCCCCTATTCTCTATCCTCTATCCACTGTGCTCTATGCGATTTCATCTAAACTCTAAACTTTTTGGGTCTTCCTCATTTTTTGTTGTGCGTATAAAAACAAAGTGTTTAAGCGGGTTTAATCAAGTGTGAACGCTTGATTACCTCGCAGTCCCGATTTATCGGGACGAGAATGAGCGAAAATACATAGTCAGACAATTAACCCCACACACATCATAGCGGTATTTCAAAATCTTTACCCAATGTTACAACAACATTTGGAGAAGAGCCAAACTTTTTTAACCTTTTTCAATAATGAAAGACATATATTTCGACAACAACGCCACGACGAAAACGAGGCATGAAGTTGTCGCTGAAATGACGCCTTACTTTGAGGCTCTTTACGGAAATCCTTCAAGCATTCACGGCATAGGACAAAAGGCGAAAAAAGCGCTTGAGGATTCAAGAGAAAAAATAGCAAAGATATTAAATGCCGCAAGTCCCTCTGAAATAATTTTCACGGCTTCGGGTACGGAGTCGAATAACACCGCCATAAAAGGCACGGCGTTTGCGAATAGAAAAAATGGAAATCACATAATAACGACTTCCATAGAACATCACGCCGTCCTGCACACTTGCGAGTATCTGGAAAAAGAGCACGGCTTCGAGATAACACATATTCCCGTCGATAATTATGGCGTCATTTCGATGGAGGAATTGAAAAACGCGGTCAGGGAAAGAACGATTTTAATAAGCGTCATGCACGCTAACAATGAAATCGGGACTATCCAGCCCGTTCGCGAAATAGCGGATTTCATAAGTCGGGCAAATTCCAGTCGGGCCGGCCGCGGCTTGGGAAAAATTTACTTTCATACCGACGCCGTCCAGACCGTTGGAAAAATCAAAATAGATTTAGAAGAGACAAAAGTCGACATGCTGTCTTTTTCGGCCCACAAATTCTACGGACCGAAGGGCGTCGGCTGTCTTTACGTCAAAGAGGGGGTCGGGTTTCATCCTCTTCTTCACGGCGGCCACCACGAACTCGGCCATCGGGCTTCGACCGAAAATCTTCCCGGGATAGTTGGAATGACTAAGGCTCTTGATTTGGCTGTTGCGGAAATAGAAGAAGAAAATAAAAAACTTCGACGTCTTCGCGAAAGGATGGAAAAGGAAATAATTGAAAAAATTCCATTCAGCAGGATAAACGGACATCCCACAGAGCGACTTGCAGGAACTTCGAATATCGGTTTCGAGTTCATAGAAGGCGAGAGTCTCGTTGTTTCGCTGGATATGGCCGGCATCGCTTGCTCGACTGGCTCCGCCTGTGCAAGCGGCTCGACCGAGCCCAGTCATGTAATCAAAGCAATCGCCTGCCCTCCAAATTTTGCCCAAGGGGCAGTGAGGTTTTCTCTTGGAAGATACAACTCCGAAAGAGAAGTCGATTATCTCCTGAAAATACTGCCCTCCATTGTTGAAAAACTTCGCTCCATCTCGCCTTTATATAAAAAACGATGAAAAAAGTTCTTGTTGCGATGTCGGGAGGGGTGGATTCATCTGTCGCTGCATACATTCTCAAAAAAGAAGGATATGATGTGGTCGGGGCGACAATGAAGCTCTGGCATTCAGACTCAATGAAGCAAAAAAATGGCAGATGCTGTTCTATTGAAGATATCGCCGATGCCCGGCGCGTATGCCATCATTTGGGAATAAAACATTATGTTTTTAATTTCGAACATTTGTTCGAATCTACCGTCGTAAAAAATTTCATAGACGAATATTTGGCGGGACGGACACCCAATCCCTGCATAGTATGCAACGATTCTGTAAAATTCGACGCTCTTCTACCTAAAGCGACGACCATGGGATTTGATTATCTTGCCACCGGCCATTATGCTATAATAGAAAAACATACGAAGAAACATACACGGCCGACTTATTTATTGAAAAAAGGGATTGATGTTAAAAAAGACCAGTCGTATTTTCTCTACAGAATGAATCAAAAGCGTCTGTCGAAAACGTTGTTTCCGGTCGGGGAAATGACTAAGAAAGAAGTCCGCGCGCTTGCTCTTGCTCAAAAGTTGCCCGTGGCGCGAAAAAGCGAGAGTTATGATGTGTGTTTTGTCGGCGACGGAGGTTATGGAAAGTTTTTAGAAGAGCGAAATGTCATGGAAAGAAAATATCTGTCCGGGAATATAGTTGACGTTGAAGGAAAAATTCGTGGACAGCATTGCGGTCTTCCTTTTTACACGATAGGTCAGAGAAACGGCCTCGGAATTTCATCCAAAGAAAGGCTTTATGTTTTGTCGCTTGACAAAAACAGAAACGAAGTCATCGTTGGCAACAAAGAAGATGCTTTTTCAAAAAAGTTTTATGTAAGCGATGTTGTATGGTGTTCAGACGCCTCCCGATTTTCCGGCGCTCTTTCTGTGAAGATAAGGTATCTGTCGGAAGATGTTCCAGCTTTGATTTCATACCGGGGGAGGAGAGCGAAAGTGGAGCTTGACACTCCACAGTTTGCCGTAACGACGGGGCAGTCGGCGGTTTTTTACTGCGGAGACACAGTTATCGGCGGAGGGCTTATAAGCGCTGTTGAGCGGAATCGATGAGCCTTCGTATATCCTGATTTTCCGGCTCATGTAGTAGCGCCTCTTTGAAATACTTAACGGCGTTTTTCCAGTCGGACTTTTTCCAATAGATTACGCCGAGATTGTAGTAGGCTTTAGAATTTTTTCCGTCTATTTCGATTGCTTTTCTATACAGACTCTCAGATTTTGCAAAATTTCCTTCCTTTTCGTGAATAACTCCCAGATTTACATAAACATCGGACGACTCCGGATAAAAATCCATAATTTTTTCATACAGGAATTTAGCTTTTCCGCGCTCACCTTTTACGTAGTAATAATGTCCGAGCTTGTAATAAGAAAAAGGGGTTTTGGCTCCGTAAAAAACCGTGTCGAACATTTTTTTAGCCTTTTCGGCATCTCCACTCGACAGATAATAATCTCCAAGGAGCTGAAAATGGCTCCAGTAAAGGCTTTTGCTCCGAATTTCATTCTGAGGCTTTCTTAATGCAAAAATCTCGTCGGAGAATTCCGCTTTTGGGTCGAATTTTGCCGCATAAAGCAGGCCGTAAGGTTTTTTGGGTATAGATGTCTGTGTGGGAAGAAACGTGGCATATAAAACCGGCCTTTCCGAGCGGTTCACTATCTCCGATTCAACGCTGTTTCTTAAAGCAAGCCGCGGCGCACCCCATATCAGATAGTAGTCATCCCCATATATGCTTTTTGAAACTCCAGCGTTGCAGTCGATGAATTTCAAATCGCCTCTCATTTTTTCAACCCTTAACAGATAGCTTACGCAAAACTCCATCTCGTCTGCCCTGTCGAAAAAGACCAGAGAGTTGGGGGGCGCATTTTTCAGAAGATTTTTCGCATAATCGTAAAACGTGAAGTGGCGTCTGTTCGAAAAACTTATATTTTTCATCATGACCGCCAATAAAATTATAGCGGCAATCAAAACGCCGGTTTTTTTGAATCTCGAGAGCGCCAATGCAATGTATGTTGACCAGATTATCGCTATAAGGTAAAAAAACCTCAGCAGCAAAGCTTCGGAAGCTTCGTCGATTTTTACATTGGCCAGAATAAGGAAGAAAGGCCCCGAACCGAAAAACAGCAAAGCTAAAAAGGGGACTGTTATATTATCCCTTGTCTTCCCATTTTTTGAAAAAAACGAAATGATTATTCCGCAAAATCCGGCAAGAAATCCGGGCCATGAAAATCCATTTCTTATGGATTTGAAAAAAAACCCCACTTTGTCGGCCCAAAGCGAGAAGTCTAAAAAATTCATCTCACCTTGGGTCAGATTTATGGCGCCATATCTGGTCCTTGCCACAACCTGTAAAAATCGCTTTATTGTGCTTGGGTCCTCCCAGTTGTAGAGTGGGTCCATGTTCGCTCTGACAAAAAGATAGAAGAAAATGCTCAATCCCCCCGCTCCGCAAAGAGCGAGGTAAAATAGTTTTCGCGCGGAAAAGCGATTCTCTCTTAAGTAAATGTAAACTAATGCGGGCAGCCACATTCCGATTATGTAATGCGATGCAAGTCCGAGTCCGGCAAGAAAAGAAATTAGATAGAATTTTTTGGTTGATTCAAGATTCATATAACATACATACAGAATTGTTGTCGATATCAGTATGGTTATGCCGTAAACCTCTGTGACGGTGGACATCTCGTAAATGAAAAAAGAAAAACCGCATACCAGTGAAATTAAAAAAGATAAAAGCGGCTTTGAAGTTAATACAAGAATGAAAAGATAAAATATGGCTATTCCCGATGCCGCCGAAAGAGCCGAGAGAAGATTGGCCCTGTAGGCATGATTTGAAAAAGGGAGCAATGTATTTATGATTTTGCCGAAAAGCGAGTATAAGGGATAACCAGGGGAATGAGCTGTTCCGAGCGTTGACGCCACGCCGGCAAGCTCCCCGGAGTCATCCGATGTTATCGTCGGGGAGAGATTTATAAGATAAGCGGAGAAGCAGAAAATAAAAACGATTAGCGCCGGGTATTTCATAGCATTCAATTTATTTTATGCGGAGCATTGTGTCTCGATTTATCTTTTTGCGTCGCATGTTCATTATGAGATTATTGAAAAACCCATCTTTTTCACTTAAAGAGCAGTTTCTTAACGGTTAAAAGTTTCAATCAGACCGCAAAACTCCTCGCTTTGCTCGTCGGACATTGCGGTCTAAACGATTTCAACTTTTAACCTAAAACTGCCAAATCGTTCAAAAGATTAAGGTTTTTCAACGAGCTCATTATACCAAAAGGTCGTTTTTTTGCAAACCCTCGCAAGGTTTAGATTTTACATTTTTTCCACTTGACAAGGCTATTAAAAAATTGTATAATTACACCGAAGAAGTTTCGAAATGGAGGGGTATATGAAAAAACTTTTTGTTCTTGCCGTCGGTTTTGTTTTAACATCGACATTTCTTTATGCCGGCGGTCTGACCGGAAAAAAAATCGCTATTGATGCCGGACACGGAGGAAGCGACCCCGGAGCTGTCGGCCCGACAGGTCTTCAAGAGAAGGCCATCACCCTTCGGGTTGCAAAAAAGGTTGATTCTTATCTTAAATCTCAGGGGGCGACCACGATGTTGACAAGAGATTCCGATGTCTATATTTCGCCGAGCGGCCGTGGAACCCTTGCAAATAACTGGGGAGCGCATACTTTTGTTTCTGTCCATTTCAACGCCGTCACAGACAGGAGCGTCAACGGAACCGAGGTGCTGTATCATCCGACTAGAAATGCTTCAAACAAAACACTCGCCGGCAAGTTGCAAAACAGATTAATAAAATCGCTGGGTCTAAGGAACAGAGGCATTAAAGAAAGAACTAACTTGGGACTACTTAACATAGCAACGATGCCGACCGCGCTGACAGAGCCGTCATTCATATCTAATACCTATGAGGAAGCGCGCCTTAAAGATGCCGGTTATATAGACAAAATAGGCCGTGCACATTATCTTGGTATACTTGACTACTATGGCGTCGCCGAAAATACTCCACCGCCACCTCCTTCCCCAACAAAACCTCTTTCAGGTAAAAAGATAGCAGTTGATCCGCAGGGAGGAGGCAGCACATCGGCAGGCATCGGCCCGACAGGTCTTAAAGGGAAGGAAGTGAACTTAAAAGTCGCTACGGTCGTGAGAAATTGTCTTGTTGTATACGGCGGAGCGAATGTTGTTATGACCCGCGATGCCGATGTTTCAATGACGACCGCAAATCGCGTAACTTTTATTAACAACTCGGGCGCTGATAAGATGATTTCAATTGCATTCGCCAGATCTTCGAACCCGAGTCGAAATTTTACGAGAACATTCTACTATAAAAGCGGTGCTAATGCTGCCGGAAGTTTAAAACTTGCAAACGGAATTCAGAAGCGTCTTGTAGAAGCGCTAAAACTCACCGACAAAGGCGTTGGTAGCTCGTCAGCCGCTATATTGAAAGGTACAGCAAATACTATCGGAGTCCTGACAAGACCATCTCATCTGTCAAATCCTTACGAAGAGGCCAGGCTCAAGGATATTGGATATACCTGGAAGATTGGAAAGGCCATCTACGAAGGCATCGTAGATTCTTATAGATAAATTTAATCATAAACCCTCTGGCGACAATTAGTTCTTTCTTCTGAAGGAACGAAAAATGAGCTGAGGGTTTTTTATTTTATGATTAAAAAAAGATGTTGTAGCTTTTTTATCGCCGTTTTTTTTGTCCTGATTTCATTTGGACAAACGAAACTTTTTCCAGACATAGAGTTAAGAACAAATAAAGCGACCATTTCGGCTCGCTTTTTCGAAAGCGAAAACCTTCTTTCGCCGATTGAAAGCTTCTCCTCTCGCCTTGAATTTGCCACCGAGTTTTCCGCTGTTTTGAATGATTTTTTAGAACACAGAGTTCATTTAAGTGCGGAAACGTATTCTCATGCAGAGGTGCTAATAGAGGAATTCAGAGATGAGTTGAAACTTTTAAAGTTGAAAAACGATATAAATGAGCTCTCTTTCAATCGAAAGAGGATGAGCGACAATATAAGTGGAAGATTGGCCTTAATCTCAAGGGGAACTTTATCTCATCCTTCAGATTTAGATTCCATTACAGCCCTGCCGTACGTTTATCTGAACTACACTCCGCGCGATTCAAACATCGCTTTAAGGTTGGGGATTAGGTCAACCTCCTCCCGACCCGGTTTCATGAAGATAGATGAAGCGAGTTGTTCGTGGGTATTCGGCAAAAGGGGAAGGATAAGGTTCGGCAGGATATACTTTATATTAGGACATCTTGGCCTCATAGGTGACAACAACTTCGACGCTTTCGAGGGCGCCGTTTTAGAAATGTTTCCCTTTGGCACTCTTGGATTGAACCTTATATATGCAAGATTATCGTCGACAAACTATCCATATACCGGGATTTTCCAGGATTATGATGACTATTTGGCCACAAGGATATCAAAAGAGCTTTTCAAAAAGAATCTTGAAATCGGTTTAAACACCCTGTTTTCCGGAATAGCGTCTGAGGACGCATTAAGTCTTGATTTATACTGGCGATATAGCAAAAACAGGGATTTTATAGCTGAATTGGCTTTTTACAGGCCCTCAAAAACTACAATAGTGGAAGGTGTGGATCCTTACGAGGCGAAGTATGCGTTTGTGGCAGGGGCTGATGTCATAAACACCAAAAGGGCGAATATATTTCTTCAAATAGGTGATGTGCAAAGAGGATTCGCTCCCATGGCAACGAGCCTTGCATACTCCGCCCAGAATCATCTCTACTTCGATCAGGATACTCGCGGTTTTGACATCACCTTCAGTTACTATCCCGCTAAAAAAATAGACACAGAGATGTGGCAGACCCGACCAGAAAGGACAGGGCTTGTTCCTCAAGAAACTATTTACGAGATCAACATCGTCGGTCTTTGGGATGGAGAATGGCGTAAATCCGCCAACAGATATGTTTTTCGCCACATAAGGTCTCTCGGACGGGATATCAGGCTTTATATCGAAAACAATTTATGGGACAGGGAGCCATCGATTTCGTGGCAGTATCGGGGAGTTTACAACGAAACAAGGTTGAGTGTTTCATACGAATTATGAAAATTTAGGGTAATTAAGTGATGAGGCGATTTTTGAAAATTTCCATTTTCACTTCCATTTAACGGGGTTTTATTATGAGAAAGAAGATTTTATTTTTAGTTTTGATTCTGGCTTTATGTTTCGTAACGAATAAGGTTTGCGCGGATTATATCGATTTACCAACTCTGGATGTTCTGTCATATTTTGCGCAAAAATCCGGCCATACAAAGAAGTTCAATAAACTCGTAGACGCTGCGCCATCGCGGCTTGAGTGGGCCGGTTTTTTGAACGAGGTCGTCTGGATTATCGAGGAAAAAAACATGCTTCTTAATGAGACGGAAGATGAAAAACTTCGCACTCTTGTTAAGTACTTCGATAGAGAGCTTTTGCTTATGAATCTTTCCGACAAGCTTGAAGAAAAGCCAGTTTTTAATATGGAAGCGGAGTATTCGCTCAATTCCGACTATCTCTGGGGAGAGGGCGTAAGGACATCGGTTTTGTCTTTATACAACGAACTTCGCCTGATTTTTAGCGCGAGAAAAAAAAGTACAGCGGGTTATCTTTCATTGAGAAATTTCGGATATTGGGGCGTAAACGAATACTCGTCGGGTTCGCTTGGCATAAACTTTAAAACATCCGACCCACCTTTTATCGAACAACTTTTCTTTGAAACGGGCGAAGTCTACAAGTTGATACTTGGCAGAAGGTACATGAAAATGGGAACATGGGGTCTTGCCGTGAACTGGCTTTACGAACCCATTGACATCGCGGAGTTTGCGGTGACTTCGAATAATTTTACCGGAAGGGTCGCTGCAGCATCAAGATATGAAAACATAGATTATTATCTGGCATCTTTTGGATTCGGGACAGAAATTTTGCAAACCGAGATAAATGGTTTTTATTCAGCGATAAGTTCTCGT
Source organism: Ignavibacteria bacterium (assembly GCA_041694835.1). Lineage (GTDB taxonomy): Bacteria > Elusimicrobiota > Endomicrobiia > PHAN01 > PHAN01 > JBGFRZ01. The sequence goes on from JBGFRZ010000036.1 coordinate 29,592, forward strand.
ATCCTTGAGAGGCTTGTTGGGGCAAACAACGATATCGGCGGTTCGCTTTCTTTCGCGTTCTCCCCGATTAAATATGTTTCATTTAGAAGCGAAGCCGGCGTTTACAAAAAAACCCCCTCCTCCTTGGAGGTATATCCCTATGTCTATGCCGTCGATTCCGATTTCAGGGATTTCGGATTTTCATTTCTCTACGGATATATTCCGGATATTAGATTTCCGACTTATCCTTCTGTCCCTTACTCCGCGACTGTGAACCGCCCCCCGCTCGATTTTATAGACAAAAATTTCATCGGAACGAGATTTTATCCTAAAACGCGGGGCTATGATGCGATATTTAGAATAAAATATGCTGCACCTGTCTTTTTTGAGATAGAGCACTCCGACATCAATGGCCTTGCAGTCGATATCCGTTTCAAGAGAAATACGGCGAGGGGTATTTACAAGAGTCCCGGAAAATCGTCTCCCGTTGATAGGATAATAATTGACATCACGGTGGTTGATTATGAGAGCGATGACATTCAGCAGCAGGAATGGCAATTGAGGAGTCAGGCGGCTTTCAGGTTTTAACACTCTTAAAGTTATAGCGAATTTTTGATTTTTTGATAAAATTTTGTAAAATTACTCCGATAATTGCAGCGCGTTCGTCCCCGCCTGTCGGTAGACAGGTAGACCGGTTTAGAACGTCGCCTTCCACCGCACTAATTCGGCGCTATCGTCTAGTCCGGCTTATGACGCCGCCCTCTTTTAGGGGTTGCCAAAGAAAGAGAGGCCCCATTGTCTAGTGGACCAGGACGTAGCCCTCTCAAGGCTAAAACACGGGTTCGAATCCCGTTGGGGCCATTTTTTATTGGTGTGGGGTTCAAATCCCGTTGGCGCTATATTTTCCGCGGAACTCTGTAGACGGATAAAGCATTGTCGATTATGATAAAACTTCATCGACTCAACGGTCACGAAGTAATAATAAACGCCGAACTTATCGAATCGATAGAAGCAATGCCTGATACAAAAATAACACTGATTTCAAACAATCAGTATATCGTAAAAGAAACATCCGACGAAGTTGTTGAAAAAGTCATAGAATATAAAAGAAAAATTTCACACATAGAGCACAAGAGGTAAAACAATGGACATAACTACGCTTATAGGTGCGGTAGCAGGACTTATAATTATCGCTCTCGGCATAATGATAAGGGGGGGCGGAATCGATATTAGAATGTTTCTTTCTTTCTTGCATCTTCCTTCGGTGATGATAACATTTGGCGGAGCTGTCTGTGCGACCCTTGTGAATTATCCTCTGAAACAAGTTATCGGCGTCTGGAATATAGCCAGAAAAGTGATGATGGAGCCGGCCGAAAATACATCGGGAATAATTTCGCAGTTTGTCTCGCTTGCCCAAAAAGCAAAAAGAGAGGGTTTTCTGTCGCTTGAGCAGGATATTAAGAAAATAGACAACGATTTTATGAAGCGCGGCGTCCAGCTCGTTGTGGACGGTCAGGACGCCGAATTTATCAGAAATTTACTTGAGACCGAAGTTCATTTTATTCAAGTCCGTCATAATGTGGGACAGGAAATTTTTTTGATGATGGGCACTTACGCACCCGCGTTCGGTCTTATAGGAACGGTTATCGGTCTTATTTTGATGTTGGCAAACTTACAAGACCAGTCGCAGATTGCTTCGGGTATGGCGGTGGCTCTCCTGACGACATTTTACGGCGCCATGGCAGCGTATCTGATTTTTAACCCGATTGCAGGAAAATTAAAACGTCGAAGCGAGGAAGAAATTCTGGTTAAAGAAGTTATAATCAGAGGCGTCCTATTGTTGCAATCCGGCACGACACCTTCTATTATCGAAGGCAATCTACAGGCATATCTTGAGCCGAAACTCAGAAAACTGGCATTTGCCAGAGAACGCACATCCGCAGGAGCGTAAAATTGGCACTGAAAAAAGTTAAGTCGGCAGCGGCGCTGACCACCCCGCCGTGGATGCTCTCCTATGGTGACTTAGTAACCCAAGTTCTCGTTTTTTTCGTTATGCTTTTTGCTCTCTCGGCCGCTGCAACCGAGGACCAACTTAAAAAAATAAAGGAAAGAATTGACAATCACGTTATTCAAAACACATTGCAGAGTTTTGTCTCGACGGAAATAACTCAAAAAGAGGGTCTCATTATCACATTTTCTGAAAAACATATGTTCGATCCCGGAATGGCAGACATCTATCCCGAAGCAAAGAATATGATTCGCGACATTATGAAGTTGTTGACCGACGACCCGAACAGGATTTCGATTGAAGGCCATACCGACAACACGCCGATTTCAACGGTTCAGTTTCCTTCAAACTGGGAACTCTCAACGACACGCTCCACAAATCTTTTGAGATTTTTTATAGAAGACATTAAGTTTGAACCAGGTCGTCTGGCGGCTTCAGGTTATGGGGAATTTCATCCTGTCGCGCCCAACGATACTGTCGAAAACAAAGCGAAAAATAGAAGGGTGAATGTGGTCGTCAGGCGACTTGACATTACAGAGATGAGAGCATGGAATGAAAAACTTTCGGCAGCGGCAAAACAAACTGTAACCCGCGGCATAGTTGATGTAAAACCTCAGACGATACAATAATATATTTAGGGAGAAAATGTATGGCTAAAGCGAAGAAAAATGTTTATTTTTTTGGCGCAGGGATTGCCGACGGAAACGAGAGCATGAAAAACCTGCTTGGCGGAAAAGGAGCGAACCTTGCCGAGATGGCGGGGCACAAAGACTTAAAACTTCCCGTCCCGCCGGGATTCACCATAACTACGGATGTATGCACATACTACTATCAACACGGAAGAAAATATCCGCAGGGTATCGAGGATGAGGTCAAAAAAGCTCTCGGCAAAGTTGAAATTCTCATGGAAAAGAAATTCGGAGATACGAAGAATCCTCTCCTTGTTTCCGTCAGATCGGGTGCAAGAAGGTCGATGCCGGGAATGATGGAGACGGTTTTGAATGTAGGTCTTACCGAAAAAACCATCCCCGGCCTGATTGAGCAAACGGAAGGCAACGAGCGATTTGTCTATGATGCATATCGTCGTTTGATTATGATGTACTCAGATGTCGTGATGGAAAAAGCCGCTGGTATCGAACTGGAGCATGAAGAGGCCGGCATCAGAAAACAGCTCGAAAAAATAATGTCGGAGACTAAAAAACAAAAGGGCATAACTCTAGACACCGATCTCAATGGGTCCGACCTAAAAAAACTCTGCGGACTTTTCAAAGAGAAAGTGAAGGAGGTGCTGAAAAAAGAATTTCCAGACGATCCGTACGAGCAACTTTGGGGCGGAATCGGTGCGGTCTTCGCCTCATGGAAGGGAAAGAGAGCGATTTCATATAGAAAGATAGAAGGGATACCAGAGGAGTGGGGAACTGCGGTCAATGTCCAAACGATGGTCTTTGGAAACATGGGGAACCACTCCGCCACGGGTGTCGCTTTTACGAGGAACCCCGGAAATGGCGAAGCCATGTTTTACGGCGAGTATCTCGTCAACGCGCAGGGGGAGGACGTCGTAGCAGGGATAAGAACCCCCGCTCCTATCAACGAATACTCAAAGAGCGACTACAACAAGGATATGGTCAGTCTTGAAAAATTCATGCCAAAGGTTTATAAAGAGATTTTCGATATACAAAAACGTCTTGAAAGACACTATCGTGACATGCAGGACATAGAGTTTACCATAGAGAAGGGTCGCCTTTTCATGCTACAGTGCCGCATAGGAAAGAGAAACGGCCCTGCCGCGGTCAAAATGGCTGTGGATATGGTGAAAGAAAAACTCATAACCAAAGACGAAGCGGTGAGGAGAGTTTCTTCATCTCAACTCGACGAACTTTTACATCCTATAATAGACCCCAGTGCCGAGATTGCGCACAAAGCTCTTGCGAAAGGTCTCCCCGCAGGACCCGGCGGAGCATCCGGCCAGATAGTATTTTCCGCCGCGGACGCCGTCAGGTGGGCGAAAGATGGCAAAAAAGTAATATTGGTGCGCGAAGAGACGAATCCGGAGGATGTTGAGGGGATGAGGGCGGCTCAGGCGATACTGACCGCTCGCGGGGGAATGACGAGCCATGCGGCGCTTGTGGCTCGCGGATGGGGAAAGTGCTGCGTAGTCGGATGCAGCGCCCTTCACATAGATTACTTCGCAAAAAAAATGGTCGTCGGAAACATTAACATTAAGGAGGGTGACTGGATAACCCTCAACGGAACAAACGGGAATATTTACGAAGGGAAACTCCCAATGATGGACGCCTCTGAAGAAAACAAAATTCTCAATGAGTTCCTGAAGATTTGTGATGGTTTTAGAAAACTTAAAATCAGAACCAACGCAGACACGCCCGAGGACTCTCGTCGCGCTCGCTCTTTCGGAGCGGAGGGCATAGGGTTGTTTAGGACGGAACACATGTTTTACGGCGCGAACTCTGAGAAGCCGTTGTTTTTGCTCAGGAAAATGATTATCTCAAAAACCGAGAGCGAAAGGATATCCGCGCTCGACGAGCTCTTTCCTTATGTCAAGGCCGATGTCAAGGGAACGCTTGATGCGATGGAAGGCCTTCCCGTCACATTCAGGCTTTTGGATCCGCCCCTGCACGAGTTTGTCCCCAGAGACGAATCGCAGAGGGAGGAACTTTCAAAGAGCCTTGGAATAAACAAAGATGAGTTTGAAAAAAGAGCGAGTGCTCTCCACGAAACAAACCCCATGATGGGTCATCGCGGAGTTCGTCTGGGGGTCACATATCCGGAAGTAAGCGAGATGCAGATAAGGGCGATACTTGAAGCCGCCGCCGAGCTTACGAAGGATGGAAAAAAAACGTTTCCCGAAATAATGATTCCGGTTGTGTGTAGCGAAAATGAACTCGTCAATCAGAAATCACTTGTAGAGAAGGTCTATCGGGAAGTCCTGAAAAAATATGGGCTCAAAAAAATACCGTATATGTTCGGAACAATGATAGAGATACCGCGAGCGGCACTCGTCGCCGATAAAATAGCCGAGGTGGCAGACTTCTTCTCGTACGGAACCAACGACCTCACCCAAATGTCTTTCGGATTTTCTCGCGACGACATCGGCGGATTTTTGATGGATTACATACAGAAGGGAATCCTTCCTGAAGACCCATTCCAGTCGATAGATGTATCAGGCGTTGGTTATCTGATACACTACGGGGTCAAACACGGAAGAAAAACAAAACCCGGATTAAAAGTAGGAATATGCGGAGAGCACGGCGGCGATCCTAAATCTATAGAGTTCTGCCACAAAGTCGGCATGGACTATGTCTCATGCTCGCCGTTCAGGGTGCCTATAGCGAGACACGCTGCGGCAAAAGTCGTCGTCGACAGTATGAAGAAGAAATAAAAAACGAAAGTTTTTTTCAGGTTTCATAGGCATTTGGGAGTTCGCTTTATGAAAAAAAACATAGAGCAGGTGTTGGTTTTGATAAAGCCCGATGGGCTGAAAAAATCGCTTACGGGTAACGTCCTCACGAAGTTTTCCGAGGCAAAACTCATAATAGTCGCTGCAAAGATGGTAAAAGTTTCACGGGAACTTGCAGAAAAACATTACGCTGAACACAAAGGCAAGGCATTCTATGACGGATTGATAGATTACATACAGGGGAAACTTTTTGGAGAGCCGTTTGACAGAGTGATGGCACTCGTTTACAGCGGCGATAATGCCATAAAAAAATTGAGGGACATTTGCGGCGCGACGAATCCCGAAGAAGCCGAGTCGACATCTATAAGAGGCGCTTACGGAAGGATAACGACGAAAGGTGTATTTGAGAATGTTGTCCATTGCTCTGCGAATGTTGCAGATGCCGAGAAAGAAATCAAACTCTGGTTTGAGCCCGACGAATTAACAGAAAAGATATATCCCACCAAAGAAACACTCCTTGAAAAACAAACAAAAAAAATTTGGTCTTAAAGCAACGGTTAACTTAAAACATTTCAATGCGACACAAGGACATTCTCTTTGAATCGCTGTTCGTTTTTTGCGCCGGATTGAATTGCCCCTTTTGTATCAAGCGTTTTTATTCTCTCTGTTGGATGTGGATGTGTTTTAAATAATACCAGAAACTTCGGCTCATCCAATTTTTGCGATGATAAAGTTTCGATGAAGCTTTTTAACCCCGATGTATCGTAGCCGGTTCTTTTCAAATATTTTGCAGCAAGAATATCAGCCTCTTCCTCGTCTTTCCGTGAATAACCCTTAAACAGAATATCCGTGGAAAATTCGGTAAGCTTTCTGGTTATCTCTTTATCTTGCGCTATCTCGGTTATTATGTCCGTTCCCGCGCCTATAAAATTTGCTTTCTGAATTTCCCTGGCTATGTGTCTTTGTGATATGTGGGCTATCTCGTGTGCAAGGACGCCGGCTAACTCCGACTCATCTCTCATTATTTTGAGCGCCCCTTTTGTGACAAAAATATAACCCCCGGGGGCTGCAAACGCGTTTACTGTCTCAGAGTTTAAGACGGCGAAATGATATTTTATATTTTTTCTGCCACTGTTTCTTACGACAGTTTGTCCCACAAGGTTTAAGTACTTTGTAAGTTTTTCATCATCATAAACGCCATAGCGGGCGCATAAGTTGCTTGCGACCTCTCTTCCCATCGCTATCTCTTCTTCATCTGAAACCCCTTTCGAGGCTTTTACGATTTTTTCTCCGACCCTAATCGCCTTTTCCGGATCCACGGGTATTTGCAGCGGCTCGAAGTTAAACGCAAAAACTTTCACAGCTAAAAATAATGTCGCCACCGCAATCGGTTTTAATTTCATTTTAGCCTCCCTTCGGAGACGAAACGTTCGATTTCTTCTTGTTGGAGCGTGAATTTTTCTATTTTCTCCACCGCCGCCCAGTCGCGACCAGAGGAATCACCGATGCCTTCCGGCTCGTCAACCCCCCTCACCCCGGCTATCGCGGTTGGCTGTTTTTTCTTTTCCGACTGAACAGAGAGTTTGTCCCAGAAAGTCTTTGCTTTCTTTCGCGGTTTTACCTGCGAATAAACATTCGAGAAAGCCAGAAGGATTATCGCCGATATTAAGAATAATTTTTTTTTAGTCATATTTCCTCCGTTCAATTTTCAGACGGAAAATTCGAACAAATGTTCGAATGTTCCGACGGGAAAATTATTCCCCCCTTTTTTTCTTTTTCAGATGTTCTTTTTTGATTGGTTCTTCGCTTCTTGCAATCGCCATCTCTATCGCCCTTGAATGTCCCGTATTTTCCCACACATCATTGGCCGCAACCCTTACAAGAATTTTTCCATCGGGAGATTTTTCGGGGTTGAAATCAAAAAAATAAGGCGGGTCATATAGCGTCTTTGAAATTTTTTTCCAATTCTTGCCGTCGGTTGAAATTTCAAGATGCGCCCTTTCAATCTGATTCCCACTAATTGTTGTTTGTATATTTTTAAATCCCGGTTTTTCCGCTATATCATTTATGGCTGTAATTTCAATCAGTATTTCATTTTTTATATTTTTTGGAATAAGTTTCAACGCTATAGCCGGCTCGAATATCGTTATTGGAGTTTTCAGCGAGTCATTCTTTAGATTTTTCGGGTTTCCGTCTATTTCCGTATTTATCCACGAATCGACGCTTTTGTCCCCCCATGCCGCGGCGAGTATGGGAGAAGAGGATGCAGATGTCAAAAATCCGTCGGGCGACCAAAGGATTGCATAGTTGTCTCCGACGAAGTTCAACGAATCAAGCGGTATTTCCGTCCAGAACCATCTTGCCTCCCCCGTGTCCTCTATGGCGTTTTCGTAGTCGTACTCAAGCGGTATGTCATCGGTTTTTGTAAGGAACATGTATGAGTTCGCACTCCATTTTGGTTCTTCAGAAACCGCTATAAATATCTCGCTTTTTATGGCTTCTCTTTTCCAACTTGGTCTGTCAGGTTTTGGTAGCGATTTCATTCTTCCCAATTTTGCTCCCACAAAAGCCCTCGAAAAATCTTTTTTCCTATGATTGAGAGTCAGTTTTTCTATCCAACCTTGGTTGTAGCCGACGTACCAATTTCCGTCCCATCCTGCGTTCGCAAACAGGGTATAGTGAGGTAAAGGCATTTTGGATATGTAGGCAGGGTTTGCGTTTTGGGCGTTAATTTCGGAAAAGAGTAAATTAATAGTGATTATCGTCAGAAAATATCCGCGTTTCATCTTACTTTCTCCTTAACAACCTCGAAAGTCTTTCAAGTTCGTCCAGAGTGTGATAGTAAATCGAAATACTTCCTTTTTTTGAATTACCTTTTATAATTACTTTCGCTCCGATGCTCCGTTGCAACGTGTTTTCAAGCTGTGTCAACTCGTAACTTTTCTTACGTTTTTTTAAAGGATGCCCCCCTCTTTTTTTTAGTTCGCCGACTATTTTTTCAACATCCCTGACAGTGAGCCCTTCGTCTATGATTTTTTTGAGAATATCCTTTTGCTTCTGCTTGTCAGAAATAGCCGCAATCGACCTGCCGTGGCCAGCCGATATGACGCCATTTTCTATGTGGTATATCAGCTCTTCGGGAAGAGTAAGAAGCCTTATTGTGTTTGCCAGCACCGAGCGGTCCTTCCCTATTATTTTGGATAGCTCTTCCTGAGTCAGGTTGAATTCGGATATGAGATGCTTGTAGGCATTCGCTTCTTCAATTGGGTTTAGGTCCTCCCTCTGTATGTTTTCTATCAACGAGATAAGGAATTTTTCTTTTTCATTTACGGTTTTAACTACGACGGGAACTTCTCTTACGCCCGCCATCCTTGCCGCCCTCAGACGCCTTTCGCCCGCTATCAGTTCGTACTCACCAGGGATGGCCGATTGGGCAACAACAAGTGGCTGGGCGAGGTTGTGGTGTTTTATGGACTCAGCGAGTTCTTTAAGTTTCGCCTCGTCGAATTTTTTTCTTGACTGCTGTGGGTTGGGCTTTATGCTTTCGATAGAGATTGAGAGTATAGTATCCGCCCTCTTTTCGGTGTATTTTGGAAGAATCGCCTCCAGCCCCTTGCCCAGCCCTCTTTTCATAAAATTCCTCCGAATGTTGCCGCTCCCAGTTTTGGTCGAGGCGAATAATCTATCCACAACAGGTTGGTAGGACAAAATCTTCAGACGGAAAATTCGAACAAATGTTCGAATGTTCCGACGGGAAAATTATTTGTTCTTAAGCCTGGCCGTTGTTTTGAGCTTCAATCCGCGTGAGAGTCGCCGGGTGTTACCATATCTAAACTGAAGATGGCCACGCCTCCCGAGATTTTTTATATGATAGTGAACGGTCGACGGGGAGACGTCGAACCGCTTAGCTATCTCTCTTATTGTCGGAGGTGATCCTCGCCGCTTCAGCGAACTACGGACGAATTTCAAAATCCTTTTTTTGATGCCGCCAAGACCTTCTCTGTTCACACCGTTAGAAATCTCCAATAACTTCAGTATTTATTGAAACTTTCAACATTCTCATAAAGAACCCGTAATTTCTAACGGGGTTCATATCTGTTTTTTCAAAAATTCATTCGCAAGCTCAATATACACTTCCGAGCCCCTGGAACTTTTATCGTATGTAATGATGGGTTTTCCGTAGCTCGGTGCCTCCGCCAATCTTACCGTCCGCGGAATTATCGTATCATATACCTTTTCCTTGAAGTACTTCCTGACCTCGTCAATCACCAGATTCGCAAGGTTCAGTCGCGAGTCATACATCGTTATCAGAACGCCTTCTATCGCAAGTTTCGGATTCAGCCCTCCTTTTATCAGCTCTATAGTTTTAAGGAGCTGTCCTAATCCTTCAAGGGCGTAGTATTCGCATTGGATAGGTATGATGACGGATTTACTTGCGACGAGCGAGTTTATCGTAAGAAATCCGAGCGTCGGCGGGCAGTCTATGACTATATACTTATATATGTTTTTCAACTTTGTGAGACAGTTTGTCAGGAGATTTTCCCTCCCGGGTTTGTCGGCAAACTCAACTTCCGCCGCTATAAGGTCTATGTTCGACGGTATAGCGTCAAGCCAGTCGATACTGGTCTTTTTTATCGTGTCTTCCACTTGAGTTTCGCCTATAAGCATTCTATAAATATTTTCGGACGAGTTTTTGTCGAGACCCAGACCGCTTGTTGTGTTCGACTGAGGGTCCATGTCTACGATGAGGGTTTCGTGCCCGAGAAAAGCAAGAGATGCAACGAAGTTTATCGCCGTTGTCGTCTTCCCAACCCCACCTTTCTGGTTCGCTATTGAAATGATTTTACTCATATTTGTTTCACATGAAACATTTCCTTAGGCAGCGTTATTATGAGATTATTGAAAAAGTTTTTTACCACGGAATACACGGAAAGAACTACCGAAGACATGGAAAAAATCCGTCGATAATAAAATCTCCGTGTTTCTCTCGTTTTTATTCCGCTCTCCCTGTGTCAAGGTTTTAGCGAAGCGTCAATGCTCTCATTATACCAAAAAATCAAAGGTGAAGTAAAATAAAATTAAAAACGCTCGTTTGGTTATTTAACATCATATAGTCTGTTTGTTTCACGTGGAACATCGGTTAGAAGTCTCTATATGTCGGTTAGTCTTTTCTGAATTGACGGTTTTTGAAAATCGCGTTTGTCCTGTCTTGGTGATATTAATCTTGCTAAAAAGTATAAAACAGCGGAGCAAGGCGAATTGCTTTACCGCTTGATTACATCGAAAGACTTCTCTGACGATACGCAATCGGGGAGTAGTTACCATAGGTCGTATTTGAGCCATCTAATGGCGAGTTCGAAAATAAAAATTACTGTTATTAAAAGGAAAGCATAGATTGTGGTATTCGCCATCGTTTCGGTTTTTATCTCCGACGCTTTTTTCGGAATTTTCTCATCTATTTTTCTGAGGTCAAATCCCGCCGTATCTATGTAAGTGCCCCCGGTTTTTTCGGATATATCCTTGAGAAAAGTCGGGTTTATGTCGAGATTTTTCAACTCTTCATAGACGCTTCTTGAAACCTCGACAGAATGGGTTTCCTTCGATATAAGTCGCCCACCTTTTGAGTAATAGATGTTTATTTTGTAACTCCCTTCCAGAGTCGGTGTGAATGAAAATCTCCACAATGCTCCGCTCTTTGCTTTTTCTGGTGTGATTTTCGAGCCGTCGGGTGCGGTTATATCGGTCTTGACTTCGATTCCGCCGGTTTGTGGTTTCACCAAAAACTCGCATTCGGTGTCTATGGCGACATTTTTTCTTAAGCCCAATACGTTTGCTTTGCTTTCGTCGAGCGAGCCGGTGAGGTATCCAACCATATTCTTCCAGAAGATATGATATATCTCGGGATACTTTGAGTGCATCTTCCATCGCCATGTGGAGTTTGAGCCGAGCGCGGCGGTTCTTCCTTTCCCGTAGTCCCTTGTTGCAAGCACTACGGTGTTTCCGATGTCAGTTTTCGACCAAGGGTGTCTAATTAGTATTTTGCCCTCGGGGCGAATTTTTAGTTTTTGGGCTCCGTCGAGCTCGGGCAGTTCTTTCCATAAATCGGACGGAGTTTCAGTTTCGATGGCAAATAGAGGGGAAGTATGGTCCGTTATCTGCGGTCTGAATATGCCTTCTTCTATGGCATCGGAAGGGTCTTCCATAAAGACGGGAAGTATGTCTCTTATGGCGGTGTTTTGATAGCCACCCCTTGCGAATGAGTTATCGCCTCCCATCATGATAAATCCGCCGCCCTCCAGCACCCATTTTTTAAGTGCTTCAAAGTGCGGAGCGTAGATTCCGAACCTCTGGTAAGTGAAGTTTTCGAAGATTACGAGGTCAAAGTCGGCGATGTCTTTGATAAGCATATTCGCCCCCGGAAAAGGTATCAATGAAAGCTCTTCGTCGGGCACGAGCGCTATGTCTTCAGGGTTTCTCAGTATCACGAAGCTGACGAGCTCTATGTTTGCGTCGTTTTTAAGATGCTCCCTGAGGAAAGAGTATTCGTAAGACGGCTGGCCGCAGAGATAGAGAACCCTGATTTTTTCCTTTATCGCCTCGACGGTAACTTTTGAAGAATTGTTCAGATGTGTAATTTCGCCCGGGTGGGTTGAGACGTCGATTTTGTAGTTGTTTGCGCCCCTTTTTTTAGGTCTGACCACAAATACAACCTCCGCTTCGTCTTCATCTCCCGCCTCTATTCTCCGAGTCACCACGACGCCATCTTCATCTGTGAGATTTACCACGATGGGGCTTCCGCGTTTTATGCCTGCATGGACGAGTTTTGCTTTTACTGTAAAATCCTTTCCCTTAAATGCGAAAGGAGGTGCCTTTATGTCGAATAAAGAAATATCCAAAAATTTTTTCTTTTCAAATATATCGAAAGAGAAAATCGGGATTTTAGCTTCGCGAACGACTTCTACGCGGGTTGCCTCCTCCGATGTCTGACGCCCGTCTGAGAATAAAAATATACCATCAAGATTTGGATATGCGTGGAAGAGGTTTTCAAGAGAGTTTATTATGTCAGTTCTTCCTGAGGATTTGAGTTTAGTTTTTTTATAATCAATATGTCTGAAGTTTTCGGAGAAATCGAAAAAACCGATATTGTAGTTCTGCTCAAGATAATTGTGATTGATTTTTAAGTAATTTTTTACATATTCCACTCTCTTTGTGGCGAACATGCTGTCGGATGTGTCTATCATTACAGCTATCTCGTTTTTTTGCTTTTTGGCGTAGGTGGTTATTTTTGGAGAAAGAACGAGGGCGGTTAGAATTAATATAGTAAGTGTCCTTAATATCTTCAGCGTCAGCGGAGCCTTGCTTTTTATTGTAAGCCAGATTAAGCTTGAAGTCGCCAAAAATAGTGGTAGCAAGATGGATAAATTCTGGAAGTCGATTTTCATAAGTGAAACATCTTGTCGATAAATTCACACACAAAATTTCAGTCGGTAAATTCGAACAAATGTTCGAATGTTCCGACTGAGAAAATCACTGTCTGAGCTTCCTTTCTATAAAAGGCTGATGGACGGTATCGCTTTTGTAAGTGCCGGTAAGCGAATACATAATCAAGTTTATGGTCAACTTATGAGATTCCCATCGCTGCCTGTCCTTGCCGGGGTAGCATTCGTGGAGGTAGTTTCCGAAGTTGTCTTTCTGCCATGTGCCGGAAACATCATTCCACGAGAGGATTACGGCGAACCTTTCACCTACCGCAATCCCTTCAAGATACTCCCTCCAAATTTTTCTGCCCCCAACCCCTCTCAAGAGATAAAAACTCCTGAAGAGCGCGTGTGAAAGAGGAATCTTCTGCCATGCTTTGTCGGGAAAAATTTTCGAGAGTTCGGACTTTATATTTTTTCTGAAATCAGAATCCACAGTGTCCGAGGCGTCGTCTATAAATATCATTCCCCCCAGATCTATGAAGCGCCTAATGATTTTTGCTTCCGACGGTGAAAACCCCGGAAAATCGCTTTTTCCTATGAGCCATAGAAAAGGAGAATTGAATATTTTCTCATCTATCTGAACGACCCTCCTTTCGGGGTACGCCTTGACGCTTGTGGTAGTTTCAAGAAAGTTCATTATCTCGCGCCATATGTTTGGATATGGATCCCAATCTCCCGCGTATTTTATTTGCGCAAAAACGAAAGAATCCCTCTGCGAGTGGTTTTTGGTCGTCGCACAGAGAGTGGACGCAATCATTAAAAAAACCGCAAAGAATGTTTTTTTCATCGGCCTCCCCTGTTTAGGAAATACACAAATATATTTTCGGCAGCAAGGAGAAAAAGAACTATAATCCACGCCGCCAACGATGAGTCCCTGCCCAAAACGATCGATATCGTTTTTCTCCAGTTTTTTCTATCGACAATGAACACGCTTGCGTTTTTTATTTTAAGATCGGAGGTCTGCGTCAGATCGCTTTCGGATGGATTTGTGTTGACTACGAGAAAAATCGATTTTTTTAATTCTTTATGCAAAAAGGTTATCTCGTAAAATCCAGGTTTTTCTGGAGTCGGTATGGTGTCGTAAATCCCGGCGATCCTGTCGTTTAACTTAATCGTCGCGCCGCTCGTCTCGGCGTATTTCCATTTGACAGGCTCGCCCGCAAAGGCGTATATGTCTTTAAACTCTTTTTTAGGCGATAGAATCTTTTCAAGCAGTGGCGCAAAAAAAGCCTTCGAAATCATGTTCGACCAGGATTTGTTGGCCGATGTGTTGAATATAAATGCGTCGCCTTTAGAGATGAGCAGGGGGTTGGCTTCAGTATCGAAAAAAAATGGCTCCCACGGTCTTTCATATGAAATTTTAAAAAACTTTTGAGCCGAGACTCTCCAATCGAATTTTTGGTCTTCGCCGAAAATTTCCTTTATCTTTTCGCCCGGCACGAAAGTCGTTCTTTTCTCAATTTTTCTTGAGAGGGAAACGTCCAGTATTGTTTTTCCATCCTCGACATTATCACCCGGAAAAAAAATTATTTTTTTGTCGCCTCCCGTGAGTTTTTTTAGGATGTTTTCGTCGGGGAGGTAGTTTGAAATAATGATTGCATCAATTCTCTTTAAGTCGTAAGAGGCGAACTGATGAAAGCCTATCGTTTCAAATCTGAAGTTCATTGCGTTGAGGGCTGCTGTAATGTAATACAGCTCCGATCTGTATCCCGGCAGAGGATTTCCGTCTACAAGCAGGACATTTGGTTGTTCGGTTTTTTCGGGAATAAATCGATAAATATTGTCCTCGGTGAGATTGTCGCTTTTAATTTCAAGGGAGTATTTTTTATTCGCAGAAGGTTTTAGAAATATCTCGGCTTTATTGTTTCCGTGTTTCAGGTTTACGGCGGTACGGGCCATTTCAGAGCCGTCCTCGTACAAAATTAGCGATACGTTGCCGTCAAAGCCAAAGCTTCTGATTTCGGCGGTTATAGTATTGTTTATATTTTGAACAATATTCGCTATCGTCAAGTTTCTCTTTGCGGTTTTTTCGGTTATCAGCGTCACATTTGTGGTTTTTGAAAGGGCGGTATCCTTTTCGAAGTCGCTGATGGCTGAGTCCGAAAACCATATGATGTTTTTTGAACCCGCGACTGATTCTGTCATAAAAGTTTCGGCCGCGGTGAGCCCCAAACGATGGTCGGTTTTTTTAACAGTTGGTTTTAATCCCAGAATTTCGTTTTTTATTTTTTCGTGATTTACTGCCAGCCCTGTAGATTTATGTTCAATTTTGTCGGAGTATGAAATCACTCCGATTTTTGTAGTTCTTGGCAATTGCTCTAAAAGATTCAACGCAACTTTTTTATTTTTTTCAAACTCGGTCTCGCCCAGAAGATTATAATTTAAAGAACACGATGAATCGAAAAGAAAAACTACAGAGGTGTCTTTCGACGGCTTCGCCTCCTTGCTGTAATAAAGCCATGGCCGCGTGAAGGCAAGAATCAAGAAGAGCAGGAACAGGATTCTTATTGCGAGAAGCGTCTGCTTTTGCCATTTTTTGAATATTTTTTTCTGACTTAAAATATCCTGAATGAGAGATATGTTGCTGTAATAGATTCTTTTTTTCTTTCTGAACAAAAGATGTATCAAAAGCGGAATAATGACAGCGGGCAGAAAATACAGAAAAAGTTTATTGAGGAGAAAAAACATGGAATTATCCTATTATAAGTGATATCAAATTTTCTGGAGGGGTTTCGGTTGTCGCAAGATGATATTCAATGCCGCTCTTTCTAAAAGATATCTTATATTTCGAGAGAAATTCGTCGATTCTCTTTTTATATTCTTTGCGTATATTCCAGAATCCGCCGGTGGAGTCGTTTGTTTCGAGGTCAATAAATTCGAAGTTTTCTCCATAAGGGAAGGTTATCTCGTCGTTGTCCAACAAGTGAATAACTGTGCAGTCGTGGTGTTGCGAGTTGAGGTATTTCAGAGACGCTATGACTTCACTCTGATTTTCGAAGAGATCCGAGAGCAATATCACAAGAGAGCGTCTCTTGAGTCTTTTGGCCAGTTCTTCTATCCCTATCGATATACGGCAGAGGCCGTAAGTTTGGGTATTTTCGAGGATTTCAAGTATAGTGTGAAGCCTCTCCCATCCGCTTTTTGGCGGAAGAAATTCACGAAGTCCGTTTTTAATGACAGCGAATCCAACAGCGTCGCTTTGTTTGATAAATATATAAGATATAGCGGCGGTGATTCTCTTGGCATATTCGAACTTAGAGATGTTTTTGCCAAAGCCCATCGAATTAGAAGCATCAATGATTATATATGCCCTAAGGTTGGTTTCTGCCTGGAATTGCTTTACGAAAAATTTTTCGTTTCTTCCGAAGAGTTTCCAGTCGATATGTTTTATCTCGTCACCCGGAACGTACTGCCTGTGTTGGGCGAAGTCAAGCGAGTAACCTTGGCTTGGACTCGTGTGCCTGCCGCTGACAGTTCCTTCGACGCGTTTTTTCGCCCTCCAGAATTTTCCGGATAGTTTTGAGACAAGGTCCACAGGGAGTAGCTTATTCATTCGAAAACTTCGACCAGAGATCGTTTATGAGTTTGTCGCATGTCATACCCTCAGCTTCAGCGGCGTAGTTGAGGATGATTCTGTGTCTCAATGCGGGATGTATCACTTTCGCCACGTCCTCTTTGGAAACCGTGAACCTTCCGTTCAATATGGCGTTTGCCTTGGCAGCGAGAACTATGCTCTGTGAACCCCGCGGCCCCGCCCCCCATTGTATGTATTTTTTTGTCGTTTCGCCTGTGGTATCTAAATCGGGTCTCGTAGAGCTTACGAAGTTTACGACGAGCTCGAGTATGTTGTCCGAAACGGGGAGTTCGCGAACGATGTTCTGAATCGAGAGTATCTCCCCAGCATCGAGTTTTTTCTCGACGAAAAAATCAGAAAGAGAAGTTGTTCTTTCCACTATCAATTTTTCCTCGTCTTTTTTCGGGTAGGAAATATTTATCTGGAAGAAAAACCTGTCGAGCTGGGCTTCGGGTAGAGGGTATGTTCCCTCCTGTTCTATCGGATTTTGGGTTGCGAGGACGAAAAACGGCGGCTCAAGAGGATATGTCTTTCCGGCGGAAGTTATGTGAAGCTCCTGCATTGCTTCAAGAAGGGCGCTCTGCGTTTTCGGCGGAGTCCTGTTTATTTCGTCTGCAAGGAGTATCTGTGTAAATATCGGACCTTTCATGAATTTGAAAATCTTCTGCGACGTTTCCGGGTCTTCTTGTATTATCTCGGTGCCTATTATGTCAGATGGCATTAAATCCGGGGTGAATTGTATCCTTGAGAACTTGAGTCCGAGTATCTTTGAGAGCGTCGAAACGAGAAGTGTCTTTGCCAGACCCGGAACCCCCACTATGAGGCAATGTCCTTTGCTGAAAAAGGCCAGGAGCATCTGGTCCATGACTTCGTTCTGTCCTATTATTATTTTTGAGAGTTGTTCTTTTATGGATTTGTGAGCGGAAACGAGTTTTTCGACGAGGGCTGTGCTTTTGTTTTCTTTCGCCATAGTTTTCTCCAAATATCCGTCCTATTGGTTATCGGAACAAATTAAATTTTCCATACATTTTTCTTTCTAACTTCTCGGATGGAATCTCTTGTGCATTTCTTTCAACCGGCTTTTTTCGACATGAGTGTAAATCTGGGTTGTGGATATAGATGAATGTCCGAGCATCTCCTGGATGCTTCTCAAATCCGCCCCCCCCTGAAGAAGATGCGATGCGAAGGAGTGACGTATTGTGTGTGGTGTTATGTTCTTTGAGATTTTAGCCGATTTAGCAATTTTTTTCAACCTTTTCCAGATGGCGACCCTGCTCAAAGGCTTTCCGGAGTTGTTCGGGAAAACGTAGTCAGAAAACTCTATTTTTTTCGAAAAGACATTGAGATATTTTTTCAGAAATAGAATAGACGTCTCGTCCATCGGAACAATCCTTTCTTTACCGCCTTTTCCCTTAACTTTTACGAAACCAAGGTTTAAATCAAGATTTTTCTTCCTAAGATTCAACGTCTCCGAAATCCTCAACCCCGAGGCGTACATCAGCTCGACCATCGCCCTGAAGCGGAGTGCATTTGGTTTTTTGAACGGAATCGCGCAAAGTAGCCGCGACATCTCGTCTTTCGTAAGGAAATCCGGCAAATAAAGATGAGATTTCGGCAGCTGCATAAATGCCGTCGGGTCGACAGCGAAGTCGTTTTCCAATATCAGAAACCTGAAAAACTGTCTTATCGATTCAAGGTTTCTGTAAATACTTTTCGAAGAAAGTCCGTTTTTTTTTCTTTGCCAAAGATATTCGGTCACAGTGTCATGGTCCACTTTTTCTGTGGGGATTCCGTTTTTTTTCAGGTACTCGAAAAAGAACCTGATGTCCGTTTTATATGAGACCACCGTATTTAGAGAAAGCCCTTTTGCCGCCGACATATAGCTTTCGAATTCGGGTATTAATTTTTTATTCATTTTTATCGTCGAAAGTCTCGAACAAATGTTCGAATTCTCCGTCTGAGAAATATTTACACGGCGTCCCGGGCAGGTGTGGGGTTAGAGCCTAAAAAATGGATTAAGTTTTTTTTCCTCGAAAAGCGTGGTCGAAGGGCCGTGTCCGGGATACAGCAGAAAATTCTTTTGAAGCTTAAGAAATCTCAAGAGCGTTTTGTCCATGGCGGCATCGTCACCCCCTGGCAGGTCGCATCTTCCCACGGAGTTTTTAAATATGGTGTCTCCCGTAAAAATGAAGTCGTCTCCGAAAAGACATATCCCCCCCGCTGTGTGCCCCGGCGTGTGCCATACGCCAAGAGAAAAACTTTCCTCTTCTATTTTTTGGCCTTCCGTCAGAGCTATGTCGCCGGGCGGCGAGATGATAATGCGTTCATGGAAATATGAAAGATTTTTTTCAGGATTTACCAGCGACGGAAACTCGAGCGAATGAGCGTATATCGGAATCGAGTATTTTTTTTTGATCTGTGCGTTCGCTCCTATATGATCGGCGTGAGAGTGGGTGTTGATTATGCCGAGCGGTTTGATTTTTTTCGATTCAATGAAATCAATGATTTTATCAGGTTCAGCACCAGGATCTATTATAAGAGCGTTATTGTCGGCGTCCGTGTATATATAGCAATTTGTAGACATCTCGCCAACTACCAGAGTATTTATCATTTAATCGCTCCCGTTATTGTTCGCAAAAGCGTCTCTATATGTGTAAGACGCTTGTCTTCAAGTTTTTGAAGCTTTGCCGCCAAGGTGGCCGTCAAAAGATAAATGCATTTCATAACGTTCTCCAAAAAAAAGATGCCAAATTTATAGTCGCTATGGTGTAGAAAGCGGCCAGCATATCATCGAATACAACGCCCCACGCATCGGGGAAGGATTGTATTTCCTTAATTCCCCATGGCTTGAGTACATCGAAAAATCTGAAAACGGCAAAAGCCGATACCCTGAAAAATATTTCATTTGGTACAAAGCACAAAGCGGCCCACATCCCCAGCATCTCGTCTATAACTATCCTTGGATCGTCCTTGCTGTCGACATATTTTTGAGTTTTTGATATGATGATGAGCGAGAAGAAAAAAAGGATTCCTGTAAGCGTGAACGAAAATTTTTGAGGAATAAACCAAAATGTAGCCAGGCCAAAAAGCGAGCCCATCGTTCCGGGCGCCACCGGTATGAATCCTACGCCAAAAAGGGATGAAAATAGAAAGGAAACATTCATTTTAAGAGGTGCTTGTATTTTGAAATATATCTTGCTCCAGAGTAGAGCGTCAGTATGGTTATTAGAAACATCAGTAAGAATGGTATAGGTGTGATGGGATGAAGCCATGTCACGGGCTCTTTTGCATACTCCATCACGTAAGACCTTGTAACGAGGACAAGAAGAATGGATATAACGGCGGCGCTCTGGGAGGTGGTTTTAAATTTTCCGTATCTGTCGGCGGAGATTATTACGTTTTTTGTCGCGGCCACAGCGCGCAGTCCGGTTATTACGAATTCCCTTGAAATTATCACAATGACGGTCCACGCCGGTATGTTAAGTTCTTCCAAACCCACGAAAGAAATAAGCGCCGAGGATATCAGAAGTTTGTCGGCAAGAGGGTCGAGAAAAGCGCCGAGGGTTGTGGTTTCGTTTCTTTTTCTGGCGAAATATCCGTCATAGGCGTCGGATAGCATTCCGAGAACAAATAAAATGAGGGCGGAAATCTTTGCTATAAAATTATCGTAATACAAAAGAATGATGAAGAACGGGATTACCGATATCCTGAATACTGTGAGCTTTAGCGC
>JBGFRZ010000012.1:0-48876 GCA_041694835.1 Ignavibacteria bacterium
ATCATTTCCATTTTTATCTTAAAGAAATTGAGTTTCGTTTTAATCATAGAACTGAAAATTTGTTCTTTCTATTCGCTAAGTTATTAACAAAATTTAGTCCAAATCTTACTTAATTACCAAAAATTATTACGGGTCGCAGATTCAACGGATTTTTGAATATCAATGTCTTTTCATATTTCAATTTTTTTAAAATTTTGTTTCTTCGACTATCTTTATCGCCTTCCATAATTCTTTAATGCACACTTTCCTATTTAAGAACCTCATGCTTTCGGCTGGTGAGACGGCAACTCTCATAGCTTCTTTTAATCCGTTGAAAGTCAAATTTTTCAAACCAAGGTGTCTTATGCTATAGGGAATGCGGCATCTCCTGTAAAACATGGAGAGTTCCCCGAAATCTTCGTATTTATTTTCAAGCACCGACTGAACAAGTAAGCCCCATCCTACCCTGTGTCCATGAAGCGATTTTTTTGTAAAATCGTTAAAAGTCAGTCCGTTGGCGAGGGCATGCGCTCCGACAGCTCGGCAGCCTTTCCCGCCGATACCACTCACCAGGCCGGTTAAAACGATGGCGGCATAGATTAATCTCTTAAATTCCTCGTTTGGCTTTTTCAAGCGAATCGCCGAAAGCGCTGATTCGGAAAATTCAAAGATATCATCGCGTATGGCGCGGCTGAGCATAAACGCCGTCAAGACAAAACTACTTTCGGCGAACAAGGGGTGGGAGTTTATAAACGCGGCGGTCTCATAATACTTCGCAAGAGCATCGGTAATGCCGCTTGTAAAAAGTCTAACGGGTTGGTTGAACAATATATCATAGTCGATTACGCAGACATCCGGTGCTTTTTTCAAATTGATTGTTTTGAACTTCCTTCCATCCTGATGATAAGTCGGAGAGATGGAGGTAAAAGCGGCGCAGGTGGCTGACGATGTCGGAACTGTCATTAGTTTCGAACCTAATTTCTGCGCGACAATTTTCGATGTGTCTATGATTTTTCCGCCACCAATTGCTACGATTGTTTCTGTATTTAATCCGCCCAACAGATTTGTAATTCTTGCCACCTCATCTAAACTACACTCGCCTCTGAAATATACAACTTTGGGTTTTAATTTATAAATTCCATCAAGATGATTTTTGAATTTTTCTTCTATCTTTCTTTCAACAATCAGCGCGGAACGTCTGTTGGTGAGTGATATTATCTTTTCATCGTTAAGAAGGGAGTTTCCCTCGAAAAGAAGGGATGGGGCTATGCGGTAGGCGTTTACCCTGTTAGAAATTTCAACTGGATTGCAGTATCCGCCGAAACTCCTGGTTTTCTTTCGAATAACCTTATAATTTCTGACGGGGTTCAAAGTAACTGCAGCTGGCATATACGGTGATATATTCCTTTCTGCTCGAGCAGTTCTTCGTGGGTACCCTCCTCAACCAGAGAACCTGATTCAATCACGAGTATTCTGTCGGCTCTTTTGACGCTGGAAAGTCTGTGGGCGATCATAAGAACGGTCCGTTCAGCCATTAGGTTTTCTAAAGCTTCGGAAACAAGTTTTTCCGATTCGGAGTCGAGAGAACTTGTGGCCTCGTCAAGAATAAGGAGCGGTGCATTTTTCAAAATAGCGCGGGCTATGGCGATTCTTTGTTTCTGACCGCCGGAGAGCTTCGTGCCCCTCTCGCCTACAACATTGTCATACGCTTGAGGAAATTTCTCGATAAACTGATGGGCATTTGCCCTTTTTGCCGCTTCAAGAATCTCATCATCCGCGGCATCTGGATTCCCGTACGCTATGTTGTATTTTACGCTCTCATTGAAAAGAACTATATCCTGAGTGACGAGAGCGATGTGTTTTCTCAGCGAAGTCAGCGTCAGATCTTTTATGTCCTCACCGTCTATTAAAATCCTCCCGCCCGTCACATCGTAAAACCTGAGTATAAGATGAGCCAGAGTGGTTTTTCCCGAGCCGGATGGACCGATAATGGCGATCTTTTCGCCTTTTTTTAAGGTAAAGTTCACGTTTTTTATAACCGGATGATTGTCATCATATGAGAAAATAACGTTGTCAAATTTTATTTCGCTTTCAAATTTATGAAGTTCTTTTGCGCCCGGTTTGTCGCTTATAGCGGATTTTTCGTCCAAAATGTCGAATATTCTTTTTGCGCTCACGACCGTCTGCTGAAACAATGCGTTGGTGTTCGAAAAATTCTTGAGCGGTTTGTATATTGATAGCGCCGCGCCAAGAAATGCAAAGAACGCTCCGGACGTCCATGCACCATTAAGTACATCCATCGCCCCGTACCACACAATAAACGTTATCGCCAATGACCCTATGAACTCCATTATAGGGCTTGATCTCGAATCGACTTTAACAAAATTCATCTGATGACCATAAAAAATCTCGTTCTCCCTTTGAAATCTTTTTTTCTCCGCTTCTTCCCTGATGAAAGATTTTATCACTGAAATACCGGAGATGCCCTCCTGAATCCTGTGGTATATCTCGGCTATCTGCTTCTGTCCTTTTTGCGCAGCGGCTCGCATCTTTTTCGCGAAATTGGCAAGAGGCAAAGCCACAATCGGAAAAACAATGAAGGCGATGAGCGCAAATTTAAAATTTAGATAAAAAAGCAGCCCTATCAAAAATATGACTGTAAGCGTGTCGCCTATAAAACTTAAAGGCAGTCTGAGCAGTCCGTTTTGGATTACGTGGAGGTCGTTCGTCATGCGTGATATTATCTTCCCGCTTGGATTCCTATGATAAAAATCGTGAGAAAGCTCCATGAGCTTGCCGAAAAGGTCGTTTCTCAGACGTTGCGTTACACGTTGTCCAATATATTGCAGAAGATAACTCTGGCCGTAAAAAGCTAAACCCCTCACAAGCCATATAGAGGGTATCAGCCAAAGCATTTTATAAAGCATAGATAAATCCTTCAAGATAAAAACTCTGTCGATTACGGGTTTTATAAGCCACATGGAAACACCCATAAGCCCCGAGACTACTATCATGCAAATGCCGGCGGATATCAACCTTGATTTATAAGGAAAAATATACTTAAAAAGTCTTAAAAGCGATTTCATGGTTTAACTAGTGCCAACTGTTTCCTTCATAATGTTTTCGGCCACCCTGATGGACGCGTCCGACGGATGAAGCATCTCGCGGATTCTCTTGAGCTTTTTTTTCACATCCCGCCGACCCGGGGGATTTTCGATGTATCCGATGATTTTCTCGGATAGAATTTCAGGCGTGGAGTTTTCCTGCAGACATTCTGGAAAAACTTCATAATCAAGTAGAATGTTCGGAAGAGCCACATATTTTGTCTTTATGAGTTTCTTCAATACCATGGCGTTCAGCCAGCCGATTTTATAGAAAATAACCGTCGGTATTTTGCATAGAGCCAGTTCCGTGGCAACCGTTCCCGAAACGCTCATAGCGATATCGATATCGGATTTTTTCATTGCGCCGTCATCTTCATAAACTATCCCTATTGAACTGCTGATACTCGTATATGCACGGTTGAGATTTTTCAAACCGAAAAGATGAAATGAAACTTTTTTATGCGGGAGTTTTCTTTTGATAATCTCCGCAACATCGTTGATTATCCCGATGTGCCTTTTTATAACGTGCGAGCGGCTGCCCGGGAAAAATCCGATTTTTACCGTATCGCCTTGCGGCGAATCTTCTTTTTCTTCAGCTATCTCAACCAAAGGATTCCCCACATAAATCGCTTTGATTTTTTCTTTTCTGTAAATCTCCTCTTCAAAAGGAAGTGTCAAAAAAACCTTATTGATGTATTTTTTTATATTTTCTATCCTGCCGTAACGGGATGCCCAAACCTGCGGCGGTATGTAGTAATAGACGGGAATGCTCAACTTGGAGGCGGCTTCAGCGATTTTTATGTTAAATCCGTAAAAATCAACGAGGAGCGCTGCGGCGGGCTTTTGAGTGCGAAAATAATCTTTTACTTTTTTGAAAACACCATAAAGTCCCAAAACAGAAGCAAACGACAGCATAAAGCCGAAAGTTTCGAGCGAAACGGTATCGGCTATGAAATCTTCGGATACATCTTTCAGCTTTTCTCCACCGACCGAGGATATCGCAAAGCCGTGAATTTTTAGTTTTTCAGCAACCATGGCGGCGTGCAAATCACCTGATGGGTCCCCAGCCGAAATAAATATTTTTTTCGCCCTGTTAGAGATAGTTCCGATATATCGGGAGGTGTTATTTATAACCTTGCTTGATAAATTTTGTTCATATTGATTTATCATAACTATCATTTGTAAGATGAGCTCGTTGAAAAACCTTAATTTTTTGAACGATTTGGCAGTTTCAAGTTAAAAGTTGAAATCGTTTAGACCGCAATGTCTGACGAGCAAAGCGAGGAGTTTTGCGGTCTGATTGAAACTTTTAACCGTTAAGAAACTGCCCTTTAAGTGAAAAAGATGGGTTTTTCAATAATCTCAAGATAACAAAATGTATCTCTAACGGGGTTCAACCATGCTTTATTATCTTAAGTATCTCGTGAACAACTTCAAGAGCGTCCCTTCCATGCTCTCCCGTGACAAGTGGTTTTTTTCCATGACTTACGCATTCCACGAAGTGGTTCAGTTCGCATTCCAACTGGTCATAAACGGGTGGCTTCGGCTTTTCAATGACAATGTCTGAGAAACTTCTTGGGTTGGGGAGTCTTTTGCTGTAAACCTTTACGCCCTTTGAAGCATAGTCGATAGATATGTAGCTATCCGCCTGAAATATCCTTATTTTCCTCTGTTTTTCCAGGGATACACGGCTCGCCGTCAAATCGCAGACGCATCCGTTCTCGAACTTTATTCTGACTTTTGCCATATCCTCATGGTCTGTTAAAACCTTCGCTCCGATTGCGTCTATTTCTTTTATGGGACCATCTATAAGATAAAGGAGTATGTCTATGTCGTGGAGCATCAAATCCATAATGACGCCGATATGGCTGACACGGGGGCTAAACTCCCCTATTCTATGGGCTTCGACAAATTTCGGTTCTTTTATATAAGGTTTTGCCGCAACTATCGCCGGGTTGAATCTCTCTATATGCCCGACCTGCAATGTTAAATTTTTTGATTCGGAAATTTCTATTAATTCTTCCGCATCCTCCACGGTGGAAGTAAAAGGTTTCTCGACGAAACAGTGGATGCCCTTTTCCAGAAGATTTTTAACTATGCTGTAATGCGTTGGAGTAGGTGTGACTATGATCGCGGCGGTAGGTTTTATCGTCAATTCGCTCAGTGATGTAAAATAACTTGCGTTATATTTTTTTCCTATTGTGAGAGCGCGGCTTTCGTCGGAATCCACAAGCCCGATAAATTCTATGTCTTTGTTCCGGGAGAGTATCCTTGCGTGATGCTGCCCCAGCTGTCCCGCCCCCACAAGCAGTATTTTTATTTTATCACTCATCTTTGTATCCATATACGGTGATATTTTTGACGGAGGCGAGATCCAATACTTTCTGTTTGTTAAATATAAGCGTCTTCTCCGC
The DNA here is from genome assembly GCA_041694835.1 of Ignavibacteria bacterium. Lineage (GTDB taxonomy): Bacteria > Elusimicrobiota > Endomicrobiia > PHAN01 > PHAN01 > JBGFRZ01. The sequence goes on from JBGFRZ010000012.1 coordinate 5,498, forward strand.
TTCGACGGCTATAACGCGAGCGCGGTTTGAAGCCAAGAGCTCAATTGTTTTTTCACCGATAACCGGCACATCAAATCTCATGTCCTGCTTTGGCCTTGCAACTTTAATGATTATGTTTCCATCTCCACTCAATTTATACGCCCTGGCGATCAACTCATCTGTTCCTTCAATCGCCTCCACCGCGACAACCGTACCTTTTTTTACCGCAACGCTCTGACCGATATCAAATGAAGAAAGTCCTTTTGCCACCTTAAAGCCCAATCCGATGTCGTTTATTTCTCCGTGCAAAAGCCCTACATCGTTCAGGATGCCTGACCCTGCAAAAAGATGTTCGAGCCCCGCACATGAGCTAATAACCGCAACACCAATTTTTTTCAATTCGTTTATTAAGCCATACAATATGCTTTCAGCGCGTGTGTCGGGGAGTGTTCGGAAAAATTCAATGGCAGAATCGTCAAGTTTTTTCTGAAACAGATATTTATGATCTATTTTGCCGGCCAATATCAAATCCTTTATATTTTTTTCGGTGATTATCCTGAAAATCTCCGAGAGACTTCCGAGTTCAATCCAAGAAACGTCCTTGGAAAATTTTTCTATTATAGCGGAGGTTTCGTTCTTAAACGCGATAACCGAGATTTCGTGTCCTTTCGAAGAAAGTTCATGGGCTATAATGACTGGAAAATCTCCGGCGCCGGCGAGTAGAAGTATCTTTTTGGGCGACTCCGACGGATTGGCGACATCCGATGAATTACTCATCTTCGGAAAATGTCTCCTTGTATCTTGGGTGGCAGACGCCTCTCTTCGATTTCGATATGAAATCCAAAAGCTCCATCACCGCCGGACACGGCTCCGATGCTGCTATCTGATCAAGCGCTTCCTGCATGGGGAGTCCGGAAACGAATATGCTTTTGTAAGCGCTTTTTATTTCAGATATTACATCGGATGAAAAATGGTTTCTTTTAAGTCCGACTATGTTTAATCCTATCAGCTTGACTCTGTCCCCCTGCGCCTGACAGAATGGCGGGATATCCTGAGAGACCATCGCTCCTCCGCCTATCATCGCAAGTCGGCCTATCCTTACAAATTGATGAACTGCGACAAGCCCCGATATAATTGTGCCGTCCTGAACCTCGACATGCCCCCCCAACAGCGAACCATTCGCCAATATGACGCGATTCGCCACTTTACAGTCATGTGCCACATGCGCAGACGCCATTAGATAACAGTTGTCGCCTATTTTTGTTGGCACATCGGGATTTGTCGCTCTGTGTATAGTCGAAAACTCCCTAATTGTGCAATTTTCTCCAACAATTACGTTCGTGGGTTTGAAGTCGTATCTCATATCCTGCGGTGGTGCGCCTATAACGGCATATGGAAATATTTTGTTGTTCGGGCCTATATTCGAGAACTCAATCCATGCATGATGTCCGACAGTTGTCCCTTGCCGAATCTCCGTGCCGGGACCTATGACCGCATAAGCGCCGATTTCTGCGGAAGGATGGATTTTAGCCGATGGATCTATTAATGCCGTTGGATGAATCATAATTTACCACCCCCCTTTGAATTCTTGTCTACAAGGGCAAAGGAAAACTCGGCTTCCGTCACAAGATTCCCGTCAACATATGCCTCGCCTTTCACTTTTCCGAATTTTTCGCGTGCTTTTAAAACCTCGATTTTTAGTTCAAGATAATCCCCCGGTCCCACAGGCCTTCTGAACTTAGCGTTTTCTATCGACATAAAAAACGCTATTTTATCTCCCAAATCCGGGCGGGAGAGGAAAAGCACGCATGATGTTTGTGCGAGAGCTTCGACTATCAAAACCCCGGGCATAATGGGATTCCCAGGAAAATGCCCCTGGAAAAAAGGCTCGTTGCCGCTTACAGCCTTGTAGCCCATCGCTTTTTTTTCGGCATCCGTAATTATGACCTTGTCTATCATAAGAAATGGGTATCTGTGAGGTATAATCCGCTGAATTTTTTTCAAATCCAGAACTTCTCCGACTTTGATATCGACAGACATTTTTTCCTCCGGAAGAAGATTTTCTTCTATTAATTTTCTCACAAAGTTGATGTTGTGTTTGTGCCCGCTTCTTACGGCGGTGATCTTCGCCTTTACAGGCATGCCCAAAAGATACAGATCGCCGACAAGATCCAACACTTTATGCCTTGCGCATTCGTCGTCAAATCTAAGGCCCCCTTCAATGTGATATCTGTCGGGGCATATGACGATGGTGTTCGTGAGAGCGCCGCCTTTTCCCAGTCCTTTGTTTTGAAGCGCCTCTATTTCGTAGTCAAAACAAAAAGTTCTTGCCGGCGCGATTGTTTCCGAGAATATCTCCGGCGTTATCTCGGAAACAAACCTTTGGCTTTTTATCATCGGGTGGTCGTAAATTATCGTGCAATCGATCTCAAGCTTCTCAGATGGCTCCGCTGTAATTGTCGTGTTGCCGTCTGTATATTCTATCCTTTTTGAAACATTGAAATAATTTTTGGGGACGGATTGCTCGACTATGCCGGCTTTTATGATTTCGTCGATATACGGCTTTGAACTTCCATCCAGAGCGGGAGGCTCAGTGTTATCCATATGAATGCAAATATTGTCTATCTCCATCGCCGATATCGCCGCAAGTATATGCTCGACGGTGTGTATGTGAACCAGCTTGTCGCCTATCGTAGTTCCCCTTATTACCCCGAGGACATTTTTATGGTCAAGGATAATTTTAGGTTTAGAGTTCAAATCCTCTCTTATAAAAACTGTCCCTGTATTTTCCGGGGCGGGGACAAATTTTATTTTTGTTTTATTGCCGGTATGCAGCCCGGGTCCGGACAATGTGAATTCTTTGGCTATAGTTTTTTGATTCACCACATTACCTTGCCCCCAATGAATTGGGTGTTGAGTCTCCGCAAATAGATTTCATAGGAGATGATATATTAAATGGAACGCAGATGAAAAAAGATTTGAACCACGAAAGCGTGAAAACACGAAAATACTTGTAAAGAATTTTGTGATTTCTAATTTTCGTGATTTCGTGGTAAAGTTTTTAATCTGCGATAATCCTGTAAATCTGCGTCCTAAAAAATAATTGAACGCAGATGAACGCAGATTTGACAAGAAGATTGACGCAGATGTTTTTGAAATCCATTGAATCTGCGAAAATCTGCGTCCTAAAATAGGGTTCACTGACGCTTTGCTAAAATTCACCACAGAGGCACAGAGAAAAAACACAGAGATAATATCTCCATTGGCAATTTCTCTGTGATACTTTCATTTTTCTTTGTGTCTCTGTGGTAATTAGCATTTTAGTGTAGCGTCAGCAGCCCCTTATTTATTACTTACCACTTACCTTTCTATATATCTCCGGTAGTTTTTCTATCAAAGCATAAAGTCTCATGGCCTTCATATGTGGCCGCGCCGGATACCCTGAAACGACTTCATTTGGTTTTACATCTCCGATGACACCGGCCTGCGCCCCTATAATCGCTCCGTCGCCTATGTTAAGATGCCCGGAAATTCCCACCTGACCGGCCATCGTAACGCCATCCCCAACGCTCGTCGAGCCCGCTATCCCCGTCTGAGACGCTATAAGGCAATTTTTTCCTATTTTTACATTGTGGGCTATCTGAACGAGATTGTCTATTTTCGTGCCATTTCCTATTTCAGTTGTTCCGAGTGTCGCTTTGTCTATCGACGTGTTCGAGCCGATCTCGACATCATCGCCTATTTTTACGATACCTACCTGAGGAATCTTTTTATTCAAGGGGCCGGATTTAATATAACCAAATCCGTCGGAACCTATAACGCTGCCGGAGTGAATCATTACCCTGTCGCCTATGACGCATCTGTCATAAACAACGACTGACGGGAAAAACCGGCATTCTTTGCCTATGGACGATGCCGTTCCTATATAACAGCCGGCCATTATAGAGGTGTCGTCGCCGACGGACACACCGTCGCATATTACGGCATAGGCTCCGATTGAGACGTTTTTACCGAGTTTTGCGTCCTTTGATATCGCCGCCGATGGATGTATGCCGGATGTTCTCTCTTCTTTTTCGTCGGATATTATTTCAAGTATTTTTATGAAAGATTCAAGCGGGTTTTTAACGATTATAAAGTTTTTTTGCGTTCCGTACTTTTTTTCGGCGACTATGCACCCGGCATGGGTCGTCTCGACGAATTTCTCAAACCTGGGGTGGGAAATAAACGTTATGTCGGAAGGGCCGGCATCCTTAATGGGCGAGGCGCCCGTAATCAACGCGTTCGGATTTCCGAACAATTCTCCGTCTATTACTCTTGTTATCTCCGAAAGTTTCAGTTTCATTTTATCTGCGGCCAAGGCGGCTTATTTTATCCTCGAAAAATCTTCGGCTATTTTAGCCTCGAAGAATCTTCGGCTATTTTAGCCTCTCAACGACTTTGTGCGTTATGTCATAACCGGGCGGGCCGTAAAGTATGTAGTTCTTATCGATGATCAAGCTCAGTTCGTCTTCTTTAGCTATCGCTTCAAGAACTCTATATATTTGCTCAAGAACGTCTGAAACTTCAGCCTTTTCGAACTCGGCCATTTCTGATGCCATCTTTTCGCGGATTTCTTGTAAATCCTTCTCAAGATTATTAACAGAGTCAGCGATGAGCTTTTTTGTTAACTCCTTTTCATAAGCACCCGACAACGAAGTATCGGCCGTTTCTGTCCCGGTAGAAGCCGCAACCGCGGGACGGCTTTTTATCTTTTCTATCTCTTTTGAAATATTTTCGAACTCTTCCTTTTTAGACTCTATGGCGGCTGTAATCGACGAAATTTTTACATCGTAATTTTTCTTCAATTCATTGTAGGCTTCCATCATTTTCGACTTCTGTGGACTAACGTTGTAAACAAGTTCCATATCAACGTATGCGATATTCGTCATTTTTCCCTCTTTGACATCAAGAGGAATTTCTACGGCGTGAAGAGAGATTAGAGTATAGAGTTGGGAGATTAGTAAAATACCAAAAAGTGCGAGATATTTTTTGCTTAACACCATCTTTAGCCCCACCTAAATCAAAACATCTGTCCCAATGTGAAGTAAAACTGACTCGGCTCCGCAACGCCAGGTTTGTGGTTAAGACCATAACCCCAGTCAAGTCTTATTGGAAATACCGGAGTTGTAAACCTTATACCAAATCCAACACCTGATTTTAAATCAAAGTCACCGGTGCCAGTTCTCAGACTTATATCGCCTATGTTATGCCACGAACCGCCAATATCGTAAAATAAAGCGCCCTGCAAAATCGACCTGTTTTTTTCCTGAACTATCGGGAATTTATACTCGAAGTTTAAGACCATCATCGTTCTGCCGCCTGCAGCGGGTCCTATTTCGCCCCTGTATCTGTAACCCCTTACAGTCTCAGCGCCTCCGACATAAAATCTTTCATATATCGGCACGTCGGTGGACGGAGCAAAAGCAGCCGTCCATCCAAATTGGAAATTCGCCGATAGCACAAACTTCCAGAATGTCGGGATAAACCACGACGAACGGGCTATCGTTTTTAGAAAGTTTACATCGCCGCCAAGAAGTCCGCCGGCGTACTGTAAGCTCAGCGAGTTTCTCGAACCCCTTGATGCATCGAATATATTATCGCGAGTGTCCCTTATAACCTGACTCGACAAACTTGAAGTCACATTTCTCGAAGGTATGATTTCTCTTACAATATTTGGGTGGATGTGAAAAATCTTTATCTCTTCGTAAGAATACGAAAAAAGCAAACTTAAAATATCGCTTAGACGCGGTCCAACCCTGACGGTTCCACCTTTTCTCGACTCTTTGTACGCATTGTAAATGGCGCCATAATCCCTATTTCTTTCTGTATTGAATACGTCTATTCCGAAGCTCATGGGTCTGTCCAGAAACCACGGCTCTGTCCACGATATCTCATAACTCTGTTTCCTGGCGCCAAATTCCCACATGAGGTTAAGACGTTGGGCCCGGCCGAGAAGGTTTATGTGTTGAACCTGAAGTGTTCCGACAAGCTGGTCAACCGTAGAGTAACCAGCGCCGGCGGAAAGTATGCCCGGCTTCCCCTCGGCGACGTTCAAAACGAGATCGACTTCGTTCTCCTTTGGGGTCGGCCTGATCTCGGGCTCGACATATTCTATAAACCCAAGGTTGTAAATCTTCTCGAGGCTTCTCCTCAAAACACCCGCTCTGAAAACCTTCCCCTCCTTCAAGACGACTTCTCTTCTTATCACCTTCTCCTTGGTATAATTTAATCCGATTATATCAACGTAACCGAGATAAAAAACGGGACCTTCTTCTATGTCGAAAATAACATTCATAACCTCCGCTTCTTTGTTTTTCTCATAATGAGGTTCTATCGATGCCCTCAGATAGCCCTTGTCCGAGTATAGCTGGGCCAAGTTGGACAAGGATTCCTTGAATTTTTCATCGTTGTAATGCCGGTTTTTCACGAGCGTTATCTGTTTTTTGAGCTCAGCATTAGAATATGCGGTGTTGCCCTCGAAAGTTATCTCTCCTACTTTGTACCTTACGCCTTCCGAAATTATCAGAAGTATCTGCATTTTCGTCCTTGCTTCGTCGAAGACTATCTCCGGGCGCGATATGGCGATTTCCTGATATCCCTTGTTTTTATAAAAATTCCCTATCTCTTTTATATCGTTATCCATTGTTTCTTGCTTGAAAACCTTCTTTTTTTTGGTCTTCATCAGGGACATTATCTTTTTCCCGCTGAAAGCTTTTGTGCCCCTTATGGAGACATCCGCTATCAGTATTTTATTGCCTTCCGTTATAAGAAAATTAATAGATACCCGGTTTTTTTCGTCAATAGACGAGAGTGTTTCTACGGAACAGTCGGCGTAACCCTCGTCTCTATATAATGAGAGTATTTTGCTCTCTGACTCCATAATGGAGAGCTTGTCAAGAAATGTCTTTTCCTGAATTGTTATCTCGTCTTTAAGTCTTCCTTTAGAGAATCTTTTGTTCCCGCGAAACTCTATCTTTTTTACGAAAGACTTTTCTTTAACGCTTACATTGAGAATGTAAGACGCCGTGTCGAACGAAATTTCAACGTCCTCAAAATGGCCCATGGAGACTATGCTTTCTATGTCGCCTTTCACCTTCTCAGGAACGTACTTCACGCCCTTCCTCAGTTTCATCTGCGAAAGAACGTTTTTTTCTTTTACATTGACGATTCCATCAAAGACAACCTTAGAAATGTTCTGCGCCATCAATATCGGAGCGATCGAAAATAATATAAAAAAAAGCGAAAAAGTTTTCTTCATACCATGATAACCCTCTGAAAAATTCAGATAAATTTAATTTATTCTACTATATTTATGAAATTAAAAGCAAATTTAGGCGGAATAGATTAAGGGAGTCTTGAAAAAAATTCTGCATATTTGGAGAGAAAGTTGCTGCGGGAGTTTTCGATTGCTTTACTAAAAGCCGCTTTTGCCTCATTTCTCATCCCCCTCTTGTCAAGAATGATGCCGAGAAAAAAATAGGAAAGCGCGGGTTCCTTGTTTTTGTCGAGCAAGATTTTGAAAATCTTTTCCGCTTCGGTCAACTGGTTGTTTTTATAGTAGGACATCCCGATGTAAATATACGCTTCTGCCTTTTCCGGAAAAAACCTTACGCATCCGGAAAACGCCTCTATCGACTTATCGAACGCCCTTTTACTGTAATAGAGTTTTCCAAGCTGCATATATCCTTCGTAATTGGGCATCTCCTCAAGAGCTTTTTTTAACATCAGTTCGGCCAAATTTATCTCCCCTGTATTCTCATAGCAAAATGATATTTTTTGAAATATTTCTGGCGAAGGGCCGATGAAAACCGCTCTTTCATAATAATCCAATGCCCGTCTGTATAATCCCCTTTTTTTATGTATATCCCCAAGGCTTTCAAGGGCATCCCTGTCTCGGGCTATCTTGATTATCTCTTCGTATTCGCTTACAGCATGTTCATAGAGATCAGCAGCAGAATAATAGCTTCCCAACTTTTTTCTCAGAGAAATATTTTGGGGGTTTAGTCTCAGTGCGTCTTTAAGAATATCTATCGATTTCGCCGTGTTACCGAGAACAAAATATGTCTCAGCGGCTTTTTCCGAGGCCGTTAAATATTGTTTTGGGGAATTTGCCCCGTCAAGTACGCGCAAATAATAATTCAAAGCGTCCTGAAGCCGACCGTCATTTGAATAAATATCCCCCAACTTTAAATATATTTCGTTTCTCTTTAAATCAGGGATATTTCCGGAAAGCCGCGACTGCAGTTCATCGGCGGTTTCGGCAAAAAGCGGAAACGCGACAAGAATTAAAAACAAAATGGAAATTACCTGAATTCGCATAAAAATCTATCTGAAAAATGTTTTTTCGATTATGAATTTTTTTATTTCGTCAATTCTTTTGTTCGCCTCGACTATCCCGGCATTGATACACTCACCCCCCCTCGAAAGATCTACGGCAGATACATCCTTGACATCCGGGGATATGACGATATCGGCTTTTTTCAAAGATGCATTTTCAAGGAGCGACCCCTGTATGTAAATCGCCTGGATGAGAATTTTAAAAACATTGTCCACGACGTTTTTCGTAAAATCCGAACGGGCCGTAAAAACGATAACGATGTCCGCACCCATGCTTTTTGCAATATCAACGGGGATATTGTCGACAAGCCCACCATCGACAAGCAACCTGTGGCGAAAGGAAACCGGTTCAAACAGTCCCGGTATTGTCGCGCTTGCCCTGACAGCCATAGCGACATCGCCCTCGGTAAAAATTATCTTTTCGCCGGAAGTTATGTCAACAGCCACGCATGCAAACTTTCTTTTTAACTCGTAAAAACTTTTGTTCCCAAGATAAAGTCTCAGATATCTTTCCATTTTTTCGGTCGAAAGGAGCTTCTGACTCAGAATAAGATTAAGCATTGAGGGTTTGCTGATATCCACAAGTTTGTTCCATCCCATATCTGTCGACATATATTCAAGTTTTTCGAGCGGGACACCGTCGGCGTAAAGGGCGCCGATTATCGAACCCACGCTTGCGCCCACCACTATATCTATTGGAACTTTATTTTCCTCAAAAACCCTTAACGCCCCTATGTATGAAAATCCCCTCGCTCCGCCGCCGGAAAAGACAAGAGCGATTTTTGGACGAGATTCTTTCGGCATGTTTACGACTTCCTGCCATAGAAAATCGAGAAGTATCTTCTCTTCGATATTTCCAGCTTCAGATTCCCGGGCACAGATTTTTTGGGGAGATGCGACAAGGAAAAGCAACAAACAAAACATTAAAACATTGCGTATCATCACAGTTCTTTGCCGACGGCTTTTTCCAGTTGTATATAGCTCAATGCAACGTCAAGCTTCGACTCTAAAAGATTATTTTTGGCGGCAAATATTTTTTTTCTATCCGCACCCTGAGCGATAAATCGTTCCAGATTCTCGCTGTCAAATTTTAATTTTTCCTTTGATACTTCATAAGCGAGATAAGATCTTCTGACATCGAGAGCTATCGTATCATCTATAATTGTCTTCCGAAGACCGCTTTGCTTAAGGTGAGATTTTTTTGCCGAAAGACGAGCCCACGATGCCCATCCATCGAAAATAGGTAAATTGAGATTTATATAAACAGCCCAGTTTTTGGTGCCCTTCGAGAGATTTATTTCCGGCAATTCGTAAGTTCCCCCAAGCGTTATGGTGGGATATTTTTCCGTCTGAAGAAGCGAAACGGAAAGAGAATCTATGGTCTCTTGTATGGCTACCGCGTTCAATTCTTTTCTGTACTGATAAGATATAGCAAAGAGTTTGTTTATATCGAAGGATTTCAATTCAATTTCAATACTTCCCGTCACATCGAAATCCGTGTTCAATTCAATACCCAATTTTGACAGAAAGTTCAACCGAGCGATCTCCAGGAGTATTTTTGCATTATATCTCTCCCTATTCAACTCAACAACCCAATCATTATATCTCGGAACTTTTTGTTTTGCGATGGCTTTTATTTCATCATCCCATAATCTGTATTTTTCTTTCGCGTATAGAAGATTGTAGTAGACCTTTTTCACTTCATACTTCACCATGGCAACCACTATATCCCTGTTTGCCTCGGAAGCCTGAAGATTGGTTTTGGCAAGCTTAAAATTCGACGTATATCTTCCACCCGCATATAGATACTGCAAAATTGAAAATCTTGCCGCATAGTTTGAAGAGAGCCCCCCCTTTTTGGGGTAATAAACTGAGCCCAGATAATCGGAAAGCATGAAAGGAGACATCGTTTCATACTGAGAAGCATTAAAATTGAAATCGATTTTGGGGAAGTTAAGCGCCCGAGTTTCCATTATCCTCGCTTTTGCTATCTCGACATCTTCATTCGCAACCAGAATCTGCTGGTTGTTTTTCATCGCATAAAATATGGAGTCGTTCAGGCCGAAAGTTCTTGAGCTCTGAGCGAATAGATAATTGATAAAACAAAACAGCGGGAAAAATAAAACAACAAATTTTATAATCATGTTTTTGCCTTTGCAATCTGCTTTCCGACGGACAAGCGGGAAGTTCCACCGAGAGATTTTTTTGATTCTATAACATTTTTTATATTCAGTCGGTTATGGATGTCGCTTTTGAAGTACCCGGAAAACTTTTTATACTCTGAAAGTTTTAGTTCAGAGAGATTTTTTTTGTTTTTTATCGCGTGCTCGACTATTTTTTTGGTTATTCCGTGAGCGGTTCTAAACGGGAGACCTTTTTTCGTCAGATAATCAGCCACCTCTGTAGCCAGGATGTAGTCATTTTTGAATGCCTCTTCCATTTTTTCGTGATTCAATTTCAATGACGATATTATTTCCGAAAGCACCGCTAAAACATCCTTCAGTGTGTCTGCTGTGTCAAAAAGCGGAATTTGAGCCTCTTGAAGGTCGCGGTTGTATGAAAGCGGCAAACCTTTTAAAATCGTCAAAATCGAAGTGAGATTCCCGTAGATTCTGCCTGTTTTTCCTCTAATAATCTCCAAGAAATCGGGATTTCTCTTCTGAGGCATTATGGAAGAGCCGCTCGTGAATTGAGCGGCAATTTTTACAAAATCAAACTCGTCCGACGACCAAATAATCAAATCCTCCGCTAACCTTGAAGTGTGGAGCATCAAAATAGCAGCCGAGGCGATAAATTCGGTTGCAAAATCTCTGTCGCTTACCGAATCGATTGAATTTTCCGAAACCCTCGCAAATCCCATAAGTTTCGCTGAAATCCCTCTATCTATCGGAAAGGAAGTCCCGGCAAGCGCGGCTGAGCCCAACGGCGATTCGTCCAAATTGTCATAGCAGTTTTTGAATCTTTTTATATCTCTTTCAAACATCTGAAAATAAGCCATCATGTGATGAGAGAATAAAATCGGTTGCGCCTGTTTAAGATGAGTGTAGCCGGGCATAATAGCGTCGATGTTGTTCCTGGCGACTTTTAAAATTGCTCTCTGAACGGATAAAAGCGACGACACTATGTTTTTTATTTCATCTTTAAGATACAATTTCAGGTCAGTTGCGACCTGGTCGTTTCTGCTTCTTGCGGCATGCATTTTTCCTCCGACAACGCCTATTCTTTTTATGAGTTCTTTTTCTACGGCGTAGTGAACATCTTCCGCGGAAGGCAATGACTTTCCTCTTTTCAAATCGTCCGCTATTGCTCCAAGTCCTTTTATAATTTTTTTTGCGTCACCGTCGGAAATTATACGGCACTTGCTCAACATTTTTACATGAGCCAGAGCGCCCGCTATGTCATAGGGCGCAAGCCGTTTGTCAAAATCAAACGATGAAATAAAGTTTTGTTTTCTTAAATTTCTGTTCATCAGATTGTCTCCAAGTCATTCAAGGCGGTGTCAGGTTTTTCGCCGCAGATAAACATCGCGGATTGACACTGTTCGCCGACGATATTTTTTTGTTTCATCATTCCTTGTAAAATCAAATTCTTCACTGATTTTTTCTGGTATCACGGATATATTCATAATCCCTTCTCTTTTTAATTGAAACACATTATTCAACTTTCACTGGTTTTACCAACAATATCCCGCCGCAACACAAAATTTCACTCTACTTAAACTATAGAATTTAAGACCAAGCCAAGCAACGGTCAAGTCGGAAGTTGTAGCGTTTATAGCCGTGACAAAGGGCGGGCACCCTTAAATTAGGTCGATTCGCAAATGAACATTAAAGTCGCCCCGACGAGCATGTGTCAAAAAACAACGTTTTCACGCATTTTTCAGGATTAATTGCAATATTTCTACAATAGAATCGACCGTGATTTTTTTCAAAGCGTATAAAATTCCAATTTTTTTGCCCGGAGAATTCCTTGAAGACCGCACAGGTTTCATCTGTTGACCCATCATCAACTATGAACGCTTCATAGTCAGTGAATGTTTGCAATGATAAACTTTTCAGACATTGACGTAAAAATCGCGCTCTATTATATGTGGGTATGATTACACTGAATAGTGGAGGATTCATATTTTTGTGCCAATAATAAGATAAAACAACCTTTGTCTCTGCGACGGAGATGTCTAACTAATAAGTAAACCACACCGACACTTACAGGGAACACTACCATATAATATAGAAATTTCACAAATTCCATAATATTATTTTTGAATTTTTCATTAAGGAGCAACTTTTTTACAAACGTAATTTTTTTGTTTCCGGATGAGTAATAAGTTCTCAATGGCATGGTTCTTAAATCATGTATCTTTTTTTGTGGGAATAAAACTTTCTTTATCAAGGCAAGAAGATTAACTGTAAAAAAATAAAACAAATTTTCATAGAAAGATTTTAGCGGGTATATTGTTGTTGTCGCTGCTATAATTCTAAATCCATTTCTTTGTAAAAAATTGAACAAAGGTTTAACACCCCACCTGGTAAAATGAAACGGCGGATAATCTATAATTCCAGATGCTGTAGATAATAGACGATTAGCATTAGGAACATCTAATATGATATATCCATCAGGCTCTAAAATATTTCTTACTGAACGGATAAATTCAAATGGATTTTCAACATGTTCAAGTACTTCCAAAAAGGCCACTACATCAAACTTATTGTTTTTATTTTCCGTGAAGAATTTTTCAAAACTCTTTTGTTTTACATATTCCTGACCCACTTTTTTAGCAGCAATACCTATTCTTTCTTTGTCAAAATCTATACCGTAAACATCATAACCCATTTTTTTTGCTTCCATTAAAAAATTACCACAGCCACAACCCAATTCCAATAACTTCAATATTTTTTTCTTTTTTTCCTGATAGATTTTCTTCAGTAAGTCTATTCTATATTTTGATATTATATTCGTTTTGTTTTCCCCACCCCCCCATAATTTATTAAATTTTTCATACCATTCATGTCCGGGATTTTCCATCGGGTTGGAGAATTGAACTTCACAGATAGGGCAGAGGTAGATTTTATATTGCTGACCTTCAATTGGGTCAATATGTGTTTCAATTAACTTTGGTTTAATTTCTTCCTGACATACAGGGCATTTCATTTTAAAAATGTTCCTTTTGCCTGTCTAAATAAATTATTGGATAAATGTTGGACATAATCAGGTGCTCTCCTGCCAAACTCTTTTCTGTTTTATTCTGTCGTTTATTGAGTTCATTAGACATTTTTATTGTAACAAAAAAACATATTTTTTCAAATGAACCGAATCAAATCATTTAAGCCAAGCGGGGAAGTGTTTTTCGTCATTCGTTTTTGAGAGGACGGGTCATCAACGTTGTTATGGATTTTCTGGGCGGCTTGTTATTATACAAAATGTTGTACACCTCGGTGAGTATGGGAAGTTCGACTTTTAACTTCCCCCTGATTCTGTTTATCGCCTTTACGGCATATATGCCCTCTGCGACCATTGACACGCGTTTAAGAGCGGCGCTAAAATTTGCTCCCTTCCCTATCATCTCCCCCACCGCCCGGTTTCTGGAATGTCTCGAATAGCATGTTACAATCAGATCCCCCGCGCCAGCAAGACCGATAAAAGTTTCAACACGTCCTCCCATCAAAACTCCAAGCCGTACCATTTCGTTTAGGGCTCTTGTCACAAGAGCCGCTTTTGTATTGTCACCGAGGCCGAGACCGTCGCATATCCCGGCGGCTATGGCGTAGATGTTTTTGAGCGCGCCGGCCAATTCAACTCCCCTTAAGTCAGTGTTCGTGTAAACCCTAAAATTTTCAGTCGAGAATATCTTCTGTATCCACTTCGTCAAAGATTCATCTTCGGAGGCTGCGGTAATCGCCGTCGGAATTTCTTTTGAAACCTCTTCGGCGTGCGATGGTCCCGACAGAACGGCGGATTTTGCCTTGGGGAATTCGTCTTTCGCCACCTGCGAGAGCGTCTTTGCCGTGGAGATTTCAAAGCCCTTCGTCGCTATAACAAGTGATGGATTTTCGACGGCGCCGGCCGCCTTTAATTTTTTCAATGTCTCTCTAAATGCGAAAGAGGGCACGGCAATTACTATCAAATCCGCGGGAATTATTTCCGTCATATCCGAGGTAACAAAAATTTTTTTGGGAATTTTTAACCACGGCAGAGTTTTTAATATCCTTTTTTCGCGTACGCTTTTTGCTACATCTTCGCAGTATTCCCAAAGCCTTATTTCATATCGCTTTTTCGAAAGAATCGTCGAAAGTGTCGTTCCCCATGTTCCGGCGCCAAGTAACCCCACCACCTGCCTCTTTGCCGACAGGCGAAACTTTGTTTTCGAGGCAGATGGTTGGGTCATATTTTTGTCCTGGGCTCCTTTTGTTCAATAAGTCTTTTTATATTGGGTTTGTGCCTGTATATTACAAGCACTACGGCAAGAAATGTCACGAAAATCACTATGGCGGGTTCGTTCAGAATCAAAACTCCGACGAAAAGCGTTATTGAAGCCGCTATGGAACTTATGGATATTATCTTAGTAATCAAAAAGGAAATGAGAAAACCAGCAAGCCCCATCAGCACAGAAATTGGCGATATCGCAAGGAATACACCCGCCGAAGTGGCTATGCCTTTGCCGCCTTTGAATCCCATGAAAACGGTGTAGGTGTGGCCTATTATCGCGAAAAATCCCGTCAGGATAGCGTAGTTTATGCCTAAGTATTTTTTAATTACGAAAGCCGGAATCAGCCCTTTGAGCAAATCACAGACAAGCGTCAGAGCGCCTGCGAACTTGCCAACCGTTCTATAGACGTTTGTCGCTCCGGGGTTCCCCGAGCCGAGCGTTCTTATATCGACGTCTTTGCACATCTTAGTGATTATATAGGCGAAAGGCAGCGAGCCGGCGAGATATCCGAATAAAACAGAAATCGTGGTATCTATCATCTCATTTGCTCCTCTGAAAGTATAGTTTAAGCGGTGTCCCTCTGAGGGGGAAGTTCGCCCTTATCTCATTTATGAGATATCTTTCGTGTGAAAAATCGAGTATTTCCGGATTTGAAACTAAAATTTCAACCCCGGGCGGTCGCGTCAAAATTTTCTTTATACCTTTTAGCAGGAACTTTCTGCCCTTTTTAACGAGTGATTTTTCGCTAAACGCGCGATGAAGAACTTCCATCAGTTTTTTTTCATCAAGTGCATAGTTGTAAGCATAGCAAACTGAGCCGAGTTTTTCAAAAACAGAGTTCATTCTTAAACCAGATTTAGCGGAGATAGTAGTGAACTCCGCCCAATTTAAGAAATTGAATCTTCTAACGAACTGCTCCTTAAGCTCTTCAAATTTTTTCCCCTTTTCTTCGACCAAGTCCCACTTGTTCATCGCGACGAGACAGCCTATGCCCGATTCTTTTATCAAGCCGGCGAGCGACTCGTCAGCTTTCGTTATTCCGAAAACAGCGTCTATAAGAAGTACAGCCGCATCCGCATATTTGACTGACTTGCTCATGCTTAAATAGGAGAGATAGTCAAGAAAGCTGTCGTATTTTCTTTTCCTCGTTATCCCCGGTGTATCTGTTATAAGATAGTTTCTTACGCCACATTTGAAGTTTACGTTTACGCTTTCCCTTGTGGTTCCGGGATTTTCGTCCACTATTGTTCTTTCCTGCGATATGAGCTTATTTAAAAGCGTGGATTTGCCGGCATTTGGTCTTCCGAGTATTATTATTTTCGTTTCTTCCGTCGCCGTCTTATGCTTTTTTTTGATTTTCTCAACGAGGGCATCGAGAAGAAAGTCTATGTTCCTTCCGCCAAGAGCGCTTACGCCGAAGAGCTTTTCAAAGCCGAATTTGAAAAACTCGGCCGAATGGCTTTCCCGCTTTTGCGAATCCACTTTGTTTACGGCGACTATAACGTTTTTCCCGAACTTTCTCAGATATTCGCCCAGCTCTTCGTCTGCGGGCGTAATCCCGCTTTTTGCATCGACAACGAAGATGATAACGGAGGATTTTTCGACAAGATAGCGGAGAATCTTGTTCATCTTGATGTGTATGTTGTCGGTCGCTTTCGGAAGCCATCCTCCCGTGTCTATCAGCGTAAAACGTTTGCCGTTCCATTCCGCGTCGGACTCTATGTAGTCGATGGTAGTGCCCGGGGTTTCGTTCACAAGTGCTCTCCTATGAGAGATGAGCCTGTTGAAAAGAGTTGATTTACCAACGTTTGGTCTGCCGACTATGGAGACTATATCAAGCATATTTACTGAGTTTTCTTGTTCCTGATACCGTATAATCTATGATCGACAAAGCGGTTGCGACCGTGGTTAAATACAGAAGAATTTTTTCGAAGTTCCATGACGGAGACCGGAGCGAAGCGGGATTTATCAGAATGAACAATATAAAAAACATCTGTAGTATAACGGCCGTCTTTCCCGTGAATCGCGGCGATATCTCCTTCCTGTTTGTTATCAGAAAAATCAAAGACCATCCTGCCACGACAAGAATATCCCTGCTCAAAACAAGGGCGAACATCCACTCCGGTATTATCTTCTGGTGGCTAAGTGTAAGAAACGTGAAAATCAAAAGAAGTCTGTCAGCCATAGGGTCGAGAAAAGCTCCGAGAGCCGTTTGCTGTTTTTTTATCCTCGCGAAAAAACCGTCGAGAAAATCGCTGAGCATTATTGGAATATACAAAAAAACTGTTATCGGCCACTGTTGAAGAAGGGCTATTATGAAAACGGGTGTGATGATGATTCTTGATATCGTGATTTTGTTTGCCAGTGTCATGGTTTATACGAGATTGGCGATATAGCCGCTGAACCTATCCACCGCTCACTATCGATTTTATTTTCTTAACATTTGACGGCGGCGCCTTGAAATGTAAAATAACGCCGTCGTTTTTGTACTCGGTTTTTAACATTATACTCAAATTGTAAATTTCGGTCAAGCGGTTCGATAAACTGTAAGGCAGAAACGCTCTCGACTTTTTTAATTTCGGCTCGACTATATTTTCCACGGCATCAAGAAGACTTTCGATTCCGGCGCCGGTTTTCGCCGAAACAAGTATTTTATGTTTTGAATCGCCCATTGCCGCGACGACATCCACCTTGTTATACACCTCAATCACAGGAGGTCCGTTCTTGAATCTTTCCATTGTGTTTCTGACTGTTTCGCGCTGTGTTCTATAGTTTTCAGACGAATAATCTATAAGATGTATAATGCAGGAGGAATCTTTTATTTCCTCAAGCGTGGATTTAAAAGCGTCTATCAGTTCGTGCGGCAGGTTTTGTATAAAACCCACCGTGTCCGTAAAAATCACTTTTCTTCCCGATGGAAGTTTCACTGCCCTTGAAGTCGGATCGAGTGTTGCGAAAAGTTTGTCGTCGGCGCATATGTCGCATTTTTTCGTGAGGCAATTCAGGAGCGTGGATTTTCCAACGTTCGTATAACCCACTATCGATATGACGGGCATCCCCGTTTTTCTTCTCCTTGTCTTCTGTATCGTTCTGTGCGAGCGAATTTGAGATATCTCCTCCTTCAGTCTCGCTATCTGCTCCCTTATCCTTCGGGCATCCACCTCGAGTTTCTTCTCGCCGGGACCCCTTGTGCCTATACCGCCGGTTTGCTGCTCAAAAGTTCCGAACCTCTCTGTTATTCGCGGGAGGAAGTAATTCAGCTGGGCGAGTTCGACTTGAAGTTTTCCTTCGGCCGAGCGGGCGCGTTTCGCAAATATGTCAAGTATAAGACGATTCCTGTCAATAATTTTGAGCCCTGTGAGTTCTTCGAGTTTTCTCTGCTGTGCGGGCTTGAGAGCGTTGTCGAAAATTATGGCGGAAGCCCCTATATCACTTGCTTTGCGTTTTAACTCCGCGGCTTTTGGTTTGCTCGTCAAATAGGCGGGGTCGAACTTTTTCTTGTACTGAGTTTCGGATGCAAGAACCAAGCCCCCGGCGGTTTCGCTTAATCTTTTAAGCTCTTCCATGGAGTTTCGAAAATCAGAGATATTGACCCCGTGGTGCCTTATGCCGAAAAGTATGACTTTTTCCATGCTTCTTATTTGCGCGTTATTAACATTAGAACAATTTCCGTCGCAGCATTTTCGACAGATTTATCCGATATGTCAATCCATATTATGTTTGGAGGATATTTCTTAAACCAAGTCATCTGTCTTTTTATGTATTTTCTTGTATCCGAAAAAATACCTTCGACAAGATCTGCCCTTGAGATTTTACTTCCGAGATAATCGAAGACGCGACTGTAGCCTATGGAGCCAAAACCCGGTGATGTCCTTGGATATCCCATATCGAGAACCGACTTTGTTTCTTCGATGATTCCGTTTTCAACCATCCATGCACTTCTTGCTTTTATCCTTTCAATAAGCAAATCCTTTTTCATACCAATACCAACGCAAAAAAAATTTCTTCCGAAAAATTTTTGTGATAATTCCCGTTTTTGCTCCGCGTGCCACCGTGACATAGGAACGCCGGTTTTATAATAGACTTCAAGCGCTCTTATCAAACGATGAGTATTCCCCTTGTTTTTTTCGGCCAATAAGGGGTCTGCTTCCAGGAGTTTTTTGTAAAGGGTTTCGCTCTCGAGCGTGGCGAGTTTTTTTCTCAAATCCCAATCAGCCGTCGGAAGCGACGCCATGCCCCCGTCAATCAGAGTTTTTATGTAAAGCCCTGTACCGCCGGCAACGACCGGTATTTTTTTATTTCTTCTGATTTCTTTTATTTTTTCAACCGCTAGCTCGAAAAAATCACCTGAAGAAAATCTTTCGTCGGGATTTATTATATTAATGAGATGCTGTTTTGATTCGGTTTGAATCTTGTTTGTTCCGACATCAAGATACCTGTAAACCTGACGGGAGTCCGCCGATATAATCTCGCCGTTTATTTTTCGGCACAGAATATCGGCAACTTGCGTCTTGCCAGAGCCCGTGGGTCCCAGAATTATCGGTATGTTGTTCATTCAAAAATAGATGGGCCCACGAGAAATACTCACAACTGAAAAACTTAAAGATATGTGCGAATTATCCATATTGTCGGGCGTCGAATGGCATCAGCGTTTATCAGCGTCCTAGCGCCAAAAAATGCGCCTGCCGGGAGTCGAACCCGGAATTAAAGCTCCGGAGGCTTTCGTGATATCCATTTCACCACAGACGCAGTCACAATTTATTGCGGCGGGATATTAAAGCGAAAACACTTATGCCGCGATTTATTTCGTTTTATTCTACGCCCTCGTTTATCTTTTGAATTTCCTTGAGAGCTCATCTTTAGTTATCCTTATTATCGTCGGTCTTCCATGCGGACATGTCTGATAGTTCGGCGTGGAAAAAAGTTCATCAAGCAGTTTTTGGGCTTCTATGAAGTTTAGTTTTTCTTTTCCCCTTACAGCGGCGCGGCACGCCATTTTTATAAGTTCATCAGCGTTGGCGTCGCCATCTTTTTTTATAACCGATATCAGCTCTAATAGTATTTCGCGGGTGGAAGAGTTGTAAAAAATGGTCGGTACGCCTTCGCATCTTATCGTATTTTCTCCAAAAAATTCCACTCGCCAGCCAAGGGATTTCAACAAATCCGATTTCTCGCACAATGAGTGAGCTTTGTCCTCTCTCATATCGATCAAAATGGAGTCCGTCAGAAGTTGCGTTGGTACACCGGTGCCGGTCTTTTCGGCTTGGGTTTTGTATTTTTCATACAAGACCCTTTCTTCGGCGGCATGAGTGTCTATGAGATAAAGATTTTCCCGATCTTTAGCGATGATGCAGAAATCGAAAGCCTCTGAGACGTATTTCACCCCCGACATCGACAATTTTTCTTCGAGAACCATGCCGCCTTGTGTTCCTCTCATATCGTAGTACTCCGACAAAGTCTCTTTCAAACTCTTTTCCTCGCGTTCCGCTTCTTTGCGGTAGTATCTTTCAGGCGATTGAGCGGCAAGAGATTCTCTGACAGATTTTACCGTAAGATCGAAAACAAAATTTTCGTCGGAAAATTTGACCTCTTTTTTCGTGGGATGAACGTTGACATCGACCATAGAAGGAGGGGTCTCTATGAAAAGAACGAAGGCGGGGTGGCGACCTGAGGCCAGAAATCCTCTCGAGGCTTCGTAGAACGAATGCGTTATCTTTCTGGTTTCGACGTTTCTCTTATTTACATATATATACTGGAAATCGCGCGTAGTCGCAAAGCCGTTTAGTCCGGAAATATATCCGGATACTTCAATGTTTTCATTTCGCCCGATAAAACTGATCATCGCCGAAAACATATCCTTCTTAAAGACATCTCTGATTCTTTCCCCCATATCAGATGGCATGAGGTTCATAATCTCCTTGCCGTCCATTCTTAAAATAAACCACACTCGTGGATTCGCTATCGCTATACTCTGGACTGTTTTTATTATGGCTTTCTTTTCAGACGCTGCCGATTTAAGGAATTTGAGCCTTGCGGGGGTGTTATAAAAAAGGTTTTTTATCTCGACGATACTGCCTTTTTCGACAGGTGATGGAACCGCAGACGAAAGCTTTCCAAAATTCGACTCGACTGTCCAACCGCTCTCGCCTTCGACAGCTGAAGATATTTTGAGCGCGGAAACGGCGCAGAGCGATGAGAGGGCTTCACCTCGAAAACCCATCGTCTTGATGTCAAATATATCCTCATATCTGAAGATTTTGCTTGTCGTGTGTCTCAGAAAAACTTTGGGCAGATCGTCAGCGGCGATGCCTGATCCGTCGTCGCAAACTCTTATGAGTTTCTTACCGGTTTCCTCTATCTCTATGGTTATTTTGCCTGCGCTGGCATCAAGTGAATTTTCGAGCAATTCTTTTACCGCCGAGGATGGTCTTTCTATCGCTTCACCTGCGGAAATTTTTTCGATTGTGTCTTCGGGGAGGAGCCTTACGGGGCTATACTTTTGCATCTTTGTTACAAACGGTGTAATAATGGCATTTCTTGAAACAGACGTCGGAAAGTCCCAGTAGAAGCTTGGTTTCGCAGTCCGAGTAGTCCTGAGCTATTTTGTTAAGATGTTCCCTGTCTTTGTTCGAGATTTTCAAAAATCTTATTCCGACCTTGTTTATATCCGGTTTGTTTTCAACCCTCACGACGATGCATTCGATAGAATCTATGTTAATGGAAGGGAGTTGTATGGACATTTTGAACTCTGTTCCTATCTTTAAATCTGCCGATGTAAGAAGCGCAATGCCGCCGGATGAAATGTCAATTATCACCGCCTCGTCGTGTCTGAAGCTGTTTTGCGTCTTTATATCCAGAGTAACAATCCTTCCGACATCGTGTGCCAACGGAAATCTTATGTGCCGGCGCCTCTCCTTCATGATTACCGCTCCTCCGTTTTCGTTTTTCCCATCATATCCGCAAGTATTTTATGCGCTTCAAGTGGTGTGATTTTGTTTATGTCCATCTTTTTAAGTTTATCAAAAATAATGAAATCTTCAAAATCCATCTGCTCCCGCGGAAGCTCTCTTTTTGCAAGATTGTTCGACTGGTTTCTGAGTTCGGACAGAATCTGCTTGCTTCTTGAAACGATTCCATCCGGGATACCGGCAATCTTGGCTACGTGAATACCGTAGGATTTATCGGCGGCGCCAGGAAGTATTTTGTGAAGGAAAACAATTTCGTTTTTCCACTCGCTGACCTTGACATTGAAATTTTTTACCCTCGGAAGATTCTGCGCCAGATCAGTGAGTTCGAAATAGTGCGTTGCAAATAAGACTTTAGGTCTATGTGATTCTGAGCCTGCCTCATGAAGATACTCTATTGTTGCCTGCGCTATCGATATGCCGTCGAAAGTTGATGTCCCTCGGCCTATCTCATCCAGTATGAGTAGGCTTCTTGGCGAAAGGTTTCTAAGTATGTTCGCCGCCTCCGTCATCTCCACCATGAATGTCGACTCACCGCCAGCAAGGTTGTCGGAAGAGCCTATTCTCGTGAAGATTTTATCAACGACCCCTATCTTCGCCGATGATGCCGGGATAAAACATCCGCTTTGCGCAAGTATCACCAAAATAGCCACCTGTCTAAGATATGTTGATTTGCCGGCCATGTTAGGACCGGTGATAATTAGAATCTGATTTTCTGAAGAATCGAGATTTATATCGTTTGGCACAAACTCTCCGGAGTTCAACTTTCTTTCAACGACAGGATGCCTGCTTCCCTTTATATCTATGGCTTCATCGGAGTTTACTTCCGGCTTTATCCACCCGTTTTTTTTTGAAACAAAAGCAAAATTTGAAATAACGTCTATCGTAGCGATAGCATGAGCTATAGTCAGTATTTTCTCCCGATGATTTAGTATCTTCGTCCTTATTTCGGAAAGAAGCTCTTTTTCCAAAGATTCTATTTTCTGGGATGCATAATAAATTTTTTTCTCCATTTCACTCAAGCCCGACACAACGAATCTCTCTGCATTGGCGAGGGTTTGCTTCCTTACATAATCCTGCGGTACAAGATGGAGGTTTGATTTTGTGATTTCGATGTAGTAACCAAAAACCGAAGTATAACCTATTTTAAGCGAATTTATTTTTGTCCTTTCTTTTTCTTTTTTTTCAAGTTCAACTATTAGACCGCGCGAATCTTCAGAAATTTTTCTGTATTCGTCAAGCGTCGAATTATATCCCGTTTTGATATAGCCCGAACCGATACTTTCTGGATCTATGCTGTTTTCTATGAGTTCCACAACTTCTTGAAGCCCGTCAATAGAATTGACAGCATCTTCGACAACAAAAGGCAGGGTTATCGCTTTTTCCGCAATAATCTCGTTTTTAATTTCGCTCGAAGTTTTTATGGATTTTCCGAGATGCCAGATTTCGCGCGAAGATGCCGACTGTGTCGCGAGACGCGTCACTATTCTCTCCATATCGCCTATTTTTTTTAGTGCGTTTCTCAAATTCTCTCTCAAAATCGCATCTTCAAAAAAATATTCTACAGCGCGGTGCCGCTTGGAAATCTCGGATATATCCGTCAGCGGCTCTAAAATCCACGACTTGAGCAATCTGGAGCCCGCCGGTGTAATACAACAGTCAAGCATCTCTACGATTGTATTCTCCATTCCTCCCGTCATAATGTTCGATGTAATTTCCAAAGTCCTCAACGCCGTAGAATCAAGATGTACGGATTTCTTCTGATGTTTGAACCTAAGACGACTTAAAAGAGCGGAGACGTCCGGGAATTGTATGTGTTTGAGATAAGAAAGCATTCCGCCGAGGGATTTTTGCGCAAATGTCTTACCATCGGCGCCAAACGGTTTCCATGAATTTACTCCCGAGAATCTTTTTATCTCGGAAAGCGCAATACTCTCGTCGAATTGCCAATCGGGGACATATGAAATCGCTGTGGCGAAGATAACGGCGATGTTTTTTGAATCTTTATTTTTGAATGCTTCAGGAAGGATAATCTCTTTCGGTTTTATTTTTGATAATTCGGAGTTTATTTTTTCGGACTCCGTTTCCGAAATAAAGATTTCACCCGTAGAGATATCGGCTGCACAAAAACCCGATTGCTCGCCGTCACCAACAAAAATTGAAACGATAAAGTTGTTGCTCCCCGATTCGACAAAGTTTTCCTCCCATACGGTTCCGGGTGTTATCAGCCTTACGACATCCCTGTCAATGAGATTCTTTTCAGATTTCGATTCCTGTTGTTCGCACACGGCTATCTTTCGACCTTTTGAAAGCAACGTTTTTATATAGTTGATTGCCGAGTGATGAGGTACACCACACATCGGAATATTTTGTCTCTGAGTCAGAACCACGCCCAAGAGAGGCGCCGAGATGATTGCATCGTCGCCGAACATCTCGTAGAAATCGCCTAATCGAAAGAATATAATATAATCCGGATATCTCGCCTTTATCTTATTGTATTGTTCCATCAGCGGGGTTGTCGGCTTCTGGGTTTTCATATAATCCTTTTCAACCAGGCATAAATTCTCGTCACTTTCTTTATATAATTTCTCGTTTCGTTGTACGGTATATCGTCGATTTTTAAGTCGTCGGAGGCTTTCTTTTTCCATGCGATCGTCTTTGTTTTCCCGGCGTTATATGCGGAAAGAAGTTCCACATCTGTAATCATTTTTTGCTTCTTTAGTATACTCAAATAATAGACGCCGACCCGAATATTCACATCCGGTTTTTTAAGCAGAGTTATATCGTCGCCCAAATTCAGTTCACTCCTGAGATCTTTGAAAGTTGTAGGTAAAATCTGCATAAGACCCATTGCCCCCTTATGGGATTTCGCATGTGGGATGAAACTTGATTCGGCATATATAATCGAAAGGACAAGCCTGTGGTCCACGCCGTACATCTCCGAGTATTTTCTGACGCTCTCGTAGTAAATAACCGATTTTATTATACCGGACAGGTTAATGAAAAAGACGAACAAAACCAAAGTGGTGATTAGAATTTTATACTTTAATTTCATTCTGTGATTTTCAGCGATTTTTGGAGTCTTAAAACTTCCGAAAGCCTTTTTTCTTTTTCCGATAGATGGACGCTGTCTTCCAGCCCGCTTGCCGATGTTTGCTCTCTCACAGAGTATTTGAAGCCGAAGATGTTTGAGTAGCCGATATCCTTTATCATCAAGAGGGTTTCAGCGAAGTCCTCTTCGGTTTCCATCGGAAAACCAACAATGATATCCGTCGAAATCTCTGCGGATGGTATCGCCACCCTGATTTTATCGACGAGATTCTTGTATGAGTCTTTCGTATATCCCCTATTCATAAGTTTGAGTATCCTGTCCGAGCCTGATTGAAGCGGTAGATGAAAGTGTTTTTCTATTTTTGGATTTTCTGCGACGACTTTTATTATTTTGTCTGACATATCCTTCGGGTGATTCGTGAGAAATCCGACGCTTCTGATTTTTTCGATTCCGCAAACTTCTTCAAGAAGTTCAGCGAAATCGCAGCCATCATATTCGTACGAATTTACATTTTGGCCGAGGAGAACGACTCTATCAATGCCGCTGTCGGCTTTTTTTTTCACTTCATAAATTATATCTTTAACGGGCAAGTGTCTTACTTCCCCTCTAACGTAAGGAACTATGCAATAGGAGCAGTAGTTTGAGCATCCACGGCTTATTGTAACGAAATCCGATCGACCGGACGAGATGCCGCCGTATTCGTCATTTGAATTAAAAAATTCACTTAGATGCTTCCGAAAGTCGTCCATATCCTTCGCTCCCAGCAAAAGATCGACATAAGGAAATCTATTTTTTAATTCGCACTTCAGACGTTCTGCAACGCAGCCAGCCACGATAATCCTTAAATTTTTATTTTTTGCTTTTATCTTTTTCAAGGTTCCTATGAAAGAAAGCGCCCTGTCTTCAGCGTGCTGTCTCACCGTGCAGGTATTGACGACTATAACATCTGCATCTTCAGGATTTTCACAAGCAGAATAGCCATTGCTGTCAAAATAACCCGCAATAAAATCCGAATCGGCCACATTCATCTGACATCCGAAAGTTTTGATAAAAAATTTTTTGCTGTCCATTTCCCGGAACTTGAAATATAGTCGCTTTAATTATATCAAATGATGTTGTAATGCAAAAAATGAAAATCACAAAAGATGGAGAGATATCTGAAGAGAAAAAAAGGAAAGTAGCGAAAAAACAGAATACAGAAGCGGGTAAAACAAATAGCGCATTTTGGTTCGTCAGATTGTAGCCGCATCGCTCTCCCTATCCACTGGAGTTTACCCCGTACTTTGATACGGGGCAAGGACAAGTTTCACGAGGACAGGCTTTGCGATGCTATTCCCCTCTAAAAAGAGGGGTTGGGGGTGTGTTGTCGCACAACAAGTTGGGTGCGGCTACAACCAAAAAATCGCTCATGCAAAAGAACAACTATTTGTGAGACGGAGCACTATACCGCACTGGATAAACTCCGAAAAAAAGTTCACAGAGTTGTTTCTCATCCTACCCCTTAACTCCTGTTGTTCTCTGTGTCCATCTGTGTTTATCTGTGGTTCCAAAATTATTTGTGGCGATTTTTTATTTCAAAAAAAATTCTCTTTCACATATTTTGCAATCGGAAGCGACGCTGTCAATCCCGGCGAGTCAATCCCTATCAAATGAATGCAGTTGGGACAAATGTCATCTCTCTTGATGACAAAGTCATCGTAATCCTTGAGTTTTGCCCGATTGCCCGCATAATCGATTTGCAAATCTTCCATTTTTATATTCGGGAAAAATCTTACAATGTCTTCATAAAAATACTCGGGACCACGACGGCCGGTTTCATAATCATGTTTGTCTTTGACCGGAATTGAAGTGGGCCCCACGGAAACAGAGCTTCCTATGACTTGTTTGTTATCTTTAAGTTCGAATTTTGGTGTGAGATGTATTCCGATTCCAAGATACATTTTCCCGTCTATGTAAAAGGGTTCCTGCACTTGATAAACATTCATTCCGTTGAGTTTTATGTCGTCTCTTTTGCTTGAATCGAATCTGTAATACTCTCCTCTCAAAGGAGTTATATGGTAAGGATTCTTCGGATTTATCATAGATGCGATTTCGTCGGAATAGAGTCCCGCGGCGTTTATTAAAATCTCTGTTTCAAACAACTCTGTTCCACCTCGCAGATTTTGAACATGGACTATAAATGAGTCATTTCTTGGTTCAATTTTAACAACCTTCGACTCTTTGATAATTTCCGCTCCCGACTCCTTCGCCAATCTGGCAAGCGTATTTATATAGGCAGGAACATCCATTATTCCGCTTGACGGCACAAACAGAGCGCTTACAGCCTCGACATTCGGTTCGAGTTTTTTTATTTCATCCCGGTATATTTTTCTTAATCCCTCAACACCGTTTGCTTTTGCTCTTTGAAAATAATAATCAATTTTTTGAGTTTTTTCCTCATCTACGGCGACGATGATTTTTTTGGTGTTAGCGCATGCAATGTCATATTTGGCGCAAAAATCATAGAGCATTTTATTTCCGCCGACGCAGAGTTTTGATTTGAGCGAACCTTCGGCATAATAAATTCCGGCATGAATAACGCACGAACTCCTGCCTGATTGCTCGTCGCCCAAAAACGGATTTTTTTCAAACAGAAAGACGCCCTCTTTGCCGTTTTTAGATAATTCCCATGCTATAGCAAGGCCTATAACACCACCGCCAACGATAGTTATCGGGATTTTTTCCATAAAGTATAATACTCTCTAACAAAGCGCTATACTTTATCAAATTTTTCAGAGTTTACACAAATTTTATATACTGATTGTATGGAAATAAAAATTTATTACGAAGACACCGACGCCGGCGGGGTTGTTTACTACGCAAACTATCTCAAATACTTCGAGCGCGCAAGAACCGAGTTTATGGCTTCAAAAGGAATCGATGTAGCCAAATTAGCCGAAAGAGGCATTCATTTCGTAGTTGTAAGTGCAGAAATATATTATAAAAAACCAGCGAGACTCGGTGAGACAATAACAGTGATGACAAAAATAGTGGAGATGGGTAAAGTAAGTTTTACTTTTGGATATAAGGCCATCAATAAAAAATCCAGTGTTCTCATTGTCGAAGGAAAAACCAAACTTGTCTGCGTCAACAACGAATTAAAACCCGCCAGAATTCCTGCCGGAATATTTGAAAAAATCGCCTCCGCGCCTGAAAATTAATTGCCGTCCACATCTATTATTCACCAATAATTTTTATCAACACCTTTTTTGGTCTTCTGCCGTCGAACTCGCCGTAAAAAATCTGCTCCCACGGACCAAAATCCAGTTTTCCCCCGGTAATTGCCACAACCACTTCGCGGCCCATAATTGTTCTTTTCAAGTGAGAGTCGCCGTTGTCTTCGCCCGTAAGGTTGTGGCGATATTTTTCGGGAGCATACGGAGCGAGTTTTTCAAGCCAATCAGAAAAATCTTTGTGAAGTCCCGATTCGTCGTCATTTATAAAAACAGACGCTGTAATATGCATCGCATTGACAAGACAAAGGCCTTCTTTGACGCCGCTTTTTTTCAACGCATCTTCGACCTGCGGCGTTATGTTTATGAACTCCCGCCGATTTTTCGTGTTGAAGGTAATTACTTCTCTAAATGATTTCATTATTTTTACACATCAGAGAAAAAAGATTTTTAAGCAATTGCTTAAAAATGAGGCAGCGCGACAGAACACCAGTATCGGCGGGGTTGCTATCCCGCAAATCGTCGCATAGCAATGCGACCGCTACAATACACAGATTAGCACCGCAAGACGATGATGCTACATTGCTATCCCCTACCTACTACTCTGTGACATTAGTTTTTGATATTTTACAGGTGTTCGATTTTTTAACTTGCCAACTTTGCTTCCTATTTACTTCTCTTGTAAATCCCCCTGCTTCGTTTCCCCCTTTATTAAAGGGGGAGTAAGGGGGATTTGTTCCTGACACTATCGAGAAATTCTGTCACAGAGCACTACTATCTAATATCTGCTATCTCTCCACCACCATCTTGCCGACTTTTACTTGTCCGTCTGCCCGAATTCTATAGAGATAAATTCCCGGCGCCACGGGTGAGTGGGATTCGTCTCTCCCGTCCCAGTCGTATTCGTAGACCCATTTATTATCCGTAGAACCGCCGGCGGCAGACATTCTTAC
Source organism: Ignavibacteria bacterium (assembly GCA_041694835.1). Lineage (GTDB taxonomy): Bacteria > Elusimicrobiota > Endomicrobiia > PHAN01 > PHAN01 > JBGFRZ01. The sequence continues at coordinate 34,462 of JBGFRZ010000012.1, forward strand.
CGAGAGTGAATTTTTTTCTATATTTTTGATTCTGTCGCCTGAAATATTGTAAATAGCAAGATTTAAAGAAGTGGGGGGTCTTGTCATCTGAAAATTGATTGTCGTCATAACTCCTGGACGCGGATGAAAATAATTTCTTCCAGCGGGATTTGGATAATTTACGGATTTTAAGAGCGCAAGAGTTGGGGCAGCAAGAATTCTGTCAATAGAAAATGATGCGTACAAAGTAAATAATTCAAAACCGCCGACAGTGATGCCCGAAAGTTTTCCGTTATAAGCGTCTGACTGTGGAGAAGCAAATACCCCCTTTTGGCCGGGCCAGGGATCTGTTGAATCACCGTAATTTGCAGACGGATCTGAGTTATCGGCTTCCTCCAAATCAACCCGCTTTATTGCATAGTTGTTCACATCATTATTTGCTATCGTTCCAATAGAGTCGTTAATGTGCCATATCAGAACACCGCTACCCGGAAGTCCTTTATCATAAAAAGAGGCATCACTTCTTCTATATTCTACAAGAAAATACTCGTTTGCTGGATTGTCGGCGGTCGGTATCGGTATTCTGATGACATCCGAAGAATTTGAGACCACATTGATTGAATGATTTCCGGTCGTCACTTCTAGCGGCGCAACCCAGCCAAGAAGTTGCTTGCACCATGCACTCGGATGAGACGGATTAGTGCCATTATTTGCCCAAGTGCCCATATCCATAAGACACCATACACCCACCTGCGAAGGCATTTTTCTTCCGTCAGTCGCGTATAAATCAGGCAATCCCAACTGATGCCCCATCTCGTGGCAATATACACCGAACGGCGAAGCATTTCTTTGGAATTCAGGAACTAAAAAACCTTCCGTAAATCCGTTAACCGCAGGGGACCAAACATAAAATGCAGAATGAATATCACCATTATTAGTTGTTGACTCATTCCCAAGGCCGGCACGGGCAACCATAACACCGTCAAAATTCAACTTATTAATACCGGCTTTTGTGATGGCTTCTCTTATCAGTACATCTCCCCTCTCCGGATCGCCGTAAAATTCCATCGCGTTATCGGCCATAAATGCTGAAGGCACGGGGAAGGTGGAAGGGAAGTAAGAAAATTGCAAATCCAACGTGTTATATGATACTTCTTTATAGAACCGCCGCATGGCGGCGATGTAACCGATAATGTTGGTATAATTTTGTATTGTTGGCGAGCCACTTGTAGTTGTGCCAGCGGATGGAAAATTCATAAAAACGACCGCTATTCTTTGAACCCCGACTGCACCGATGGCTTTTTGTATTTTTTCAGGAGCGTAACCGAGTGCCCTTAAACGTTGGGCTTCTTGTGCTCTTTGGCTGACACCGTCGACAGGCTGGCCGGGAATTCGTCTGCCTGATATATGCGGAGCGGCGTGTAGTGGACAGCAAATAGCAAATAGCGAATAGCAAATAGCGAATAGCAAATAGCGAATAGAAGATAGAGATGAGAGATGAGAGGTGAGAGAATAGCGTATAGAGAATAGAGGATAGGGGAGAAGGAATTGAATAAAAATTTCCATTCCCTGACCTCTCTCCTCTCGTCTCTGTCCTCTGACCTCTGTCCTCTCGTCTCTACCCTCTGTTCCCTGTCCTCTGTCCTCCGACTTGTGCTCTTGTGCCCTTGTGCACTTGTGCACTTGCCCTCGTCCCTCTATCGCTCTGATTTTCTTACATTTATTTATGCTCATTTATAATCAAACGAAATCGGTTGAAAAACATACCAAATTCTCGTGTGGATTGCCTCCCCAAATAAATTCTGGAGGCACGGCATTGAAATGTCGTCTACCCCGCGAGGTGCGGAGTAAATCAGCAACTACAACACCGACCACCAACCACTATTTGCTATTCGCTATTTGCTATTTGCTATTTGCTTAAAAGTTCAACGAGAGCGTCATAGAAGCCATCGCGCGAGAAGGGATTGCCCTGCCACCTTCTATAAGAACCCTGTCAGCAGAAATCGCACCACCGAGTTCAAAGACAAAATGAAACAGATTCAATCCTAAACCTGCTGTATATGTCAGGGGGCTGTGTTGAACGGCGAAGTTTTTGAGCATACCGGCTCTCAATGCGAGATTGAGCCGCGGCCTGTTAAATACGTTAAATTCATTCCCCAGAGAGACATTGCGAGCGGCGTGACCTTCGACGGCTGTTTTATTTTCGGTAATATCAATATCAGATGCTATCAACCACCAGTTGAACGGCCTAATCGCCGCTCCAAGACGCAGTTGTGGTTCGACGACATAATTTGCATAACCGGCATCTTTTGCAGCCGTCGGTTGAGTGAAACTCGGCGAGTTTATGTTTTTTGCAAGTAGTCCGAAGCGGGGTTTAAGAGGTATTTTTTCGCCAATCCACAGAACTCCTAAATCAAGTCCAAAATTTGCCGACTGACTTACATGTTTTTTAAACACAGTGTCCATACCATTGAAATCCAATGTCTGTTCTTTCAACAAATACTGCCTCATGAAAGCCACATACGCGAGCATATATTTGACATTAACCCCGAAATATATTGAATTAAAAAGAGGTTTGTCGGAAATAAAAGAAAGCGAACGGCCGTGGCTGAGCGTAAACTCCGTAATAGCAACGCCGCTGATAGTAAGGTTAGAGTTATTTTTCACAAATACATTGCCGCTTAATATGTCCATAATTAACTGTTTAGCGTCGACTATCTGATTTACTGCGTTTATAATTTCTGAATCTCGAGCCCCTTGTCCCCGGGCATAGTTGATAAGAGCGTTTGCAATATGTTCAGGTGTAAATGTTCCGAGTGAAACCCCCGCCGCCGAATCAAGGGCGTCTATCACCTTTGCCAACTCCCTGCTTTGAGTTTCAAGTCCCGACGGCGCTGTTGTAGTAGACAATGCAACAAGTCCTGACAAATCTATCCCACCCGAGCCGCCGCCAGAAGTATAATAAACTCCGTGCATCCGCGGCGCATTGGAAAATGTTCCCGTGCCTAAATACAGATTTGTAAGGTCGATATAAGGACTTACACCTATAGAAGTGAAGTTGTTGACGGTAAAAGCCCACCTTCCAACTCTTGTGTTGAGACCGCCGGCAACTTCAGCCAGGAGACCCTTGCCCTTTCCTTCCATCTCCTTCAAATTTTTTAGCGCAGCCGAAAATGCTTTAATCTGATGGAGGTCTATGTATCCGCCTTCTTTCTGTGCTTTCATTACTTTTTCGATGTTTGTTAACGAATCGCCTACCTTTTGGGCAGAATGCAGAATATTCCCCGTCGCTTCGAGATTGGCATTGAACGGAATTTGCAAATCAAATCCCTTCTGAAGTCCCAAAGCGGCCGGGTTCCAATGGGGAGCGAGAGCGTCGTCTGCGACGGCAACAAACGCTCCGCCCATTCCAAGCGGCCTTGTTCCGAGTACATTGAAAGACCTGGCGTAAAGACAGAGAGTGAGAAAGTGAGAGAGTAAGAGAGTGAGAAAAATCAAACCCGAAATATTTTTCATGTTTTCCGCCTCTGGGCTTCAATTAACCCATTTAATAGACGATGAACATCGTTAACTTTATCTAGTGTTTTATTTGTATCCTCAGCAGATATAAAACTTAACTTTCTACTTACTTCTATTTGACTATCAATTTCACTTAATGACCCACGAGCTATATAGAAAAACTGTATTTTTTCTTTACTACACTGCCGAGCACATCCTTCGGCAATATTGGAACTAACCGATATAACTGCCCGACGAATCTGCAGAATTAACCCGTATTTTTCTGTCTCAGGAAATTTTTTGGTCAATTCATATATTTCTTTGGCTAATTCAACAGATTTTTGCCAAACTAATAAATTCTTGTGTGGTCTTTCGCTCATTCTCTTTTCTCTTACTCTCTTTTCTCTTACTCTCTGCCTTTATGTCCCCTCCTGCCACGAAGCAAGATATTTTTTTTGCTCGGGTGTCAACTTGTCGATATTTATTCCCATCGTTTCAAGTTTTAGTTTCGCTATTTTTTCGTCTATGTCTTTCGGAACCGAGTAAACATTATTTTCAAGTTTTCCGGAGTTTTTGAGCATATATTCAGCCGAAAGCGCCTGATTTGCAAAACTCATATCCATCACCGATGCGGGATGCCCCTCAGCAGCGGCAAGATTAATCAGGCGTCCTTCCGCCAAAACATAAATTTTTTGAGTTTCCGAAATCGCATACTCCTGCACAAACTCACGAACTTTGCGAACGTTTCGGCTGAGTTTTTCTAGAGCGGGGATGTTGATTTCGACATTGAAGTGCCCGGAGTTGCAGACAATCGCTCCGCTTTTCATCGCCCCAAAATGTTTTTTATCAAGAACGTTTATGTTGCCCGTCAGAGTAATAAATAAGTCGCCGATTTTTGCCGCCTCGGGCATCGGCATAACTACAAATCCGTCCATAGTGGCTTCAATCGCCTTTAGCGGGTCAATCTCGGTGACTATGACATTGGCGCCCATACCTTTTGCTCTCATCGCCGTACCGCGGCCGCACCATCCGTAACCAGCAACAACCACAGTTTTTCCCGCCAACAAGATGTTCGTCGCTCGGATTATTCCGTCGAGAGTCGATTGGCCCGTGCCATAACGGTTATCAAACAAGTGTTTTGTAAGGGCATCGTTGACGGCAATAATTGGATACTTGAGCACACCCCCCGCAGCCATCGCTTTTAGACGAATAACCCCCGTAGTCGTTTCTTCCGTACCACCTATTATTGAGTTGAGAGTTGAGAGTTTAGAGTTTAGAGAGTGAATGGTAGAGACCAAATCCGCTCCGTCGTCCATGGTGATTTGCGGCTTGTTGGCGAGAGCCTCATGAATATGTTTATAGTACGTTTTGTTGTCCTCGCCTTTAATCGCAAATGTAGAAATTCCGTAGTGTTTGACAAGAGATGCCGCAACATCGTCCTGAGTGCTTAAAGGATTTGACGCACAGAGCCGCACTTCTGCTCCACCGGCTTTCAGGGTCTTTGCAAGATTCGCCGTCTCCGTCGTAACATGAAGACACGCCGCAATTTTGACTCCTTTGAGAGGTTTTTCTTTTTCAAACCTCGCTTTAATCTGCCTTAAAACAGGCATATCTTTTTGGGCCCATTCGATTCTATTTTTTCCTTTGTCAGCCAACTTAATGTCTTTGATGTGGTATTTCATTTTTTCTCCTGTTTTAGTGCACAAGGTGCAGGAGCACAAGTGCACAAGTGCTTAATCGCTTAATCGCATAAGTCATAAGGATTTGTAGAACTTCCATAATATTTTTCCGACTTCCGTATGTAAACTATACAATTTAGCATGTTCCCCAATCGTAAGGTACTTTAATCTTAAAGAAAAATCCAAAAGATATTCCGTCTCCGCTAATGAACCCAAGGCGATATTGATGAACTGCCTTAACTCGTTTCTGTGTTGCCTTCCATATCCTTCTACTATGTTAGTAGGTATGGATAAAACCGCCCTTCTTACTTGAGATGTAATTCCGTAGATTTCTTCTTTCGGAAACTTTTTTGTCGCTAAATAAATTTGATATGCTAACTCGTTTGCTTTTTGCCACACGAGTAGTTTTTTATATCCCCTCCCTGTGCTCTTGTGCTCTATTTTATTTCCGACTTCAGGGCGGCGATTTTATCGGTTTTTTCCCATTTGAATTCTTCTCTACCGAAATGACCGTAGGACGCCGTGCGAGAATACACCGGCTTATGTAGTTCAAGCATCTCTATAATTCCACGGGGCGTAAGTGCAAAGACCTTCCTGACCGCTTTTTCAAGTTTTGCGTTGTCGACGCCAGTGCCCAGGGAATCTAGCATAATAGAGACCGGCTCTGCTACACCAATGGCATAAGCAAGTTGAACCATGCATTTTTCCGCAAGGCCGGCGGCGACAACATTCTTTGCGATATATCGGGCCATGTAACAAGCAGAGCGGTCAACCTTTGTCGGGTCCTTCCCCGAAAAAGCGCCGCCTCCGTGAGGCGCCATTCCGCCGTAAGTGTCGACGATGATTTTTCTGCCCGTCATACCCGTGTCCGATTGAGGTCCTCCGATTACGAATCTTCCCGTGGGATTTATGTAACAGTCGTTTTTGAAACTGAAATTTTTGAGCAAATTTTTCGAGATAACCGGCATTATTACGGAATCTATTATCTCATCTTTTGCCCAGTTGGCAAGATTGCCGGTTTTTTTGTCGACAGAATCTTCCGTGTGTTGCGTCGAAAGAACTATTTTGGTAACCCCCGCAGGTTTTCCGTCGGAGTATTTAACTGTCACCTGAGATTTTCCGTCGGGGCCGATATAACCGAGGAGATTTTTCTTTCTCACTTCGGCAAGACGGTTTGTCAGACGATGAGCCAAACTTATGGGAAGCGGCATAAAATCATTGGATTCATTGGTGGCATAGCCGAACATAATACCCTGGTCGCCGGCGCCGATTGTTTTTCCTTTTTTCGTCACTCCCTGGGAAATATCGGGTGATTGACGGCCGATTGCGTTGAGTATTCCGCATGTCTGATAGTTAAAACCATATTTTGCGTCGGTGTAGCCAATGTCTTTTATGACACCTCTGGCAAGGTCTTGAACATCGACAAAAGCGTCGGTCGTTATCTCACCTCCGACTATCAAAAGCCCAACCGTAATATAGGTCTCGCACGCGACGCGGCACCTGAAATTATTTTTTAACGGCGGGTCTTTTTTGTAGACCTCGTCCAACACCGCATCCGAAATCTGGTCGCAAACCTTGTCCGGATGGCCTTCTGTCACTGACTCCGATGTAAAAACATAATCACCGCTGAACATCTTCTCCTCCTAATTAAAAACAGTATGTAGTATGTAGAGCGAATTGCTATTCGCCGTTTTTTTGCGGGATGGCAATCCCGCCGCTACACTATTCACTATTGCCTATATTCTCTATTATCTATTCTCTACCACCTATCTACTACCTACTATCTACTTGCTGCTTAATCAACAAGCAAAATTGTTCCTTCATAGACGGAGATGTCAGAAACAACTTTTGCTCTGTAACCTATTATGCAGTTGTCGAGTTTGACATTTTTCGCAACCTCAACGCGCCCCCACAAAATTGAATTCGACACAACGGCGCCTGACGCTATCTTGCATTTTGCGGCTATAACCGTGTGTGGTCCGATGATAGAATTTTTTTCGATAACGCAATCGCTTCCAACCACGCAAGGCGCAATCAATTTTGTTCTCTTGTCTATTTTTGCGCCGCGACTTACATAAATCCCCTTTTTCCTCTCCTCTCCGGGTATATTTAATTTTATTTTTCCGTCGAGAGCATCTCGCTGTCCCTGACGATATTCTTTCAAATTGCCGACATCAGTCCAGTAGTTATTTATCACGATGCCATAAATGTTTTTTTTCATACTAAGAAGTTTGGGCCAAAGTTGAGAACCAAAGTCATAGAACTCGCCTTTGGGAATATATCTGAATATCTCGGGCTCAAAAATATAAATACCTGTGTTGACCGTATTTGAAAAGACATCCGACCATCGGGGTTTCTCGATGAACTTTTTGATTCGCCCCGATTTGTCGCAGAGGGTTACGCCGTAATCGAATTTCGAATCAACTTCCTTGAGAGCCATCGTAGCAAGCGCCTTTTTTTTTCTGTGAAAGTTCAAAACCCCTGTCAAGTCCAAATCCGTCAGACCGTCGCCCGAGAGCACAATAAATGTATCGTCGAAAAAATCCTCTTTTTTCTTTACTCCGCCGGCTGTTCCAAGAAGTTTTTTTTCATAAGAATATTCTATATTTATTCCCAGTTTGGAACCGTCGCCGAAGTAATCCTTTATCATGCCTCCGTAGTAGTGAAGATTCATAACCATATCTTCGATACCGTGCTTTTTCAAGTTTTCGAGCGTATGCTCTAGAACGGGTTTGTTCACGACGGGAACCATCGGTTTTGGAATGCTGTAAGTTAATGGCCTTAGTCGCGTTCCCGCCCCTGCCGCCATCACAAATGCTTTCATTATTTTGTCTCTTACGAAAAATTTAACCTATGAAACCACAGACGAACACAGATGAACGCAGAATCCCGCCAAAGGCGGGATGTATTTGGTGGTTTAATAATACCTAACCACAGATTACACGACATGGGCTTGTTATGGATTCCCGCTTTCGCGCAAATGACATTCCGTGTCATTTGCGGTTAAAATCGTCGGCTATTCTTATTATGTCGTCCTCGCCTATGTATTTGCCACGGGAAATCTCGAGCAATTTTAGCATTTTTTTCGAGATATTTTCAAGGCGATGAGTCGTAAAGGCGGGTATTTCGACGAGCCGCCCTTTTTTAAGAATAAACGACCTGTCGTTTTTCACGATTTTTGCACTGCCGTCGACAACAAGCCAGTGCTCCGAACGTCTTTTGTGTTTCTGTAAACTCAACTTTTTTCCGGGGAGAACATGTATAATTTTCACTTTATATCCCCTGCCTTTTTCAAGAACCGTGTAGTCGCCCCACGGACGACTTACACTTTTGTGATATAAACTTTCCTCTTGCTCAGATATTTTTTCCACGACCTCTTTTACCCTCTGAGATGCATCTTTGCTCGAGATAAGGAGAGCGTCTTCCGTGTCAACTATGACAATGTCCTTAAGACCCAGTGTGGCTATCAATCTTTTTGAACCCAGAACGGTTATGTTGTGGCTGTCGATGTCAACGACTTTTCCTTCGAATATGTTGCCGTTAGAATCTGTTTTATAGACCCGCCCCATTGAATTCCAGTCGCCAAGGTCGTCCCACTTTATATCAAGTTTTGCCGCCACAATATTTTTTGTTTTCTCTATTACGCCGAAGTCAATGGAGATATTTTCAATTTTTTCATAATTTTTTTTGCTTAGAAAATCACGACGCGAAATCCCTGAATAAACCTCGGGAATAAATTTTTTTATCTCCTCAAGAATTACTGACGGCTTGAAAAGAAAGAGCCCGGCATTCCAGTAAAAGTTTCTGTTTTTAACATATAATCTTGCTTTTTCGAGGGAGGGTTTCTCGGTAAATTTTCCCACGGTGTATATTCCGTCAACGATTTTCTGACCGAATTTTATATAACCGTAGCCCGTTTCAGGTCGGCTGGGCTTTATCCCAAAAATGACTATTTTATTTTTGTTCGCCGCAGATTCGGTTGTTCTGACGACGGATGCAAATTTTTTATTGTCTTTTATCAGATGGTCGCTCGGACAAAAGAGAGCGGGTTCGTCGCCGCAATTTTCAATGATGTATCTTGAAGCGAGGGCTATTGCGGGGGCGGTGTTTCTGGCAAGTGGTTCTACGATTATGTTGGATTCAGGATAGTTTATCCCGAGGTCAGCTATGTTTTCTTTTATCAGAAACTTATGTTCGACATTTGCCACCACCAAAATTTTTTCAGAGGGCATAAACGACGACAACCTCAAAAAGCACTCCTGTAAAAGCGAATACTCGCCGAATTTCAAAAGAAATTTCGGCCAATACGCCCTGCTTCTGGGCCAAAGACGTGTGCCGGCGCCGCCTGCTAAAATAACTCCGAACATCACAAACTCCTATGATGATTTTTCACCGCAGAGCACAAGGCATTGTAAGGTCCCGTCTTACACGGGACGAGGTACACAAGTGCACAAGAGCACAAGGGCACAAGTCAGAGGACAGAGGTCAGACGAGAGAAAAAACTCACCTCTCACCTCTCATCTCTCATCTCTATCTTCTATTCGCTATTTGCTATTCACTATTTGCTATTCACTATTTGCTATTCGCTATTTGCTATTCTCTATCTTCTTACTTCTGTCTTTCTATCTGTGTTAATCTGTGGTTTCATTTTATCTTTTTTCTCTGCGTTCTTTGCAAACTCTGCGGTGATTTTTATATACCATCTCTCGCTTTGCGGGACTTAAAATAAAGGAGCGTCTTTTTTAATCCGTCTTCAATTTTTACTTGCGGCGACCAGTTAATAACCCTTTTGGCTCTATTGATGTTCAAAAAACTTTTGAAAAGTTCGCCGGTTCTCGGCGGTTTGTTGATTGCCTTTGAAACACTATCTTTCCACTGTAACGAGAGTAATTCAAATAGTCGATTGACGCTTATAGGCAGGGATGTTCCGATATTTATAATCTCATCATCACCCGCTTCCAATGAAAGCAGATTTGCCCGGACGACATCTCCGACATAAACATAATCCCGCATCTGCTCGCCGTCGCCGTAAATAAAAACATCGTCGCCGTTTAGGAGACGCTCTGAAAAAATCGCAACTACCCCTGCTTCGCCGTGCGGGTCTTGTCGGGGACCATAAACATTTGTGTATCTTAATGAAGTAAATTTTATTCCGTATGTTTTTGCGTAGTAGTTCAGATAATACTCCGAACAGAGTTTTGAAATCCCGTAGGGGGACAGCGGATTTGGTTTGGCAGATTCGTCGGGAGGCGCATCGCCGCATTCTCCGTAAATGGTCCCGCCCGAAGACGCAAAAATGACTTTTTTTACGCCGTTTTTTTTTGACGCTTCGAGAATGTTTATGATTCCGACGATATTGACATTTGCGTCAAAAACAGGAGCGGCAACCGATTTTCTCACATCGATTTGAGCGGCATGATGATTTACGACCTCCGGCTTTTCTAATTTAAAAATCTCCGATATCCGTTTTTCATCGCAAACATCGGCTTCATAAAACCTCGCTTTCGGATTTATGTTTTCCTTTTTGCCTGACGAGAGATTGTCTATTACGGCTACCGAGTGTCCTTCTTGTATGTATCTGTCTGCTATGTTTGAACCGATAAAACCAGCCCCGCCGCTGACAAGAATCTTCATTTTCTCTCCACAATTACGGTTCAAGCGCCGCACTTCTTCCTTCAACCAGAATTTCAAGAGTTCTAACATCCGGAAACTGCCTGACAACTTCCTCGACAGCCGTCCTGAGTTGCCACATTGCCAAAGAGCCGCCGCCGGGTGAAAAATCCTTTGAAAAATTCAAGGTCAGTTTTTTGTCCCTAAAGGCGATGTTTTTTATTTTGCCGCCGGGAACAAGACTGTAAAGTCTCAGTTGTTTTTCCGCAGGGAGAGGTCCTTCAAGAAGCATTTGAACAGCGTTTTTTATGTTGGTCACTTCATCGTTTTCGAGAGGGATTTCCCTCTGGAAATAAACCATATCTTCGCCTGTTTTTGAGCCTTCAAGCCCGAAAGCGATCCAGAATTGAATAACCCTTTTTGTGCCGTAATCGACGATATTTCTCTTCAGACCAAGGGCGGATGTTCTCTGCGCTATGACAGGTGTTATCTGTGTGTATCTTTTTCGCCCCAGGTAATAGCCGGCAACAAAGAACAGGGCGATTGATATCATTAAAAATGTTCTTTTCATTAAATAACCCAAAGTGTTTAAGCGTGTTTTGTCAAGGGCAACATTTGACAACATAAGGTGTGACCTTACATCGGGGGAGAATAAATGAAAACACTTATGGGGTTTTCCTATTTGCTGCGCTCTCTATTTTTTCCTGGCAGGAGAACCCGCCGCTTTGCCAATCGTGGCAGTCATTGAGTTGTTATCGCGATTACTCCCGAAAAATTTATCTCTTACGGCCTTTTCTATCTCTTCGGCGACTTTTGGGTTTTCTTTGAGGTAATTTTTTGCATTATCCTTACCTTGTCCGAGCCTTGTATCGTTGTACATAAACCACGTGCCCGATTTTTCGACAAGGCCGCCTTCGACAGCGGCGTCGATTAAGCAACCCTCCTGGCTGACGCCTTCACCGTAGAGCATCTCAAACTCGGCTTGTCCGAACGGCGGCGATACCTTGTTTTTTACCACCTTAACCCGTATCTTGCTGCCTACCGCCTCGTCGCCTTTTTTAATAGTTTCCGTGCGCCTGATGTCAAGCCTCACGGATGCATAAAATTTCAACGCAAGGCCGCCTGTCGTGGTCTCGGGATTTCCCCACATAACGCCGATTTTTTGTCTTATCTGATTGATGAAAATTACGCTGGTCTTCGATTTGGAAATGACGGAAGTCAGTTTTCTAAGTGCCTGGCTCATAAGGCGGGCCTGCAGACCAACATGAGCGTCTCCCATCTCTCCATCTATCTCTGCTCTGGGGACTAGCGCGGCGACAGAGTCTATGACAACGACATCGACGGCTGCCGAACGAACCAGCTTTTCAGCTATCTCAAGAGCCTGCTCGCCGGAATCAGGTTGCGATATATAAAGGTTGTCTATGTCGACACCAAGCTTCTTTGCGTACTCGGGATCCATGGCGTGTTCGGCATCGATGAACGCCGCGACGCCGCCCATTTTCTGAGCCTGTGCCACGATTAAAAGCGTCAGGGTGGTTTTACCGCTTGATTCCGGTCCGTAAATTTCTATCACTCGACCGCGCGGAATCCCACCGATGCCTATGGCGATGTCGAGAGGTAATACCCCGGTAGGTATAGCTTCAACCTGAGTCTTCGCATGTTTTTCCCCGAGCCTCATGACGGCTTCCTTTCCGTGGTCTTTCTCTATCTGAGATATGGCAAGTTCAAGGGCCTTCATTCTCTCTGTGTTAGACATAAAATCCTCCATCCTGAAATTAACGGTTGAATTTCAACGCTTTCATTATATTAAAATTTCAAGCTTTATCAAAATTTACAATGTAAAGCGACAAAAAGACATCGCCCGACAGATATAAAAATGAGACGACCGTTTTTACTTTAATCCTACTGCAACCAGCCGATGATGGGATTTGAACCCGCAGACTATCGCTTATTCACCCCGCACCATTTTCAGCCGAGAGCGAGATTTGAACTCGCGACCTATGGTTTACGAAACCATTGCTCTACCACTGAGCTATCCCGGCAAATGGTGCGGGGCAAGGCGATTACTCTGCCGTTGAGATGCCTCGGCGAATAAAAATGCCGCAGGAAAATCTGCCTGTCGCACAAGTTAGGTGTCGACGCAGCATTTTAATAAAAAATGCCGCAGGAAAATCTGCCTGTCGCACAAGTTAAGTGTCGACGCGACATTTTAATAAAAAATGCCGCAGGAAAATCTGCCTGTCGCACAAGTTAAGTGTCGACGCAGCATTTTAATAAAAAATGCCGCAGGACGGAATCGAACCGTCGACACTCGGTTTTTCAGACCGATGCTCTACCGACTGAGCTACCGCGGCATTACTTCTATTTCAAACAAACTTGAATATTCTTTACCTGAATTTAACACGCAGTAAAAATCAGTCGGTAGAGCGAGCTCTTCCGGGGCGCTCACTAACTCGCGCCCTTCGCCAAACTCGTTGCGACTTATTCGTCGCAACGGCGAACCAACTGAGCTACCGCGGCATTCGGTATTTCAAACAATTTTTGGGGGAGGGGATTATTTTTTTTCGTATGCCTTCTTTCCCGCTGTCACCGCCGACTCTATCCTATCCTTCTCGTCGCACGCTTTTTCTTTAATATCCGAGACGAATTCATCGACGCTCTCTCTTAAATCGTCGGCTACGTCCTTGAGCTTTTTTCTCGTCTCTTTACCGGAGGAGGGGGCGTACAAAACCCCTATGGCCGCGCCGATAATACCGCCGAGTAAAAAAGCAAGGATGGTCTCCCCTGAAGATCTTTCAGACATAACCCACCTCCTGTCCCGGTCAGATGCCGGGACCAAAATTAAGATTTTGTTTCATTTTCCCTGTGCTTTCTTTTAAAAATACCCCGGCTTAACACAGCGCCGATGATGCCGGTTAAAAATTTTGCAACCGTAGAGAATGTCATGCCGCCCAAAAACCTTGCGGCACCCTCCAACGATTTAAGTTCGCCGTTCAGAGTTTTTATTATTAATTCAGCCTCCGAAGCGGCCTTCTTCAACTGCACCAAGGTGAGAATCCAAAAGATCATTGCGGTAACTATCGAAACGGTCAGCAATATGAGACAGATTATCAGTATTAAATTCATTCTCGCCTCCATCTGTTATTTTTTTGAGCTGGTCAGTTTCTCTATCTTTTCAAGTAAATCTTTTACTTCAAATGGTTTCGATATAAATTCGTCGGCGCCGAACAAGAATGCGTCGTGTTTCGTTTCTTCATCGTCATAAGCCGTAACAATAATTATGGGAATGTCAGCGGTTGATGGAGCGCTCTTCATATGCCGGCAGAGACTGATACCGTCTATACCAGGCATGCTGGCATCTATAAGCACTATATCGGGCAGAGTTTTCGACAACGCTGTTCTCGCCTCGTTTTCATCTTCGCACAAATCGACAAGATAATTATTGTCTTCCAACGCCGTTCTTAAAAAATCCAAAATAGCGCGATCGTCATCAATAGCCAGAACCCTTTTTATATTCGTCATTGTTTTTATTTTGAGAGTGTTGAAAAAGTCAGTATTTAGCAAAGCCAGCGCCATTTAGCCGGTAGGTTTAGCAATTTATGTTTGAAAAATTGCTGACAGTTCTTTCAATTTCTGAATTTTCTCTCAA
>JBGFRZ010000052.1:0-47423 GCA_041694835.1 Ignavibacteria bacterium
CGGCATTTGTCTAAAGTCATTAAAACAAAAAACTTTCCAAAACTAATTTTTGAGTACGACCCGACGACAAAACGGGCAGCGCGGGTCTTTGAGATTTTCGAGGAACTGGAGAAAGAGAAAAGCAGTATGTAGTATATAGTAGGTAGTAGGCAGGGAAGACGGATTTTGCTTTATCCCCCCTTACATACTACATGCTACATACTACTTAAAACTATGTCACAAAAAATACTATCACAAATCATTTCCGAAATAGAAAAAGCGAAAACGATTTTTATCGCAGGGCACGCCCGTCCCGACGGTGATACTGTCGGCTCGTCTCTCGCGCTAAAGCACGCCTTAAAGAAACTCGGGAAAAAAGTGGACGTATACTCAAAAGAAATTATACCCGATTATCTCAAGTTTCTCCCCGGCTCGAAATCCATCAGAATTTCATCAGTTCCCGCCTCGAAAAAATACGACCTTGCCATAATTCTGGAGTGTTCGGATCTGGAAAGGATGGGCAATATATTCAAAGCCGGGCAAGCGCAAAAAATAATAAACATAGACCACCATCTTATAAGCAATCCTTTCGGAGATATAAACTACATAGAACCGTTGTCGAGTTCTACATGTTATCAGGTTTACCTGATGTTGAAGAATCTCGGTGTGGACATCTCAAAAGATATTGCCACCTGCCTCTACACGGGAACACTCACCGACACCGGGAAATTCCAGCAGAAAAACACAACGCCTGAAGCTTACAGCATGGCTTCGGAGCTCCTCAAAAAAGGCATAAATCTGGTAAAAATAAATGATTTTGTCTATGGCAACAGAGCGACTGGGGCGTTCAAACTGCTCGGCGCCGCTCTCACTTCGCTTGAAATTTCGGGAAACGGAAAAGTCGCATTTATGACACTCACTATGAACGATTTCAAAAAAAATAAAGCCACCCAGTGGGACACTGAGGGGATTATCAACTATCCTCTGAGTATAAAGGGGGTCGGCATCTCGGTTCTTTTCAGAGAAATAAAAGGCGGCTTTACAAAGGTAAGCATGCGCTCTAAAGGAAACTTTGATTTGACAAAATTGGCCAAACGATTTAACGGGGGGGGGCATAAACACGCCGCCGGTTTCACATTGAATAAAAGCATTGAAGACGCGAAAAAAACATTTCTAAAAAATAGAAATAAAATCTCTTGAAATAATCGGATTTTTATGCTAAATTATGAGAGTTATTAACCGCGGAGCGCACGGAGAACATCAAGAATAAAGTTTCAAAATCTTGGCTCTTCTCCAAATGTTGTTGTAACATTGGTTAAGGATTTTGCAATATCGCTATGATGTGTGTGGGGTTAATTGTCTGACTATGTATTTTCGCTCATTCTCGTCCCGATAAATCGGGACTGCGAGGTAATCAAGTGTTCACACTTGATTAAACCCGCTCAAACACTTTGTTTTTATACGCACAACAAAAAATGGAAAAAACCCAAAATCCCTTAAATGTTCAAAAGTTTCAGGGTTTGAACTTGAAACTATGAACCATGCAACATGAAACTTTTTTAAGGGTTTAGTTCTCTGCGTGTTCTGCGTCCCCTGTGATGAAAAAAATGAACAAGAAAAAAAATGGTTTTTCACTGGCAGAGTTGATGATAGGCATAGCCATTATAGGCATTCTTTTTGCCGCTGTGGTCGGAACCTTTTACAGCATAGGTGGGGGCATCCTCGCTACTCGGACAAGAACCGTCGCCACAAATCTCACCGCAGAAAAATTGGAGGAGCTGAAAAATATTCCCTATAAACGTCTGGCTGTCACGAAACTCTCTGATCTGACGGAGGGAGGCGGTCCCAATTATGACAGAGTGTATTACGAGCCCGAGACCGGGGTTTTGGTGGGCGGAATAAACTACGAAAGGCGCGTTCTTATAAAAAAAGTTGTAGAATCCGGAACGACTCTTATGGAACTTCTTCCCACAGCGGACGACACTGGACTTAAAAAAATTACCGCAACTGTACTATGGACTGAAAATAATGAGCAACGGTCTATATCTCTGACAACCATGATAGACGACCCCGATAGAAGAAAACTCTCCGCGCAGATCCGCGGGCGCATAACGACATCGACGGCAACAACGCTTGGGATACCTAACGCATCAGTCGTCGTGGCAGAAAATCCCAACTGGCGGACGACTACCGACACAAATGGATATTGGTCTATGCGCGTCTCAAGCGGGATGATGAGTGTAGTCGCTTCAAAAACCGGCTACTGGAACAGAATATCTACTGCTCATGTCATCGGTGAAGGAAACACAGTCGTTTTTTCCGACATACAGCTTGTTCCTAAAACCTACGGTAACATAAGCGGCTTTGTCTATATAAGGGACCATCTGGTTATATCCGAAATATGTCCCGGATACGACGGGAACAGCACTCTGGAGTATGTTGAACTATACAACCCGACAACCTATCCAATCCGAATCGGAGACGGGTTTAATGCCCATATTTATGATTTAAAATATATTACTAACGCCAATGTTGTTGAAAATTTTCCTCTGTGGACACACGCTGTAGCAGATCCTGTTATTCCATCAATGGGATACTTTTTAATAGCAAGTGTGACGTCGGTGGGCGGCGTTGCGGCAGACGGTTATTACACGGGCGGGGCGCAGGACTGCATAAAAGAACAAAGAAGAGGGGGCGTGGCTCTTCAAAGATACGGTGTTTATATCGACTCGGTGGCATGGGGTAGCGCGGGAAGTTTTCCAAGCAATGGAATGGAAACAGAAGGCGTAATTGTAGCGGGTGGAGAAGAATTCGGAGGCGCTGGACAGGGGATAGGCAACAATAATGTTATTGAACGCTTATCCGCCAGCGGAGCAACCATGCCTAACGCTAATGGCAATGCTTTTGACTCCAACAACAACAGGGCAGACTTTGCCTTGCACTCCAGCAGAAATCCGCAAAATTCTTTAAACTCCGAAACCCCCATGACCGGAACGCCCTTGGCGGGGGCGGTGGTATTTGCCTCCGACGATTTATCATCGCCAGTAACTACTTCAGCGACGGGGTATTTTACATTTAACATGACGGTGGCAACCGGAACATGGAATGTTTCAGCCATCGCCACAACCACAGCCGGTGGATTTTATGGAGCAACATCGACATTCACTCTGACGACAGGGCTCTCATTCAGCACTAATGTCATATTAAACATAGCGTCAAACTATGGATACTTTCGAGGGGGCGTCAGGGTAAACGCTATACCTACCCAAGGCATAAAAGTCATAGCGGGAGACGGCCGGACACAAAGCGATGCGTCCGGCAGATTTGTGATTCCGGTCGTTTCGGGTGACAATTATGTCTACACGAATCCTAACAACGAAGACCCGAGATACACGTCAAGCTCCACCGGGCCGGTCAGTGTAATTGCAGGTGGGTTTACGGATGTGGGATGGCAGGATATCTATACGGGAGGCGGTGTGGTTGGCCGGATAACTATAAACGGGAGCGACGGATTAAGTGATTTTCCCATAACGATATATGACAATAGCAACAACGAAGTCACTTCGGTTCTGACCGATGCGTTCGGCTATTTCAGTTTTTCCAACTTAAGAAGCGACTTAAATAATTACAGACTCAGTCCGATTATCGAAACCGGAGAAACTTCAATACCAACTTCCCGGACCGTATCGGTTCAAAGCGGCGTTATCGAATCCTCTGACACCTCCGGGAATTACAACTCTTTTGTGGTTTCAACTCTTTACGGCAAATTCAGGGGATACGTCAAAGATGGTGGGGCTTTTATAGAAACCGGGGTTTTGATTGTGGCGACTACTTCAACCATATCTGCCGAACCGATAAACATAACTCCGTCGGCAAGAGCATCGCTAAATCCAAATTATTATTCAACAGTCAGTCGTTCCGACGGCAACTACACACTTGACGTCAGGGGTGGCTCAACTTATAATTTATACGGCTGGTATCCGAAAGTCACAGGTGGAACGGTGTCTTTCCCGAGAACCCAAAAATTAGGGTATGCGGCGGTGGCTGGAAGCACGACAATCGTAAACTTCGATTGGTAATAGAAACCGTAATTAGGGTTCACTGACGCTTCGCTAAAATTCACCACAGATTTATTTTTGGACGCAGCTCAATGCCGATTTTGACAAGATTGGCATATCTACCAAATCTGCGAAAGTCCGCGTTCTAAAAAATAATTGAACGCAGATAGACGCAGATGAAAAAAGATTTGAACCACGAAAGCGTGAAAACACGAAAATACTTGTAAAGAATTTTGTGATTTCTAATTTTCGTGATTTCGTGGTAAAGTTTTTAATCTGCGATAATCCTGTAAATCTGCGTCCTAAAAAATAATTGAACGCAGATGAACGCAGAAACAACTTTGATAAACGCAGATTAAAGCAACTATAAACTCATCTGCAAAAATCTGCGTCCTATTTCTACTTCGTGGCAAGGTCTTTACATTAAGAATAGCAAAAAATCGTGCACTTTGAGCGTTGTTTTTATAGTTTCAGTTGTTTAATTCTCGTCGTAGTGCTTGAATTTTTAGCATTTTAGTCCCGCCTTGGCGGGATCAGCAGACCCTAATTATGAACAATAAACGCGGGTTCACACTTATAGAGTTGATGATTGTCATCGCAATTGTCGGTGTGGTGTCCGTCATAACCACAAATTACATGGTCAATATAACGAGATTCTTCAGAATAAGCCAGGCGAGGATTGAAATCCAGAGAGACGCGCGAAGGTGCATAGACCTTATAAACAGAAATGCTCGGCAATCATCCGCCTCTACGGTGATAGTTTCTAGATTCAACTCTTCACAGCCTCCATGGTCAATGATTGAATTTACAGACATCAAGGGAACCCAGTGGAAGTTTTATCAGAACGGTACAAATTTTTACATGAGTGTGAAAAAAACCACAGACTTATCTTTCAATACGCAAAAGATTGCGGAAAATTTAAGAGCATTGATATTTGCTTATCCGAGGCTGGACGACGATACAATAATCTCAATTTCAATCTGTTTTGAAAAGGCGACTTACGAGGGCCATGCCAAAGCGCTTCAGATGTCAGTTGAAAAAATAAGGATAATGAACATTTAAATACCGAGGGCTTTTATGCTGAAAAACAACAAGGGTCAGTCGTTGGTTATTATTTTAGGGATTTCTCTTTTAATCGCTATTATGATACCGACTATGATTTTTCTGCTCCATCAGGAAGCCAAATGGACCGTTAAGCAGAAAAAAACCGTCACAGCTTTTCAAATCGCCGAGGCTGGGCTCGACAGGGCGGTATGGAAAATGAACGAAAAC
This sequence comes from Ignavibacteria bacterium, assembly GCA_041694835.1. Taxonomy (GTDB): domain Bacteria; phylum Elusimicrobiota; class Endomicrobiia; order PHAN01; family PHAN01; genus JBGFRZ01. The sequence continues at coordinate 5,310 of JBGFRZ010000052.1, forward strand.
GCTACTAACTGGAGAAACGCCGCACAGGGAACTATCCCCCATGGCTCCGGCTTTGACGGCAATACAACATTCAGCGACGTGGCTGGTGGGGTGTACAGGATAAAAGTGGCGAGAGTATCGGACACAGAAATAGCGATAATGGCAGCGGGAAGAGATGACGACAATAGAGAGTTAAGAGGTCTATACTCTATATACGGCACCGACTTACTTGATACGAGCATAAGAACTGATGGCAATATATCTATGAGCGGAAACTTTGAAGTTCACTGGGGGCCTATAAAAACAAAAGGGAATATTAACCTTTCGGGGGCGGCAGAGAAAAGATTCTATCCTAAAAAATACGCGACAGGCAACGTAAATCCCAGAGACACCACGGGCTCTACGCCGCCCAACAACTGCACCTGCAGCATTTGCCTCTCGGGAAGTTACAGTGGTCCGGAATGGACATCGCTTGCAACAATTCCAGATATTGAAATTGACCTTGACAGATATAAAACACTCGCTCAAAACTACCGCCCGCCACCTGGTTCGCCTACGGGAACAAGCGGCTATAGGGAATCTAATGTTACCTTTAACAACTTCGAGGACAACCAGACATCCACAGCGACTTACTATATAAAAGGCAATATGACACTTCAAAATTCATTTATAAGAGGTAGAATAATCGTTGAGGGGAATGCAGAATTTGGAGCGGCCGGGGGAAAAACAAAGGACAACTATCCCATCATCGTCCCTGCGGGTGCATCAAAACATTATCGCTGTAACAACTTCGGCTCGGTGGGTGGCGCAACTGACCCATGGACATTCTGGACAGGACGGGGGTGGGTGGAAAATTCTTCTACAACTCTAAACAAAGTTGCCTTGCACGGATTTTTATTTGCCACGGGTAATTTGACAGGGACTGCCAACTCAACAGTGATTGGTGGGGTGGCCATAAAAGGTAACGCTGAAGTTGCCGGGACGCCCGTAGTGTACTACTCACCAACAACCATATCGCCGATAGAGTATAAAAATCTGTCATGGCAAAAAACCATATGGAGAGAGTTCCACCCACAAAATTTTACTTCACCAAACTGGCCATATTAGGACAGGGAACAGAGGTCAGAGAACAGAGAAGAGAGAAATATACGGGAAGCGGAGAACGCAAAGCGGAAAGCGTAAAGCGTGAAGGGTGAACGGCTTTTAACTCTTTCCGCTTTCCGCTTTACGGCATTTTATTCTCTCGCCCCTCATCTCTCTCCTCTATTCGCTATTTGCTATTCGCTAATTTATGTTTAAAGTAAAACTATATCCGAAACTCGCCGCTTTAATGATTATTACAGCATCAGCGCCGGCCATAATAGTCGGGATAAGAACCATCGGAATAAATAGGGTTGGTATGCAGGATGCGATATTGGAACTCCACACGACTCTGGCAACTTCCATCTCAAAAAAAATATCGGATCACCTCAACGAGATAGATAGAGAAGTTACGATAGCTGCCAGAAGCCTGCAATTAAACATAGATTGGCAGGAAAGACACGGAATACTTCAGGCCTTGCTTGACACAAATCCGAGCTTCATATCAATTTCAATAGTCGATAAATCCGGCAGGGAACTCCTCAAGGCATATAACCCCGACCTTGAAGCGAGCCCCGTCCTTTTAAATCATTCCAAAAACGAACTTTTCAAAAAATTCGTCCGCTCGGGTATTCCGTCGGCCGAAACTGAGATCGGTGGCGGTGAAACGATAGTAAAGAAATTCTTCCGACTCACGGCGACACACTCTCTTTTTGTGAAACTTTCCTTAAGCGTCTTAAACAGCGAGATAGCCGAAACGGAGTTCGCAAGAACCGGTATTGTTTTCGTCGTTAGCGGAGCCGGCGAGCTCATAATGCCAGACGGAGCGATAAGAAAAATTCTGCCCGAGAACGCAGAACTTAAGGAGCTTGACATCGTAAAAAAATCCCTTACAGCAGATGCTGTCGGCTCAGCGGAATACCTATCTCCTGTCGGGAAAATGGTCGTCGGGGCTTTTGCCTCGGTAAAAAACGTTGGTTGGGGGGTGGTCGTTCAACAGGATAAAGACGAAGCTTATATCTCTGTCAAAAGGATGACAAGAAATACAATCCTGTTGACTATAATCAGCGTGATTGCGGCGTCTTTGCTCTCATTTTTTCTGGCGAGGGGGCTGACACGTCCGATAGAGCGTCTGGATGCGGCGGCCAAAAACATATCCAAAAGAAATTTCGAAATATCAGGACAGCTCTCTAATATAAAATCCAAAGATGAAATAGAAGACCTGGCGAAGACTTTCAGCTCGATGGCGGAAGAGCTTAAAAAATACGATGAGATGCAGCTCGACAAAATACTCGCCGAGAAAACGAAAACCGAAGCGGTAATATTTTCGATTCTTGACGCGATAATCATGACGGACGCGGAAGGAAACATACAACTCTATAACGACCAGGCAAAAAAAACATTGAAATTGCCCGAGAAAGAAGTTATAAATATGCCGGTGTGGGAGTTTATAAAAGACGAAAACCTGAAAAACGCTTTTGATGATGTCGTCAAAAATCCAAAAAGCCAGGCGAAAGAGGTAATGGTGGTAGAGGGCGCCGTATCCAATTATTACAAAGCATCCTCAAACATCGTCGAACATCCTCAGAAAAAATCCCCCATAGGCGTTGTAACCGTACTTCGCGACATCACCCTTGAAAAAGAAATCGACGAGATGAAAGAAACCTTTCTCCACTCAATCACACATGACCTTAGAAACCCGATGACTTCTATAAGAGGTTTCTTGAAATTTCTGAAAGACGGGGTTGGCGGACCTGTGACGGAACAACAGAAAAAGATGCTGGACACAATGGACCGTTCTTCTCAAAAACTACTTTCGATGATTAACGACATACTTGACATAGCAAAACTCGAATCGGGCAAGATGGAACTAAACATTGCGCCAACGAACATAGTTCAAATCGCAAGAAACGCAGCGCAGATGCTGGAGGGAATGTTCGCAAAAAAATCAATACATTTCGACATAGATGCCTCCGATGACCTGGAGGCGCCTATAAAATTCGACGGCGCGCTCATGGAAAGGGTTTTCGCAAATCTTCTCTCAAACGCCATTAAATTTACACCGGAGGGTGGAAAAATAACGATAGAGCTCAGAGGACAGAGGACAGAGGACAGAGAACAGAGGGCAGAGGAAAACCTCTCATCTCTCACCGCTCACCGCTCACCTCTCACCTCTGACCTCTCACCTCTGTCCTCTGTCCTCTCTCCTCTCGCCTCTATAATAGTTTCCGTTATTGACACCGGCGAGGGCATTCCACCCGATTACGTGGACAAAATTTTTAATAAATTCCAGCAGGTCGACGGACGGAAAAGGGGCGGGACGGGACTTGGTCTGACTATATGCAAATACATTGTAGAAGCGCATGGCGGGAAAATCTGGGTTGAGTCAAAATTAGGCGAGGGCTCGAAGTTTTCATTTACACTACCGATTGTTTAGAATATATATGATAGAACAGCAGGGCAGTAGAGCAGTAGAGCAGCAGAAATCAGGGGTCAGAGCGCAGAAGTTTTTCTGCTATTTGCTATTCGCTCTTTACTATTCGCTGTCCCCTATCCCCTGCATTTCTGCAGCCGAGGTGCTGCAAGAGATAACCGTAAAGGAAGGCGACACGCTTTGGGGCGTTTCGAACCACTATCTCAAAGATTCAAAAAGATGGTCGGATATCCTGAGACACAACCCGCAGCTTTCCAGCGATCCCAATGTTATTCTGCCCGGGATGAAAATAAAAGTGCCTATCCTTCTAATTAAAGAACACTTGAGGGCGGCGTATCTTGTCTATATTCTTGAAGACGTCAGATACAGAAGAAGAAAGGAGGCGGATTGGCGAAGGGCTTTGTTAAATATGGAACTTTATGAAGAAGACGGTATCAGAACGCTCGAAAAATCCCAGGCTAATGTAAAATTTCCGTCGGGAGAAATCTTAAAATTATATGAAAACTCGCTTCTTATAGTAAGACCGGAAAAACCCAGGGAAGAAGCGGAACTTTTATCCGGTCAGGTCAGGGCGTCAAAAACAAAGATTCTCACCGCCGACACCGTCGTAAATCCGAAAATCATCGCAAAGACAGATGCCCCGGATTTCAAAACAAAAATTAAGGAAGACAAAACCACATTGGTTGAGGTCTATAAGGGAATCATAGACGTTACCGCTCAAGGAAAAACTGTAACGGTTAAAGAGGGGTTCGGAACGGAAGTTAAATTCAAAATGGCACCGGGCTCGCCCATCAAACTTCCGGAAATGCCCGATTTTGCCGTGGATTTGAAGGAAACGAGAGTTTTATCGGCGAAAGAAAGGAAGTTCGAGCTTGCCGTAGAGACGCCCGAGACCACGCCGAAAGCCCTGAAGAAAGACGCGGAAGCCCCTGCAAAAGAAAAACCGTCGACTAAAATCATCGGCGGGACGGTCAAAAAATACCGTCTTCAAATCTCCACGACTGCGTCTTTCTCGAATATCGTCTTGGACGAGGTAAAAGATATAAAAGGGAGGGTTTCCATCGACTACGCAGATTTGAAACTCAACGACGGACTTTATTTCTGGAGAATAGCGTATATGGACGAACTCGGCTTTGAGGGCAGATTTTCGCAACCGAGCAGTTTTGTTATAGACACGATTCCCCCGGAGATAAAACTAATTTCGCCCGTAGATGGCGGGGAATACGACACGGATTTTATTTATGTCGAAGGAATTACAGAGCCAAACACAAACCTGCTTGTAAACGGCGTTCCGACAAACATCGAAGATAACGGACAATTCTTGTATGCCATACTTGTAAAAGACAAAGATGGGGTTGTCAAGATAAAAGTAGAAGCAACGGATTCGGCCGGCAACCTGACCGTCGTCGAAAGGAGTGTTCTGAAAGTTAGAAAAGGGAAAGCGCGAAGAACAGACATTTCGGGGTCGCAAGAGAAGCCAAAAAAGCAACCCGCTTCAACCACCATGGCCATCGCGGCCGCAACAATTTTTGTAATACTTGGCGTTATTTGGATTATAGCGGGATTATAATTATTCGTACTTGGCGTGACTGCCCGAAAGTGTCTTGGCGGATTTTAAAAGTTCCTTCGCTTTTTCGACTATCTGAGAATAATGCTTGAATTTTGAAGGCTCCACGCTGACGCTACCGAAAGAGATGCTCATTAACGGGAACCTCGCCTGATTCCCAAAGCGATCCACCCCGCATATAAATCCCTGTTTTCTCGTCTCGTCGTCATATTGATTTGGAATGAGCGAATCAAAAGAAGCGATGATTTTATCAGTAATATCCTTTTGCTTTTCATGGGATGTGACAACCACAAAATCATCCCCACCGATGTGTCCCAGAAAATCGTCAGAATTGCCCAGCTCTCCAACCGCTGAGCGAAAAATAGCCGAAACGAGTTTGATTATTGCATCTCCCCTGTCAAAGCCGTACTTGTCGTTGTAGGATTTAAAGTTGTCTAAATCAGAATAAATGACGCAGAATTTTTTTCCTTCAGAAAGCCTGTTTTTTATCTCCGTCTCAATAGAAACATTTCCGGGAAGCCCCGTCAGGGGACTTGCGGCGAGCGATTCTTTGGCCCTTTTAAGCAGCCCTTCAACCCGGGCCATAAGTTCAAAGGTCTCGAACGGCTTCGTCAGATACTCGTCTGCACCGAGTTTAATGCCTGTTATTTTGTCTTTTGTCTTGACGAGAGAACTTAATATAATTATCGGAATCAAACATATGTCCGAGTTTTCCCTTATCTTCTGACAAACCTCGAATCCGCTCATGCCTGGCATGTTGACATCAAGTATGACAAGATCGGGTTTTTCCGAAACTACCTTCTTGTAAGCGGTTTCGCCGTCCAATGCCGTTACAACATTATAATGCTCGGATTCAAGCGTAAAAACAAGAAGATCCAGAATTTCCGTGTCGTCGTCAGCAATCAATATCTTGTAATTCATAGTTGTCCTTGTAACTTGCCATCACTCATCTAATTATTCTTATCAGCGGGCTTTGAGCAGTTTTTCGATCTTATTCAAAAGATCGTCGTTTGAAATCGGCTTTTGCATATATTCGTCCGCGCCAGCGCCGGCGCCGAGACGCAGATCGCTTTCTGCTCCCCTTACGGTAAGCATAAGGATTTTAACTTCCGATTCAAGATCTTCCCTGATCATCTGACAGAGTCTGAAGCCGTTAATGTCGGGAAGATTCACATCAAGTACGACAACGTCCGGACGGTTTTTTCTTAAAACTTTCAACGCGGATAAGCCGTCATAAGTATAATAAAAATCGTAAAGTCCACCCAAAACATTTCCAATGACAGAAACAAAATCCCTGTCATCATCGACAAGGAGCACCTTTTTTTTCTGTGCGTTCCTGCTCAAAATCACTTTTTCTATCTCACCTTCGCCAATTTCACGTTTCAGGTTGCCTCTGAACAAGGGGTATTTAACCGAATGTTTTTCTCCGACGCAAAAAGATGGGATGTTGATTTTTTCATCTTTAAGATAATCAAAAAAAACCTGCGCATTCACACAGGTGGTTTCGGTATCAACCACGACCAGATCCGGATGACCGTGCTTTACTCTTAAAATTCCCTCGTCGGCCGCAACGGCGAAATCCACATTTATATTACTGTATTTTTCGGATGCATCCTGAAACTTTTTTCTGAAAACAGCGTCAGCGGTTATAACAAGTATTTTCATTTACTTTCGATTCTCTTGCTATTTATATTAAATTCCGCCAGAAAAATTATGAGAGGAATATAATCAATGGAATTTATAATCACTCTTCGTAATATGTTAGAAACATCGGACGGCCGGCACGAATTATATCCAACACAACGCCCTTTTTCAAATTTATTTTTTCCGAAATTTTTTTGAAATCGTCGATTGAGCTTATCTTCTGGTTGTTCACGACCTTTATTAAATCGCCCTCGGAAAGCCCGATGTCAGAAGCTTTTGAGCCGTATTCAATATCGATTACGACGACACCATCATCCAAAGTGGATATACCGTATTCGCTCCGCATCTCATCCGTCAAATTTGCGACTTTTACTCCCAGCCACTCGTGGAACTTTGGCGGAGGCGATTCTCTTTCTTCGGTTCTATTTGATATCTTCACATCTTCCGGCATCTTACTGACCGTTAAAAAAAAATTTTGCTCCCTACTATCTCTGAAAAGTTTTACAGCGACCTTTTTATTGGGCGGTGTGGCCGCTACAATATCCTGAAGAGAGACGGGGGTATCTATTTTTTTTCCGTCGAACTCGACTATGACATCGCCCCTTTTTAGACCTGCTTTATCGGCAGGTGAATCTTCAAGAACATTGCTTACAAAAGCGCCGGCCGCGTTCGGAAGATTGAAATTTTTCTGAATAGCAACGTCGACGGGCCTTATTTCGACGCCAAGCCAGGATCGCGTTACCTTCCCTGTCTTTATCAGTTCGTCTATCACGGCTTTCGCCCTGTTTATCGGAACCGCAAAACCGACACCTGCAAAAACCCCCGTGGGAGCGTAAATAGCCGTGTTTATTCCGACAACCTCCCCTCTCAAGTTACAAAGTGGACCGCCTGAGTTGCCGCGATTGATGGCGGCGTCGGTCTGGATCAAATCCCTGTAAGTTTTTCCTTCTATTGATATCGCTTGTCTTTTCGCTGAAACGATGCCAGTTGTGACCGTTTGCTCAAGCCCGAAAGGCGAGCCAACCGCTATAACCCATTGTCCTACCCTCAGATTATTCGAATCGCCCATCCTGACATAGGGCAATTTGCGGCCTATTGATATTTTTATTACCGCTAGATCCGTCCTTGGATCCTTGCCGATAACTTCCCCTTTGTATTTTTTTTGAGAACCATCCGGGGAGTAAACGGTGACTTGAATCTCCTCAGCTCCTCTAATCACATGTTCGTTAGTGATTATATGCCCGGTGGCATCAATTATAAAACCAGAGCCCGTTCCTTCGTACCGCCTCATCTGGGGTTTTGCCTTCTTTCTGGGCACGGACGGCATGCCAAAAAACTCTTCAAAAAAATCTTCGAACGGAGAGCCGAAGAAAAATTCGTATTGTGGAGCCGTCACCCTTTCGAGGTAAACGGCGGATATGTTTACGACCGCGGGTTTAACAGCATCGCTCACTTGTATGAACGCTTCTTGAAGCGAAACAGCATCTTCTGAGATTTTAACCGTGGAGATTTCGGTTTTAGCAGAGTTCAAAATACCTTCGCTTAGTTTCTGCGGGCGGCTTCTTAAAAAAAACAATCCCGCAAAAAAAACCAAAAACAAAGTGAAAAATATCTTAGCCCATTTCATGGCGACCTCCTCTTTACTATTATACATAAATTTGTCAATTATTGTAAAAATTTTATAAAATTAAATAGGCGCGGAAAAATCCAAGTCTCATCTTGCGTTGTTGCATTGATTGGTGTCATGGACGAATAATATGGAAGGTATAATAATAAGCGTAAACCTCTGTGGAAAAAAGGGTGGCAAAAAAAAACCGCAAGACCACGGTTTTTTAGTCAAAAACAAGGGTGTTAAAAACGACGCCCACTTCTCTTCGAAAAGACAGGTGAGTTTTTTGGATTGGGGCGCAGCGAGAAAACTAATGAAAAAAAGCGACATAACCGTAAGTCCGGGAGATTTTGCGGAAAACATAACCACAGAGGGCATTGACTGGAAAAAATCGGCGACTGGCGACATCATAAGAATAATAGCGTCTTCAAAACCCCGTCACTTGAAGCATCCGACGCTAAAAATAACGCAGATAGGCAAAGAATGTCACAGCGGCTGCATCATATACAAAACAGCGGGAGAGTGTGTCATGCCGGAAGAAGGGGTTTTTGCGCAAGTGCTGGTCGGAGGCAATATAAAGAACGGCGACAGAGTAATCGTTGAAAGCCCGCAGAAAATAAACATTGGAATACTGACATGCTCAGATAAAGCGAGCAAAAAAGAAAGGGCGGACACTTCCGGGCCAGCCATAGAAAGCGAGATGAGAAAACTGTCCTGCGGTAAAATTTCGGTTGATGTAAAAAAATATGCAATACTGCCCGATGAAAAAGACGCTATTTCAAAAACACTGAAAGATTGGTGCGATAAAAGCGATATAGACATAATTTTTACAACGGGTGGCACGGGATTTGGCCCAAGAGACTGGACACCGGAGGCCACCAGGGAGGCGATGGAGCGGCTTTGTCCGGGGATACCCGAATTTATAAGGTGGGAATCATTTAAGAAAACTAAATTCGCCGCCATCTCACGCGCCACGGCGGGAATCAGAAAAAACACTTTGCTCATAAATCTTCCGGGCTCGGAAAAAGCCGCACGCGAAATAATAAAAATTCTCTTTCCCATTATTCCACACAGCATTGATATCCTCAGAGGAAAAACGGAACACAAATAATGCTCAAAGACAGATTCGGACGGAGTATAGAGTATTTAAGAATATCTGTTACGGATAGATGCAATCTGGAATGTAGCTATTGTTTTTCGGGTCAAAAAGAACTTCTTGATAAAGCCGGGATTTTGAGTTATGAAGAGATTTTGAAAGTTATAGACGTGGCGGCGGACGAATTAGATATTAAAAACTATAGATTGACGGGCGGAGAACCTCTAACAAGAAAAAACCTCTCTCATCTTATATCCGAAATTATACGCAGAAACCTCTCCCTTGGACTAACTACGAACGGAATCCTTCTTGAAAAATACGCTGTCGAACTGCACGATGCCGGATTGAAACACATAAATATCAGTCTTGATACTCTCTCCCCATCTATATTCAAAGCGAACACCGGTGGAAATATCAGCGCCGTCTTAAACGGTATAGAAAAATCGCACTCCCTGGGATTCTCGCCGATAAAAGTAAATATAGTCGTCGTGGAAAATATTGTGGACACCGCCGTCGAATTTATAAATTGGTCGAAAAAAATGGACATAACCCTGAAATTCATAGAAAAGATGCCTTTTGGAAGCGGGGCTAAAAGTGATTTTAACTTTATTGATTTTGAGCAAACGCTCATAAAGAAATTCGAACTCTTGCCAACCTTGATACCCGCTTTTGGACCCGGCAGATACTATCAATCCAACAAAATAAAACTCGGTTTTGTCTCTTCGCTTTCCCATCCTTTTTGTCGCAACTGTAACAGACTGAGACTCACATGCGACGGGAAACTCATACCGTGCCTTGGGCACAGCTTCCATGTCGACATAAAAGGAATACTCCGAACAACTCTGGATAAAGAGAGCAAAACTTCACTGATTAAAAAAGCGTTTAAGGAAGTGGTTTGGCGCAAGCCCGAGAATCATGACAACTTCGTAAATGCCTCAAAATCAATGGCTGCCATAGGAGGATAAATCGGATGAAACTTACCCACATCAAAGACAACGGCGATTTAACTATGGTTGACATAACAGACAAAAAAATTTCAAAGAGGACGGCGACAGCATCGGGCTTCATAAAGATCGAGCCTGCCTCACTAAGACTTATAGAGAGAAATCTCATCTCAAAAGGAAACGTCCTTACTTGCGCAAAAACCGCCGGGCTCCTCGCCTCAAAAAAAGTCGACGAACTGCTGCCTCTTACCCACAAAATTAACCTTACCTGTTGCGATATTAATTTCAGATATTCGAAAAAACCTTCGGGCGTTGAAATTACGGCCACAGCAAAAGCCAGGTATTCGACGGGTGTCGAGATGGAAGCCTTGACAGCGGTTGCGGTCGCCGCTCTTACGATTTATGATATGGTGAAATCAGCCGATAAGTCGATGACGATAACCAACATAAAACTTTTAGAAAAAATTGGCGGAAAAGGTAGCAGGCAGGAAATAGTGAATAAGCGGTAAGTCGTAAGTGGTTAGTGGACACTAACACGGCGACTTATCAATTCAGCGACGTAGTTCACTATTTGCTATTCGCCACTACCTTCCCCCACATACTACATACTATCTACTATCTACTATCATGCGTGTTATTACTATCGGCAATTTCGACGGCATACATCCTGGTCATAAAAAACTGATCGGAGAAACCATAAATACGGCGGAAAAATACGGACTGGAAAGCTGTCTTCTCACCTTCGAGCGAATTTTTTCAATCCCAGACGGTCAAATGCTTACCACCCTCGACGAAAAAATAGAATATCTTTCGAGCTTAAATCTCGGAAGAATCGTAATTTTACCGAACAAGGTTTGGTTGTGGAACATGACGCCTGAAAAATTCATCAAGTCGGTGCTCCTTGATTTAAAGGCGCGCTTTATAGTCCTCGGGTACAACTTTAAATTCGGAAAAAACGCCAGCGGCTCAGCTGGTCTTATGGAGGAAGAAATAAAAAGATACGGCGTCAAGGTAAAAATAATTCCACCGGTCATGCGCGATGAAAAAATAATCTCGTCATCCATTATCAGAAATCTTCTTTTGTCAGGCGAGATAGAGAAAGCAAATAATTTTTTAGGGCGGTTTTACTCGATAACAGGGAACGAAGTGCGAGGTAAACAAATCGCAAGAAAGCTTGGTTTTCCGACAATCAACCTGCGGGTAAACGAGGAGAAACTCCTGCCCGGGGGGATTTTTTACGGAATAGCCTCGAACAAAAAAGACCACAAATGCCTTATTTATATCGGAACTTCGCCGACAACTACAATAAAAAAAGGGGGCGGTGTTGAAGTCGAATTCCATATTATCGACGGACAAAACTTCCCCGAGGCGGGTTTATGGAGACTTTATCTGATTAGTAAAATGAGAAGCGAAAAAAAATTCATGTCAAGAGCGGATTTGAAAAAACAGATAAAAAAAGATATCATAATGGCAAGAGCGTTATGAGAGGACAGAGGTGAGAGGTGATGGGTGAGAGGTTTTTCCCTGTCCTCTGACCTCTGTCCTCTGTTCTCTATCCGCTATACGCTATTCTCTAAACTTCGGAGGAATGCATGAAAAACTACTCTAGTGGTCAAATCAGAAACATCTGTCTTGTTGGTCCACAGGGGGCGGGAAAAACATCATTAATAGAATCTATGTTTTTCTGCTTGGGCAAAATCACACGCAAAGGCGACATCGCCTCAGGCAATACAATATCCGATTTCACAGAAGAGGAAATTGAGAGAAAAATATCAATGCATCTTTCCGTATCACATTTCGAGCACAACGACCTGAAAATAAACATAATAGACACCCCCGGCTACTCCGACTTTTGGGGCGATGCGGCATCAGGCCTCTGGGTTGTAGAAAACGCTTTCTTTGTGATACCAGCCGACGGAGGTTTGGACATAAATGCTGAGGGTTTCTGGGCGGAGTTGACTTCTCAAAAAAAACCGACAGCCATAGTCGTCAGCAAACTTGACAGGGAGAACATAGACTTCGAAAAAATTTATTTACAACTGATAGAAAAAATTGGTCAGCAGGTCGCCCCGCTTTACATCCCCGTCAGGACCGGCGCCGGGATGGATTCCATCTGCGACCTCATGAATATGAAACTGTTGAAAGGGAAAGAGACCGCGGATTTAACGGCTGAAACAAAAAAATACGCCGAGCCGTTCAGGGAAAAACTCATAGAGGCCGTGGCATCAAGTGACGACGCTCTTATGGAAAGATATTTGAATGGAGACGAAATAAAAACCGAAGAACTTGTGAAATTTGTAAAAAAAGCTTTTTCGGAACGAAACATATTCCCGCTGCTCTCGACATCCTCAAACAAAATGGCGGGAATCGAATCACTTATTAAATTCATCGCCGAAGAAACCCAAAGCCCAGTCGCTGACGAAAATAGCCCATTCTCGGGAGTGGTTTTTAAAACGTCGAGCGAGCCGGGGATGGGGCATTTGAACTTCCTGAAAATATGTTCCGGTAAAATAACGTCCGGCAAAGATGTAATGAACTTCACAAGAAACAAACCCGAAAGAATAGGACAGATCGCGACTTGCGTTGGCAAAAAACGAACGGAGAACACAATCGCTATGGCTGGCGACATCGTAACTCTTGCCAAGCTTAAAGAAACAAAAACAAACGACATAATCGCGGAGAATAAACATAAACCAGACATAGCTCCAATTCCCTTCCCGGAACCTCTTTATGAAAGAGCGATATTTTCCAAAAATAAAGGGGATGAGGAAAAAATCGGCCAAGCCCTCTCAAACGTCCTGCTCGAACATCCCACCGTGAAACAATTTTACAGGACCGAAACAAGGGAGATGGTGCTGGCGGGGCTCGGAAATTTACAACTTGAGGTAATAACGAAAAAAGCAAAATCCGCCTATCATGTCGATATGGAATTAAATAAACCGCGAATACCATACAAAGAGACTGCGCTCGGAAGTTCACATGTTCAGGGAAAATATAAAAGGCAATCCGGCGGACGAGGCCAGTACGGCGACTGCTGGTTGAAAATCGAGCACAAGCCCATAGGAAGCGGCTACGAGTTTATCGATAAGATAGTCGGTGGCGCCATACCGAAAAACTACATCCCGTCAATAGAAAAAGGCGTAAAAGAAGCTATGGAACAAGGCGTCATCGCAGGATATCCGGTAGTAGACATAAAGGTCACCGTCGATGACGGCTCTTTTCACGAAGTGGACTCGTCGGACATGGCATTTAAAATTGCCGGGGCGATGGCGCTGAGAAAGGGCGTTCTTGAGGCGAGGCCTTGCCTGCTTGAGCCAATTTTGAATGTGGAAGTTATGGTTCCCGAAGAGTTTATGGGTTCGATAATGGGGGATTTAAACTCAAGAAGAGGAAAAGTGTCGGGCATGGACAGAGTCAGCGGGAAACAACTCGTAAAGGCTCAGGTGCCATGGGGAGAGATGTTTGAGTATCTTATAGATTTAAAATCGCTCACAAGGGGTTCCGGAAAATTTAAGTATTCGTTTTCTCATTATGAAATAGCGCCGCCGCAGGTCACTCATCCGCTGATAGATACTTTCAATAAATCAAAGGCAAAAGAAGATGAATAGAGGATAGGCCCGTGACTTGTGCACTTGCGCTCTTATCCCTTGCGCACTATTTGAGATTATGAACATAGGATTCTTTACCGACGTATATAGACCCGGTATCGACGGGATAGTCACAGCGGTGGATATGTTTCTCATAGAGTCGGAAAAACTTGGGCATAACACTTACATCATCACCCCGAGATATCCAAACTACATCGATTCCCAAAAAAACATAATAAGGGTTCCGTCAATACCTTTTCTTTTTTACCCCCCGTACCGAATAGGGCTTCCGGGTTTCAGTAAAAAAACTTACGATAAAATAAGCGACTTAAATCTTGATGTAATACACACCCACTCTCCTTTTCCCCTCGGACTTTACGGTGTAAACCTTTCAAGGAAATGGAATCTTCCTCTGCTATACACATATCACACACTTTATCCAAAATATGTGCATTACCTGCTCAAAGGAAAAATTATCACGCCGAAAACCGCGGAAAAAATCGTCAGGAACTACTCCAATAAATGCGATTGCGTAATCGCTCCGTCGCCACAGATGAAAGACGAGCTCATTGGCTACGGCGTAAAAACATGGGTGGAAATTCTCCCAACCGGCGTAAATAAAAATGACTTTGAGGCGAAGGATTTGTTTTCGGTCAGGAAAAAACACGGTCTTTCGCAAGAAACAAAGATACTTCTTTACGCAGGAAGGCTCGGGAAGGAAAAAAATCTCGGGCTTCTTTTGGAGTCATTCAAAAAAGTCGTTGGAGACTACAGCGATGTTCATCTTTTTCTCGCCGGAGACGGCGTTCTGAAAAACGAACTTAAAGTCGTTTCAAAAAATCTCGGTATTGATTCAAAGATGACTTTTCTTAATTTCCTCGATAGACAGACGCTTTCTCAATACTACAAGGAGTCGGACATATTTGTGTTCCCCTCCGTGACCGAAACACAGGGCCTTGTGCTCATTGAGGTTCTTTTAAACAACACCGCCGTAATTACTATGAATCAGGGCGGGGTCTTGAGTATAATCCGGCACGACCAAAACGGTATACTTTCAAACAACACCGTGGATGAATTTGCAGGATGGATTCTGAAACTTCTTAAAGACGAAAATCACAGGCAACGACTTTTAAAACAAGGATACGAGGATGCCCTGAAAATGACCTCTGAAAAATCCACTGAAAGACACATTGAAATATACAAAGAATTGATTGCCGCAAAAAAAGTGAGCCGATAAACGGCCGCGTCTCTCACCATGTTTTTGATGGCCCCAGTATGTAAACCGTCACCGGCCTGTGCATCCACGGTTTTTCTTCTTCGACATTCGTAACCCCGAGGTCTATTCTGTCGCCTTTAATAAGATTGCCCGTGTCGGCGGCGTAGCCGTAACCGTAGCCCGGCACATAAAGTCTTGTCCTCAACGGTATAACCTTCGGATCGACGGCAATCATTCCTCTTTGCATTTTGAGTCCCAGAAACGTAATTGTTCCATCGCGCCATGCGAGAGGATCGCCTGGGTAGTACGCGGTCGCTATCATCTTTTTTTTAGGGGATTTAGAAAGGTTGTATATCTTTATCGGATATCTGCTTTTTTTGTCAAGCAGGGTAAGAAGCTCTTCTATCTTTGTTTCTTTTTTTGTCTCGACAACTTCTCTTTTCACCTCGCTTCCGTCGTGGGTTACGACTTTGATTTTGCTTATGTTCTTTACACTTTTAAGCTTTTCGTATTTTACGGGCCTGAGATTTGCCGAAGATTTCCAACTATATATTATTTTTGGCTTTGTATTTTCCACTTTTTCCTCAATTTTTTCTTCCACCCTTATTATTTTTATTATCTTAGGATACTTTAATTCCGCCTGAAGTGGGGGCTCCGCTATATCGTTGTCGTCAACTTTTATTTTTGCCTTGAAAAGTATATCGTTTACCATCTTGACATCTGTGTAAAAAATCCTTCTTTTACCGTCGGCTATAATGATTATCCTTCTGCTCAAAACATGGTAGACCTCGGCCGCCGCCGCAAGGGCAAAAATAAGAAAAATCATCTTTTTACCTATTTTCATAGTCGTTAAGATAGGGCCTTGCGCGAAATTGAACCCCGAGAGAGTCGGCGAGCGCTTTAAGGTCGCCAATGTCAAGACCAGGGAGCCCCACCGCGGTTAAGACAATCTCCGGTATATGTTTTTTCGCTTCTCTTACAAAATCCAACACCGCTTCAAAAGATTTTTTTCCATAAACGCTCCTGTTTATTTTCTGATATTCAGAACTGTTTGAGGCATTCAGACTGACCGATATAGCGTCCACAACGCCTTCAAGCTCTGGAAGAACATCTCTCCCGTTTATCAGATTCCCGAGCCCTGTCGTATTTATCCTTACCTTTTTTCCACATGTTCTAACCGATACTGCGACCGCTTTCATAACGTCGAATCTCATGAAGGGCTCACCGTATCCGCAAAAAACAACTTCTTGTGCGTCGCCAAGGTTTTTTTTTATCTCATCTATAATTTCATGCGCTTCCGGCTCTCTCTTAAGTTTCAAATCGTGCCCTCTGAATTTCCAACGCCATTTATACTTTATACAGTAAACACATCTTGAGGGACATCTGTTCGTGATATTTACATACAGAGAGTTTTTATAACGGTAAATAATGCTGTTCATATTGTTTGTCCTATTTTTTATCCGTCACAACGAATCCCAAATAGTTTCTTCGCGTTATCAGCCGTTATGCGCGAAATCTCCCCGAAAGACATTCCTTTTATCTCGGCGATTTTTGCGATAACATGTTTTACATAAAGCGGTTCGTTTCTTTCTCCTCTTATATTTTGAGGCGGAAGATACGGGGAATCTGTCTCTACCAGCATCCTTTTTATATCCAAACTTTTAACCGCATCGGTCAATTGTTTTGCGGAAGGATACGTTATGGGTCCGTCGATGCCTATATGGAATCCAAGCTCAACAAAATCTTCCAAATCAATGATAGTTCCGGAAAAACAATGAATCACGCCTTTGTAACTTTTCGAGATTCCTTTTAAGGTGGCAAGGCAGTCGCTGTATGCTTCCCGACAATGTATAATGAGTGGCTTTTGAATCAGCATCGCAACTTCTATCTCTTTTCTGAAAACATCTTCCTGCCTGGAGGCGGGGCTGTTCTTATGGTAATAATCGAGACCCGTTTCCCCCACCGCCACAACATTTTCCCGCAAGCAAAATTCTTTAAGTTTCATTATGTCGTCGTCGGAAACATCCTTGGCGTCATGTGGATGGAAGCCCGCCGACAAGAAAAAATTTTTATGCTCTTTTGAAAGTTTCAGAGCCGATTCCCAGTCGCAATGCGAAAGCGCCACCTCGATTACGCAGAGACCTTCGGCCAAACATCGACGTATAACATCATCCCTGTCTGAGTCGAAAAACTTATCCAAAAGATGGGTGTGGGTGTCTACTATCATTCCATTATTATCTGATATTCGTCATATTCCAGAGAGGAATCCTTTACTATATTGACATCGGCGCAAAGACGCTTCTTTTTCTCGATAAAATAATCAGCGACCTCGGGATTCAATTTCAATCTAAGATTGAAACCGCTATGCCTCTGAGCTATCCCCATTTTCGGAACGAATTTCTGAAGTTCCGAATTTACTTTCACGAAAACGGAGTGTTTTGACAAAACCATGCCGCCTCCTTTGCAGCAGGGGCAGGTTTCGCCCATCATCGCACGCAAAGAAGGAGACTTTCTCGAACGGCTCATTTCAATAAGACCGAGATTAGTCACAGGGAAAATTTTGACCCTGGCCTTATCACTTTTTACAGCTTCGGACAATGTATCAAGAACCTTTCTTTGGGACGTTCTGTTTTTCATATCTATGAAATCGGTTACGATTATTCCGCCGATGTTTCTTAAACGAAGATGCCTGGCTATCTCATGCGCCGCCGCTATGTTTGTCTGGGTGACAGTTTCTTCAAGACTGCCGCCGACATATTTCCCCGAGTTAACATCTATGGCGCAGAGCGATTCCGCTTCCTGTATGATTATATATCCTCCTGTCGCTAGTTTCACCCTCGGTAAAAGCAGATTTTCTATCTCTTTTTCTATATTGAAAGCCACAAAGAGCGGCGTTTTATTTTTGTAAAGTTTTATCCTGTCCTTCAGCTCGGGAGCGACATCGGAAACATACTCAAGAGCGGAATCAAATATCTCTTGCGAATCGGTGAGAAGCGTTTTCACCTCGTCGATAAAATAATCGCGAATAATGGATTGGGTAACATCCAAGTCGCTGTAAATTGTGCGCGGCGATTTAACCTGATTAAATTTGTTCAAAAGCATCTTAAAGACCCTGTCCAAATATCTTATTTCGTCTTTGAGCTCTTCGTCTGTGGCATCCTCCGACTCGCTGCGGAATATCCCCCCGTATGAGAGATTTTTCTCCTTTAAATATCTGATTGCAAACTCTTTCAGATGTGCTCTTCTAGACTTATCCGTTATGTTCTTTGAAACACCAAGTTTGTTTGAAAACGGCATAAGAACAAAAAACCTTCCCGTAAGCGAAAGATTCATCGTAATCTTCGGGCCTTTTGTTCCTATACTTTCTTTCGTCACCTGGACCATTATGTCCGAATTCGCTTTCAAGGCGCTTTGGAGCTTTTTTGTGTGCGGAACGACATCGTCTATCTGAAGATATGCATTTTTTCCAAATCCTATATCAACAAACGCGCTGTTAAGTCCCGGTAGAATATTTTTAATCCTGCCCTTGTAGATGTTGCCGACTATTTTTTGCTTGTCGGGCATGTCCGTGAAAAAATCCGTAAGCCTGGGATGACCACCATGAACTTTCTCAAGTATCGCCACCCTGGTTTCGAGATGAGTGGCCGATATTAAAATCTCTTTTTCCATAAATAAAACTCCTTTCCGATATGCCCCCTGTCGGGCTTACAATTCCGCAAATGAGCCGTCCTTCCTTATCGTATAAAAATTTTTTCTCCTAACGAACATACTTCTTTCATCGACATTCAAAATGAAAGATAGTATCTTTTCCGGTTTAAGATTCTTTCCGGGAGATATGGTTTCTGAAAGAAAAACTGTCTTTTCATCCGAAAGGTAAATCTCCCTGATTATAGTTTTCAAGTCGTATCTTATGCTCTTACTCCCTGAAACCTTATCGTAAGCGACGCTTCCGGCGGCGTGGAACTTTTCTATTTTAGCGAACGCATCGGTTTTTTCATGAAGGATAACGGTGTAAGCCACAACGTTAGAGAGCGATTCCACAGAAGGAAACACCGACGGAACCTGTCTGGCGCTTACAAGCTTGAAGTTCTCGGGCAGCTTGAGCGAAAATTTCTCTTTTATATCGTCGGGATTGATGAATCTTGAAAATTCTGCTTCAAAATATTCCGCTTCGCTTTCATAACCTACTGAAATAGCCGGGCCGAACGAAATTTTCGGCTGAGGGCTGAAACCGAAGGTGTATTTTATAGGAAAGCCTGCCCTTCGCATGGCCATTCTGAAGATATTGATCTGGTCGTTGTGAGAAATAAATCGAGCCAAACCATAACGCGCAACCCGGAAGCGATATCTGAAAGAATGTTTTTTAGCAAACCC
This sequence comes from Ignavibacteria bacterium, assembly GCA_041694835.1. Classification (GTDB taxonomy): domain Bacteria; phylum Elusimicrobiota; class Endomicrobiia; order PHAN01; family PHAN01; genus JBGFRZ01. The sequence goes on from JBGFRZ010000052.1 coordinate 24,840, forward strand.
CGTTAGAGAGTCGCGGATAGACAGTGGCTCTGTAATGAAAACATTGTTCTTGCGAGGGGGACGAGTGGTATTCTCTAATGGGATAAATGTTTCAGAACTTCTCATTAAAATGTGAGACCATGGCAGTTTCAAAACCGCGCTGGACTGTGCGGCATATTCATGCGGATTAATGCCAACTTTTTCAAATGCGTCAAGCCATTTTTCAAAATCAAATTTTTCCTGCCACTGGTCGAACCTCGAGCCTCCGAGATATGCTTGATTTATAACTCCCGACAACCGCCTGTCGCCGCGAGCGATGATGCCTTCTATGAAATTCATTTTGATATTGTGCGACTTTACGGACACACCAAGATGCCTGAGATTTTTCCTGAGGTGCAATTCTTTTTGCCCAAGGATTTCGATATCGTTCTGTTTTTCCCTCTCGAAAGCCGTCTGGGGTTTGGGAACAAACGGAGAGAGCGTGGTTTTCAAGCCGAGAGATCTAAAACGTTTTTTGATTTCCCCTACAAGACTACAAATCGCCGCCAGATCGTTTTCGGTTTCGCCGGGAAGGCCGTACATAAAATAGAGCTTCAACTGCTTCCATCCGGCGGCGACAGCATTGCTTATAGCGCCGAAAACAGCGTCGTCTTTTAAGTTCTTACCTATCGAAAATCTCAATCTTTCCGAACCGGCCTCCGGGGCGAAGGTCAAAGAGGGACGGGAAGCGGAAGACGAAAGGGAACGCGATATATCTTTGGTGAATCTTTCACAGTGTAAAGAAGGAAGTGAAACGGAAAACGGAAATTGATTATTTTCAACTAACACATCCGAAACAAGTTTTTCTATATCCGGATAATCGCCGCTTGAGAGCGATAAGAAAGCCACAGCGTCGTAACCCGTGTTTTTTATCCCCTCCCGAACCACAGATTTAATAACCTCAACTGGACGGACCCTCCACGGCCAGTAGTAATTTCTTGCCTGGCAGAACAAACATCCGTGGGGACAACCCCTGGCTATTTCCACATTCAGTCTAGAATGGACACTTTCGACATTCGGCAAAGTTGGTTTTGTCTCTAAAGATGTCTCCCTTCTGTTTATATCGTAAATCCTTTTGCTTATAGTTTCAGGGGCTGATGCTTCGGTTTTAACCATTCCAGAAAAAACGCCGCTTTCATAACGAGGGGTATAAAAAGACGGAACATACACCCCGCTTATTTTCGAAATTTCTTTCAAAACACCTCGTCTCTCCGGGCGGCGCCCAAGCGATGAAAGTGCAGTTAAAACTTCTATTATGACATCCTCTCCATCACCAACAATAACAGCGTCAAAAAAATCCGCAAATGGCTCGGGGTTGACTGTTAAGGGACCGCCGGCGACTACGAGTGGGTCGCTCACCTTGCGGTCCTTCGAGAAAACGCTCACCCCCCCGGAATCAAGCATGGCGAGAACATTTGTAAGGGATAGCTCGTACTGAAGACTGAAGCCAAGAACATCAAAATCCCTGAGAGGCGTTTTTGTCTCAAGAGAATACAGAAAGAGTCCTTTTTCTTTCAAAATGCTTTCGAAATCCGAATCCGGCGAGAAACATCTCTCGGCCGAAAAATCTTCGCGAGAATTTACAATCTTGTAAAGCATCTCCAATCCGAGTGATGAGGTCCCGAGTTCGTACAAATCCGGGAAACAAAAGCAGAGCCTTGTTTTCTTCCCGTTTTCGACACGAATGGCATTCCATTCGCCGCCGATGTATCGGGCGGGCCTCTGCACATACGGTAAAATTTTATTTAAATCCATAAAGAAAGGACAGAGGACAGAGATGAGAGGTCAGAGGACAGGGGACGGAGTTCAGAACCGATACAGGATGCAGGAGCACAAGGGCACAAGAACACAAGTCAGGGCAGCAGAGCAGCGGTGGCTCGTGGCTCGTTTCCTCCAGTCACCAGCCACCATCCACTATTCGCTATTTGCTATTCACTATACGCTATTCTCTCACCCCTCACCTCTCATCTCTCACCTCTATCCACTATTCGTACCATCTATTATCAATATGTGAATCTTCTTGAGTAAATACTTTCAAGTATACCAACGGCAACCCATGCCGAAACAATGGCGGAACCACCGTAACTTAAAAACGGAAGTGGCAACCCGGTTACAGGTGCTAAACCCAAAGTCATTCCGACATTTATAAGCAGATAAAAGACGAACATAACGGCGATACCGATTGCGACCAGAGAGCCCCCTCTATCCTTTGAGTCTTTTACTATAACGAGAATTCTCCATATGAACAAAAAGTAAATCGCAAGAATAAAACTGCTTCCAACAAAGCCTACTTCCTCCCCTATGGATGAAAAAATAAAATCCGTGTGCTGTTCTGGTAAAAAACCAAGCCCGACCTGAGAGCCGGAAAAAAGTCCCTTTCCGAAAAATTTTCCCGAACCTATTGCCACTTTTGACTGATCTATGTTGTATCCGGCGCCCAGAGGGTCTATCTCCGGGGCGACGAATACGATAAATCTTTTTCTTTGATATTCTTTTAAAGATCTTGAAACGACAAATGATGAAAATGACCCGGCAAACAAAACAAGAATGATACCGACGATAAACACCAAAGGCAGTTTGATTTTCAGTTTATGAATGAACCACCAGATTAAGAGCAATAAAACCGATATCGAAAAAAGTATTATCAGCGCAGTGTTTATATCATAACTGCCTCTATAGAAAAATCCACCGACACTAGTCCTGATAAAAGCGGGATGTTTTATTTTAATGTATGTGGATAGAAGCGGAATTCCGGCGGAAATCACACCGAACAAAACTATGTGGAGTGTGTGCCAAACATTCGCGCCGGCAAAATAAATCATAAGGATAAAAATCGGAAAATAAACGATGGCCGAAGAAAAATCGGGCTGGAGCAAAATCAGACCGACATTAAAAAACAAAAGGGCCATCGGAAAAAAAAGTCTGTTTAATCTGAAGATATTTTTCCAGTTAGACGAAAGGTATGTTGAGAGCGCTATTATAAATATAAGCTTTGTAATTTCGACGGGTTGGAAGTAAAAAAATCCGAGATTAAACCATGCCCGAGTTCCCCTGATCTGTGTTCCGAAAAAAAGAAGGGAAACCAAAAGAAGTATTCCGATGCCGTAAATATAATAGGAAAGCCCGAGCAATAGTTGATAATTTACCATTATTATCAAAATGCAAAAAATCAATCCTATAGCCAGAGCCAACATCTGCCTGAAGACGAAAGTCGCCGGCTCACCCGTATGGAGTGTCGTAGAGTAAACCGCTATCAACCCAACCAGAGACAAAACGAACGCACATCCTATGAGCGCCCAGTCGATATTTGAGATTATAGATTCGTATTTCTTTTCATCCGTTCTCATAATTTAATTGCCGAAATCCCTTGAAGTCGCCTTTGTGTCCGTCGGCGTCACCTCCAGATACCGGGAAAGAATCTTTTTGGCGACGGGAGCGGCAACGGCGCCTCCAGAACCTCCGTTTTCAATCAATACGGCAAGGGCTATCCTCGGTTCTTGTTCTGGCGCGAAACAAACAAACAATGCATGGTCATCTCCGTGAGGATTCTGCGCCGTGCCTGTTTTTCCGGCAACAGGCACTCCCTCTATATAACAAGCCCGACCCGTGCCGGAGTCTACGACTCCTCTCATATATTTTATCAGTTTATCCCACAGCGAGGACTCCAATGTTATCTCGCCGACCTGAAGAGGGCTATTCGACACTATCGTCTCGTTATCGTAGGAAAAAACCTTGTCCATGATGAAAGGCTTCATAATCTTTCCCCTATTTGCTATTATTGAAGCAAAATGTGCCAACTGAAAAGGTGTCGTCAATAGAGGACCCTGTCCTATCGCCAGATTTATGCTTTCGCCACCGAAATCTTGTGTTAATTTCGACGGAATATTGCCGCTTTTCTCCTGAGGATAATCGACTGAAGTTTTTTTGTCCAGATTGAAAATTTTAGCATGCCTTAAAAGATTTTCAGAGCCGATTTTAAGGCCCAACTGGTAGAAATATACATTGCAAGAGTTTTCAAAAGCGCCCCGCAAATCCATCCGCCTGTGGCCTTCCTTTTTCCAGCACTTGAAAGTTCTGTCTCCAAAATTAAATTTTCCATCACAAAAAAACTTAGTGTCTTCGGCAACCAGACCTTCCTTTAATGCCGCTATCAATGTTATAATCTTAAAAATAGAACCTGGCGGATAAAGACCGGCAACAGCTCTGTTCAAAAGAGGCTTTTTCGGATCGCCGCACACATCCCTCCAGAAACCCGCCGACTCTTCGTCCTGCTGGAATGCCAGATTTGATTCGAAACCCGGGGCAGAGACGAACAAAAGCACCCTGCCCGATGAAGCTTCAATGGCGACAGCCGCACCGGGATGTCCTGTTTGGCTTATCGCATCATAAGCGGTTTTCTGTAGTTCCCAATCTATGCTCAGCTTAACATTATTCCCCTTTTGCGGATTCAGATAATTGTAAAATCTTTTATGTTTTCCAAGGACATCCACCTCTATCTGCCATCCCCCGTCGGCGCCTTTTAAATGCAAATCATACTGATTTTCAACGCCCGATTTTCCTATCACATCACCGAGCTTATAGCCCAGATGAGCGTAGTGTCTGAGAAATGATTGATCCGCCTCGCCAAGATAACCAATCAAATGTGAATTTTGGAGAGCGCCGTAATAATTTCTTTTCGAAATCCCGCTTATTGAGATTCCGTGCAACGAATTCTGATGCTCCTTAATGGCGAAAAGTTGTTCTCGCGTAAGTCTTTTCGCTATCTGAACGACTTTTCCGCTTTTTATCGACTCGGACATAAAGCCGGATATCTTGCTTTTTGGCTGTTTTAATATCCCGGAGATTCTTTCGGAAGTTTCTTTTATTGAAGAGTTTGATTTTGAAAATGGATAAAATAAAACGCTGTGCGAAAGCGAGCTTTCGGCGATAACCCTGTCCATCGAGTCGAATATCGTGCCGCGAGGCGATTTCTCGACAATCACATACAACCTGTTTTTTTCAGAACGTTTCCAGTAATAATCACCTTTTATTATCTGAATGAAAAAAAGGTAAAAAATCAGAAAAAACAGCGCTGCAAAAAAAAAGTACGTCCACTTTTCCACCTTTTTTATAAAATCCTGGTAGTATATCAGCGAATCTTTCTGCCACATAGTTTTGGCGCGGCGGAAACAATCATCAGTCCAATTTTGCCGAAAAATTCCCGTTAACGACGGAATCAGCTTCTGAATTCAAACCTTCTTCGTTTCCCTCATTTTAAGGTCTATTTTTTCCGCTATAAAAAAAACGGGCGCTGTTATTATAAGATTGTAAAACAAAGTGAGGGCGAGCCAGCTTAAAGACAGGGCGTATTTGACGCCGAAAATTTCTCCTAAAAAATAATTCGAAATCCAGCGCAACAAAGAGACGGCGATTACCAGAAAAATTTGGCTCTGAAAAAAATTTGTATACAGTTTTTTGCTTAAAAGTCCCGCCGAGTATCCGAGTGTCGTAAATATCAGGCTCTGGCTGCCGACGAGAAAGAGCGACGCAAAGTCCAGAAAAAGCCCTGAAAAAAAACCGAAAACGACACCGAAGACGGCTCCCCTGTGGATGGAAAATGCCACCAGAAACAACAGGAAAAACTCCGGGGATGCTTTCAAGAATCTCAAATGCCTTGCAAAAATGCCGGTTATTAAAACAAGAATGAGGTAAATTGCAAAATATGTGGCGAATCTGTTTCTAATTTTTTCTTTCAATGATAATCACCTGATTCAACGGAAGTTTTAAAAACTCCGGTGATATAACAATCCTGTTTCTATTGTCGATTATCTTTCCAAGAAGGAGACCCGAAGGGAATATCTTGCTTAAAGGTCCCACGACAACATCGGCTCCAAGGGGAGCGCTTTTCAAAGAAGGATAATTCAAAACCATGTTATTGCCTGAAAGATGCTCGAGAAGTCCGTCGCATCCTGTATCCGGGATTAGCGCCCAGACAGAAAACATTGGGTTTGTCAAGAGCATCACCTCGGATGAGTTATTAAAAACTTCAATTATCTTCCCGACTAAAACAAATCTTCCATCTTTCAGAGAAACTACGGCGGAATCTTTTTTTATGCCCATATCGGTCCCGCCTGACACCATAAGCGACAAGCTCCACGAGTTTGGGTCCATCAAAACCACTTCCGAGATTATATATCTATACGTCAGTTTTTGAGACAGCCCCAGCGCCTTTCTCAAAAATTCATTTTCACTTGCAAGCTCTCGGTTCTGCATCACTTCTCCTTCATATTCAATTAACTTCATTTTCAAAAATTCATTTTCACTTCTCGCTTTTATAACATCTTTAATGTTTCCGGGTAGATCGAAATTTTCCTTGATAAAATGTTCCGCCGACCACATGAAGGGGGAAAGCACATATAGGAAAAAATCTCTCCAAGCCCTGTATTTCTGAGGAGTAATTTTTAGGCTGGTCAAAAGAAGGGAAAAGCTTACTGTAAAGAAAAGAATGTATAAAAAAAAGGCTCGCGGAAGTCGCATCTAACACCCTCCCACTCTAGGCGGGGGGAAAATTTTAACCACGAATTAAATCAGAGCCCAGAAGAGAACGTATAGAGGTGAGAGAAGATAGGCAAGGGGAGAGAGATGAGAGAATAGCGTATAGAGAATAGAGGATAGGGGAGAAGGAATTGAATAAAAATTTCCATTCCCTAACCTCTCGTCTCTCGCCTCTGTCCCCTGATTTCTGCTCTTGTGCCTTGTGCACTTGTGCTCTATTCTCTGTCTTCTATTCTCTATATGAAATTTAGTTATTTTGCTACAACCACGGGATGATTATATCTCAATTTTGTTTAAATTATCGAACGTTTGGCACTTAAAATATTTTCTATCTCTTCAAGATATTTCCCGGTTCCACGAACGACGCAGGTCATCGGCTCGTCAGCGATCTTTACCGGGAGTTCGGTCTCTTGAGAGAGGATATCCGCAAAGCCTCTTATGTGAGAACCGCCGCCGGCAAGATAAATACCCCTGTCAACAAGATCAGCCGCAAGTTCTGCCGGCGTTTCCTCGAGGGTGTCTTTTATAACTTCTATAATGGATTTTGTGGGCTCAAGCATAGCCTGTCGAATCTCTTCGGAGCCGATACTCACGGTTTTGGGAAGACCCGTCACCTGGTCCCTGCCTTTCACTTCCATCCTTGTTTCTTCTGAAAGCGGAAAAACAGAACCTATTTTTATCTTTACTTCTTCCGCGGTGTTGTCGCCAATCAAAAGATTATACTTTCTCCTGAAATACTGGACGATCGCCTCGTCCATCTCGTCGCCTGCTATATCGAGGGATTTTGAAACAACCATTCCACCAAGCGAAATTACAGCCACCTCCGTGGTTCCGCCTCCTATGTCGACTATCATGCTACCCACGGATTCGTTTATGGGAAGCCCGGCACCTATTGCGGCCGCCATCGGCTCTTCTATCAGATAAACTTCACGGGCGCCGGCTTGTTCCGCCGACTCCCTGACTGCTCTTCTTTCAACCTCGGTTATACCGGAAGGAATCCCGATAACTATCCTGGGATGAAGAAGAGAGCGTCTATTGTGAACCTTTTTGATGAAATATCTTATCATCTGCTCGGTTATTTCAAAATCGGCTATGACGCCGTTTCTTAAAGGGCGCACGGCCACTATATTCGACGGGGTTTTGCCTATCATTCTCTTCGCCTCAGTGCCTATAGCCACAACCCTTTTTGTTTCGCTCTCGATAGCAACTACAGAAGGCTCCCTGAGAACAATCCCCTGTCCTTTTACATATACGAGGACAGACGAGGTTCCGAGATCTATCCCCATGTCGTTGGAAAATAAACCGAATAACAGATTAAACATAATTTACTGCGACAATGAAACAATCGCTATTTCAGCGCCGTCAGATTTCCTTATTTTGAGACGATGAATTTTCGTCCACCCGCTGGATTTATTTTCATAGCGTTGAACTATCACTTCATATATTTTTTTTCTTACATCCTTGTCGGCGAGCTCGGAATAAAGGCGTCTTTTCGAAGCAAGGTCGCCTCTCCTGGCCAAAGATATGAGTTTTTCAGAAAACCACGACACTTCTTTAGCTTTTGAATACGTAGTTTTTATCCTCTCATGTTTGAAAAGCGAAGTCGCGAGATTTCTTAAAAGCGCCCGTCTGTGCGACGACGGCCTCGACAGCTTTCTCCTGTTTAAATTTTTAATCATAATTCACTCCCAGACAATCATCTTTCCTTAGGGATTGAGAAAGAGAGTCCTATCTCTAACAGTTTTTTTCTTATCTCTTCGGCAGAACCCTTTCCCATGTTCTCTATATTCAGAATTTCATCCTTCGTCATCTTCACTAAATCCTTTATCTTTTTTATGTCGGCGACCGCGAGGCAGTTTTTCGGTCTCGTGCTTAATCCCAGTATGTCAACCGACTGATCCATGAGCTCTTTCCTCTTTTCATCGACCAGCTCATCGAGCGCTTCAGGCTCTTTCGCATCTTCGGCTACGGAAGTTTCTTTTTCCTCACCTATAAAAACATTTAGCATATCTTTAAGTGTTTTTGCGGAGTATGCTACGGCGTCTGTGGGCAGAACGGTTCCGTCAGTCCATATATCAAATACAATTTTCTCGTAGTCAGTATACTGCTCGACCCTTGTGTTTTCGATTTCGTAATTAACTTTTATTATCGGAGAAAACAGAGAGTCCACAAAAATAGTGCCCGAAGGCTTATTCGGTCTTTTGTTTTCATCGCTCGTGGCATAACCATAACCTTTGCCAACCTCCATCTCAATATCAAGGGAAGCGCCCGGGTTAAGGGTAGCGATGTGAGATTCTGGATTAACAATCTCGACATTGGGATTACCGACGATATCGCCGGCTTTCGCCTCGCCTTTCGATTTGACGCTGAGTCTCAAAAACTCCGGCCCGTCTGTAAACATCTTTACCCTTATCTTTTTAATATTCAGCAGTATGTTCATAACGTCTTCTTTTACGCCTTCTATGGTCGAGTATTCGTGCATTATGCCTTTTATTTTCACACTCGTGATGGCGGAGCCCTCTATTGAAGAAAGCAGCACCCGCCTTATGGCGTTTCCTATCGTATGGCCGTAACCTCTTTCGAAAGGCTCTATCGTAATTCTTGTATAAGAGTTTGTCTGAGAACTTTCGTCGACGGCCAATTTTCTTAATGGCGCCAAATCAATAATATTCATCGATTCTCTTCCTCCGTGTTTATTTGGAATATAGCTCAACTATGTACTGCTCGTTAATATTCGCATAAGACGACTCTTCTTTTAATGGCAGAGCGAGCATCGTCCCGGTTTTTGTATTGTTGTCATAACTTAACCATGTCGGAACGTTTGGGGCGATATCTCCAATGTTTGAAAGGATTTTTTCGGCAACCGTTATCTTGTCTCCGACATCCACTCTATATCCCGGGACATCCACCTTCTTCCCGTTTATCTTTATGTGGCCATGCACTACGAACTGTCGGGCAGATTTTCTGCTTGAAGCCAATCCAAGCAAATAGAGCACATTGTCCAATCTTCTCGCCAAAAGCTGTATAAGATTGCTTCCCGAAAGGCCCTTCATCGAAGATGCCATTTCAAAGTAGTGATAGAACTGAGATTCGTTCAATCCGGCTATGCGTTTCGCTTTTTGCTTCTCTCTTAGCCTTATAGCGTACTCGGATGTTTTCGAGCGGCCGGCGGAGGGACCGTGCTGACCGGGTTTTTTTGCTTTTTTGTCGATAGGGCATCTCGTCTGGCAGCGCGCTCCTTTCAAAATAAGCTTCTCACCCTCGCGCCTGCAAAGTTTACATACGGAACCCAAATATCTAGCCATAAAATTCTCCTGATGTCAGTGCACAAGTCATTCGTCATTCGTCATTCACTATCTACCATCTACCAGCCACTATCCGCTAATTTTCAGTTATACTCTTCTTGGTTTAGGCCCCCTGCATCCGTTGTGCGGAATCGGAGTTATGTCTTTTATGAGAACTATGAACAACCCCGAAGACTGGAGCGCTCTTATAGCCGTCTCTCTCCCAGGACCAGGCCCCTGCACAAAAACCTGTATCTGCTTTACCCCTCTTTCTTTCGCTTTTTTTGCCACACTTGAGGCCGTCATCTGGGCGGCGAAAGGCGTTCCTTTTTTGGTGCCCTTAAAACCATTCGCTCCAGCGGAACTCCACGCAACTACGTTTCCGTTCTGATCCGTTATTGAAACAATAGTATTGTTGAATGACGCTCGCACAAACGCCTTGGCCACGCCTGAAACCGTCAATTTCTTTTTCGGTTTTTGAATTTTTTGATCCGACATGTTCTCTCCTATTCGCTGCGCTATGCTTTTGCTTCCGCAGCTGCGCGGGAAGCTCCGACAGTCTTTCTCCTGCCGCGACGTATTCTTGCGTTAGTTCTTGTCCTTTGCCCCCTGCAGGGAAGATTTCTTCTGTGCCTCAAACCCCTATATGACGAAATCTCGATAAGACGCTTTATGTTCTGCTGCACCTCCCTTCGGAGGTCCCCTTCGACCGAATAACCAGCCTGCGAAATTATTGAATTTAATTTATTGACCTCAGCTTCGTTAAGTTCCTTCACCCTTTTCGAAGTATCAATTCCAGATTCCTTAAGTATTTCATTGGCCAGGTATGGCCCAACGCCATAGACATATCTTAGCGCTATATTCAATTTTTTGTTTTTTGGTAAATCAATTCCAGCTATCCTCGCCATATTGTCTCCTATGAAGTTAGACGGAAAACGGTAAACAGTTCTTCTACCTTCTACCTTTTACCTTCTACCTTCTGCCTTTTACTTTATCCTTGCCTTTGTTTGTGTCTCGGGTCCGAACATATAATCCTGACTACACCTTTTCTTCTGATAACTTTACATTTTTTGCATATCGGCTTCGCAGCTGCATGTACTTTCATCTGAACTCCATTTGCATTTTACATTAAACTCCGCAACTCTCAACTCTAATCCTTCACCTCTCAACTTTGTCTTCTTTATTTGCTTCTATATATTATCCTTCCCCTTGTAAGGTCGTAAGGCGAAAGTTCGACCCTGACTTTGTCCCCCTGGAGAATCTTTATATAGTGCATCCTCATTTTTCCGCAGATGTGCGCCAGTATGATGCGCCTTTGGGGGTTTTTAGGCTCACCCGCGACCATAGACTCGCAGGTGGCCCTGGGGCTTTCGAGCTCAACCTTGAACATTGCATTCGGAAGCGTTTCCAAAACTATACCTTCCGCTATTATTTTTTCTTCCTTTACCATAATAAATTCACCAATGCGTTAGTATTTGTGGTTTTTCGTCGACAACAATCATATGCTCGAAGTGGGAGCATAATTTACCGTCTTTTGTTCTCACCGTCCAGTTATCCGAATCAAGCGTTAGTTCCCATGAACCCTCGCAAAGCATAGGCTCGACGGCGAGAACCATTCCGGCTTTCAACCTTGGTCCTGATCCGGGCGACCCAAAATTCGGAACCGGCGGCGCCTCGTGAAGTTCGCGGCCAATGCCGTGTCCCTCATAATCGCGCACAACCGAAAAGCCTCTTTTTTTTATATAGCTGTCAATGGCATGAGATATATCGCCCAGTCGTTTTTCGGGAGTGCTGTTTTCCAAAATCACTTCAAATACGCCCGAACCAACCGCAAGCAGCTTTTCAGCGACGGCGCTAACAGAACCGACGGGACAAGTCGCAGCTACATCGCCTATGAATCCCCTGTGCCTGATTCCTATATCTATGCTTACTATGTCGCCATTTTTTATTTTCTTCGTTTTTTTCGGGATTCCGTGCACCAATTCATCATTTATGGAAACGCACAACACCGACGGATATCCCCGATAACCCATAAAAGCAGAGTCAACGCCATATCCCGACATCTCCTTTCTCGCCTCGGTTTCCAAATCAAACGTTGATATCCCGCTTTGAAGCATCGCATTTAAATGCTCCAATATATCCGAGGCAATTTTAGCGCATTCCTTCAATATCTCTATCTCTTTCGGAGTTTTTATCTCAATTATTTTTTCTTTCAACTATTCTGTTTGCTTCGCTCTAAATTTTCTTTTACGTTCAAAAAAACATCATCTATGCTTTTCGCTCCGTCGATTTCCACAAAACCAACCGGCATATTTCTTTTATAATACCCGATAAGAGGAGCGGTGCTTTTTCTGTATACCATCAAACGTTCTTTAATTACAGATTCGGAGTCGTCTTTGCGAATCATCAGAGAGCTGGCGCAATCGTCGCAGACTCCCTCTTTTTTCGGAAAAGGGCCCGTGAGTGTGTTGTAATTCTTTCCGCATGACGGACACGTCCTGCGGGAAGTAAGGCGACGTATAACTTCGGTGTCGTCTATATCAATATATATAACAAAATCTATTTTTTCCCCGATAACTTCCAAAAGTTTTAATAGTCCTTCGGCCTGCGCCACAGTGCGCGGAAAACCATCAAAAAGATATCCCGAATCAGCTCTTCTTTCGAACACACCTTTTATCGTCTCAAGGACGATATCGTCCGCAACGAGGCTGCCACTATCAAGCAATCCTTTTATTTTGTTCCCGAGCGGGGTGGCTTTTCTAATCTCATCTCTGAAAATATCACCCGTCGAGATATGAACCAAACCAAACTCTTCTATAAGACGCTCCGCCTGTGTGCCCTTTCCGGCGCCTGGAGCACCCAAAAGAATTATGTTCATCTTGCGTTGAACCATCTGCCCTTTATTCTTCCTTGTTTCATAAAGCCTTCGTAATGTCTCATAATAAGACGCGACTCTATCTGACTAATGGTATCAAGCGCAACACCGACGACTATAAGCAGCGATGTGCCTCCGAAGAAGAACGGAGCGTTGAATATCTTCCTCATATAATCGGGAAGTATCGCGATCGCCACAACCCCAATCGCTCCGCCGAGCGTTATTCTTTCGAGAATCCTTTGAATATATTGGGCGGTGTGATCGCCAGGGCGAATGCCGGGGATAAAGCCACCGCTTTTCTTCATGTTTTCGGCAAGGTCGTTAGGATTGAATGCGACCGAGTTGTAAAAATAGCAGAAAAATATTATGAAGCCCGCAAAAATCCCCTCATAAAGCAGCCCGCCGCGGTTCCATATATCTGTAAATCTCTGTGCCCATACAGCATTTGGAAAAAATTGCGTAAGCGTCATTGGCAGGGAAAGAAGCGAAACGGCGAAGATAACGGCTATAACTCCCGACTGCTCGACTTTTAGAGGAAGAAATGTGCTCGCCCCTCCATACATCTTTCTGCCGATTATCCTTTTTGCGTACTGAACCGGTATTTTTCTCTGAGCCGTCTCAAGCCAGACCACCAATCCCACAACCACGACTACAACCGCTAACATAATTATCACGGTAATAATTGATATTTCTTCTATTCTCAAAAGGCGTATAACGTCTTTAACTGCCGCCGGGAACTTGTCGATAATCCCTGCAAAAATTATCAGCGATATGCCGTTCCCTATGCCGAATTCGGTTATCTGTTCTCCAAGCCACATCACAAATATCGTCCCGACAACAAGGGTAATCACCGCCATTATCGTCCAGCCGACGGATGGATCCAGAACGATGCTTCCACCTCCGGGAACGGGCATTTTCGTTATGGCAATGCTGAGCCCGAAAGCCTGAACGACCGCAAGCAAAACGGTGAAGTATCTCGTAAGTTGGTTGATTTTTTTTCTTCCGGATTCGCCCTCTTTTGAAAGCCTGTCAAGATAAGGAAGGATATGTGCCCCCTGAAGAAGAGACATTATTATGGAAGCGTTGATATACGGCATTATTCCGAGCGAAAAAATCGAAAGCTGGCTCAATGCTCCGCCGGAAAACATGTCCATAAACCCCATAAGACTTCTTGAGTGCGCCTGAAAGAGATTTTTCAGCGCCTCGGCGTTAACGGCCGGAAGGGGGATTATGGCGCCGAGCCTGTAGGCGGCTATCACTCCCAAAGTAACAAATATCCTGTTCTTAAGCTCTGGTATCTTGAAAATATCGCCGAAAGATTTTATCATAATTAGATCTCTTCGACGTTTCCGCCGGCGGATTTAATTTTACGAGCGGCTTCTTTTGAAAATTTTTCCGCTCTGACATCGAACTTCTTTGTTAGATTTCCGCCGCCCAAAACTTTGAGAGGGAGACCATTTCTGATGACGCCTTTCTGAACCAGTGCCCCTCTGTCTATTTTTGCTCCGTTTTCAAAAAGAGCCTCCAACGTGCCCACATTGACGAGCGAATAATCTTTTGTGAATATGTTGACAAAGCCCCGTTTCGGTATAAGACGCACAAGAGGGGTTTGACCGCCCTCAAAACCGTTCATTGAAGCGTCGCCGCTCCTTGCGGTCTGACCTTTCCCGCCCCTTGTCGAGGATCTCCCGTGAACCCCGCCTCGGCCGACGACCTTTCTTTTATGTTTCGAACCATTAGCGGGCTTCAACTGACTTAGCAAACTCATTTTACTCTCCGTTATTCCTTAAGTTTTTGTTCTTATCTTTTCAATCTCCGACTGCGTCCTGAGCTGCTTCAACGCTTCTATCGTGGCATAGACGACATTGAACGCACTGGCGGAGCCGAGAGATTTTGTTAGTATATCTTTTATTCCGACCGCTTCCAGAACCGCTCTAACGCCAGGGCCGGCTATAACGCCGGTGCCTGGCGACGCCGGCATCAATAAAACTTTTCCCGCGCCATTTGAACCTGTGACCTCGTGGGGTATGGTCGTTCCTTTGAGAGATACTTTTACCATCGATTTCTTTGCCTTAGAGGCGGCCTTGGAAATAGCGGACGGCACCTCCTTCGCCTTTCCAAGAGAGCATCCTACAGAGCCCTTCCCGTCGCCCACGACGACAAGTGCGTTGAACGAAAACCTCTTGCCGCCCTTGACGACTTTAGCGACGCGATTTATCACAACCGTTGTCTCTTTTAGCGCCTGTGTTTCCTGATTTTCCATTTATTCTTCCTTAATTTAGAATTCCACGCCCGCCGAGCGAACTGCGTCGGCAAATGTTTTTACAACCCCGTGATATTTGTATCCCCTTGTGTCGAAAACAACTTTTTTTATCCCGAGAGCGACAAGTTTCTTCCCGACCGCCGCTCCAAATTTGACAGCAGCGTCTTTGCTTTTTTTTGACTTTAACTCCTTAAAGTCATCTTTTTGTAAATTCGGCCTTGTCGATAAAAAAGCGAGCGTTTTCAAGGATGTATCGTCGATAACCTGGGCATAAAGATGCTTCAGGCTCTTTTTAAGGCAAAGCCTCGGCACTTCATTTGTGCCCGATATATGTATCCTAACGCGATTGGCCCTTCTTTGAAATTTTTCTTTTGCTGTAAGCATTTTTTAATCCTTCTTATTTGGTTCCGCCGGCGGCGGCGCCTGCGGCCGCTTTTCCGGCTTTCTTTATTATTCTTTCGCCTTTATATCTTATGCCTGTGCCCTTGTAAGGCTCGGGTGGCTTTATGCTTCTTATGTCCGCGGCGAATTGACCCACTTTGTATTTATCTATTCCGGATATGGTCAAAAGCGTCTGCTTGGGATCGACGACAACTTTTAAACCATCCGGTATCTCGAGCTTTACGGGATGTGTAAACCCGACGGAAAAATTTATCTTTTTACCTTCCAAAATGGCATTAAAACCGATGCCATGTATCTCGAGTTCCTTGCTAAAACCCTCGACAACACCCTTAATGGCGTTTTTCACAAGAGCCGCGAAAAGTCCGTGAAGAGATTTAGACGACTTTGAATTGTTAAGTCTTTTAAGTTGTATTTGCTTGCCGTCAGACCGACCGTCGGAGGGTTTTGACTCCATTATTTCAAGCTTAATAGATGGATTGAGCGTTTGCTTTATAGAACCGAGCGGCCCCTTCACCTCAAGTGCGTCGTTGCTTAAATTCACCGTAACTTTTTCGGGCACCTTTATTGGTTTTTTTGCTAATCTGCTCATATATTTATTCACTCCACTAACATAGATACGAGAAACAAGAGTGATAGAAGAATAAGAAAGACATGGCACTAACTCCATAGTGCACAAGAGCGCAAGGGCACAAGAACACAAGTCAGGGCAGCAGAGCAGCGGTGGCTCGTGGTTCGTTTCATCCAGTCACCAGCCACCATCCACTATTCGCTATTTGCTATTCACTATACGCTATTCTCTCACCTCTCACCTCTATCTACCAAACATAACCTATCACTTCGCCACCGAGTTTATTTGTTCTCGCGTTTGCGTCCGTCATAATGCCTTGCGGGGTTGATATTAAAACTACGGCCATTCCTCTTTTTATAGCGGGAAGTTCTCCGCTTCTTCTATAGACCCTTTTGCCGGATTTGCTTATTCTGTGTATTTCTTTGAGAACCGGTTCCTTATCCTGGGTATATTTAAGATATACCCTAAGAATTCCCTGCTTATAATCGTCGATTACCTTGTAATTGCTTATGAATCCCTCCTCTTTCAGTATTTTTGAAAGTGCTATTTTAACTTTAGACGCAGGGACGTCAACCTTCTCCTTTAATTTTCTGTTCGCATTTCTTATCGCTGTAAAAAAATCCGCTATCGGGTCTGTTATAGGCATATTATTCGCTCCACTCATATAGAGGCGAGATTACGGAAATCAGAGCACAAGGCACAAGGGCACAAGTGCATAGTAGTTTATAGTAGTTCGCTATTTGCTATTCACTATTTGCTATTCGCTATCCTCTATTTTACCAACTTGATTTTCTTACGCCCGGGATATCTCCACGCGACGCAAGATTTCTGAAGCATATCCTGCAAATACCGAAATCCCTCAAAAATCCTCGCGGACGGCCGCAGAGGCTACATCTGTTCCTGTGCCGCACAGAAAATTTCTTTTGTTTTTTTGATTTCGCTATCCAAGCTATTGTTGCCATTGAAACTCCTGATTTCGTGGCTTGTGGCTCGTTACTCGTGACTCGTTTTTCCCAGTCACCAGCCACTAATCACTTTTATCTATCCTCTTTTCTTAAACGGCATTCCGAAAAACTTCAAAAGTTCGAGGGCGTGTTCATCGGTTTTTGCCGAAGTGCAAATGGTTATGTTCATCCCTCTTGCATGATCGGATTTTTCAACATTTATCTCGGGGAAAATGTACTGCTCCGTCAAACCGAGGTTGTAATTGCCGCCACCGTCGAAACTTTTCGGTTCGACTCCTTTGAAATCCCTTATTCGGGGCATGGCGATGTTTATCAGCCTGTCAAAAAACTCGTACATCCTGTCCCGACGCAAAGTAACTTTCAGCCCTATTGGCATACCCTCTCTGATTTTGAAGTTCGATATCGATTCCTTCGCCCTTCGCACATGGGGTTTCTGCCCCGCGATACAAGAGAGCTCTGATGCGGCGATGTCCATCACCTTTATGTTTTCTTTTGCTTCGCCAACACCTATGTTTATCACTATTTTTTTGAGCCGAGGAACTTCGTACACATTTGAATAACCGAATTTATCTATCATCGCCGGTATGATTTTGTCTTTATATATTTGTTTCAATCTCGGTGTATAATCGGTCCTTTTCATTTATCTTACCTCTATCAAAGTATTACTTCTGCGCAATTCTTGCAAATCCTGACTTTTTTCCCGTCTGAAAGTTTATCGAACTTTATGCGAGACGGACGGCTGCACTTCGGACATACAACTACCAACTTTGATAATTGAATGGGCCTTTCAAGGTCGACGATTCCACCCGGTTCTTTCTGCGTTGGTTTTTTGTGTTTTTTCGCTATATTTATTTTGGAAACAATGGCAGTCAGTTTATCGGGAAACACTTTTAAAACTTCGCCGGTTTTTCCCTTGTCGTCACCGGATATGACGAACACCTTGTCTTTTTTCTTTAATGTCAGCATCTATTCGCTCCACGATTTCTGTTTGAAAGATATTCCCTTCTTTCTTCCAAAAATGTTAATTGTGATGACAATAGGTCATATTCAATTTTACCAGATTTTTTGTCGACATCTTGTAATGTTATGAGATTATTATATGTTTTAAGTTTTTCAATAGATTTGTTGACAAAATATTTATTTATATCGCAGCCGATAAATTTTCTATTGTAGGCAATAGACAATTCAAGCATTGTTCCCGAACCGAGAAATGGTTCAAAGACGGTATCTCCATCATCGGTTACAGCCAACAACAATCTTTTTACTATTTTGCTCGGGAAAGTTGCTGTATGACCGGATTTTGGTTCAGGAGATGCGAGCCAAACCTGATTATCTAATCTCAATTTACCACTTTGACCAATTACCATAAATGCCCTTGAATTAAATTTATATTTCCCTTTCTTTGTGAAATGCAGTATGTACTCGGCACTTTGTCTGACTCTATCTTTAACATTTTCTGGCATTGGATTTGGTTTCTCCCATATTATCTGCTGTCTCCAAATATATCCTTTATCCACCAATCCAATTGCAATCCTGTACGGTATGCCACATAGCGATTTATTTTTAATTATATCGTGCCGCGCTGTTACCGAACTTGTATTTCCCTGCCCCCTTGAATCCAGCCCGTGTCGACGATATGATACATCTTTATTGTGTTCCCAATGATTATGATGTGCCCTTGAAACACCGCTCCCCATATAACTGTCTTGAATGACGACGAAAAGTGAACCGTCATCTTTCATAATTTCCAAAAGTTTTGCAAATAACTTTACATTTTTATTGATGTAATCTTCTAAACTCTCAACACCAAATTCTCTTCCGTCGTCGGTAAAACTCCGTTTGCCCCAATAAGTGGGACTCGTAATAACTGCTTGAATTATATTTTGGGGCAACTCTTGAATGCACTCAAAAACATCCGAACAATACAACTTTATTTTTTTATCAGAATATATCAAAGACATTTTCCCACCATTAAATTACCGATGTCCTGATTGTTTGCTTGTATAACGGTATGTTTCTCGGGATATGCTAAAGCGCACTTAATACAATCGCTTTTATTACAAACATTGCATATTTTATTTTTCTCTGCATTGATATATACAGATAAAACCTGCCAATTATCCAAATCATCTTTTCCACCTTTTGAGATAGGAACCCGGTGGTCATATGTTGGAATCACTAATGACTTGCAAAAATAATGAACATCTTTTAATCCGCGATTTAAGACAATGCTCGTAATGTTACATCTCCCTTTAAAATTGTTAAATATTTGAACTTGTTGTTTGGCGGTTAAACCTCTGCGATATTCAGGTATTGATAAAGCAATAAATCGAGAAGTGTCTATATGACCGTAATACTTAAAAAGTTTTTCAATGTCCAATTTCAAATTCATTACCCTTTTTTCGTCTCTTTTCTCAAGTAAAAAATTTCCAAAGCCATTACCGAGCCTCAAATCAGAATGTGCCCTATTAGGGTCATTTAGAATCCCGTCTAATCGATGAATATTGATAAAATTTGGATACGCTTTTAAAAGTTCTTTCAGCACAGTAAAAGCTCTCTTTATTTTCAACTGAAACTTTAATACCTTGTGGTTATACTCTATTTCAATCTGCTTTTTCTTTTTGCTCAGTATTTTATAACTATAATTCTTCATAATAACTTTGGTCATAGCACGTACCATCAATTAACAAAGCATCAAACACTTCACACAACTTCAGGGGCGAGGGATATTATTTTTAAATAATTTTTCTCTCTAAGCTCTCTTGCCACCGGGCCGAATATTCTTGTTCCCTTAGGTTCGCCGTTGTTATCGATGACGACAGCAGCGTTGTCGTCGAATTTCACATATGTGCCGTCGGCTCTTCTTTTTTCCTTCTTTGTCCTGACAATAACCGCTTTTACGACCTCACCTTTTTTTATGGCCGCGAAAGGGGTGGCTATCTGGACTGAAGCGACTATGATATCCCCAAGAGAGGCGTATCTTTTTTTAGAGCCGCCAAGCACTCTAAAACATCTGATTATTCTGGCCCCCGAGTTATCCGCGACTTTCAGCAAACTTCTTTCCTGTATCATATTTTCTCCGGCGAAATCCTACCGGCGGTACTCTGTATCATCACGTTTTGGATTGCAACGTATTTTTCACTTCGACAATATTCCACCTCTTTAATTTCGAAAGTGGGCGCGTTTCCTCGATTTTCACAGAATCTCCGACTTTACTCCGGTTTTTTTCGTCGTGGGCGTATAATTTAGTTTTTCTCCTCAAAACCTTTTCATATTTAGGGTGAGAAAAAACTCGTTCGATCTCTATAACCCTTGTCTTATTCATTTTGTCGCCGACAACTTTTCCGAGCATACTCTTCTTTTTTATCATCATCCGCCTCGCAAAATTTTACGCTTTTTGTTTCAAAATGGTGTTTACCCTCGCTATCATCCTTCTTGTCGCTCTTATCTCAAGCGGATTTTTTACCTTGGTATAAGAATTTCTATACTTGAGATCGAAAAGATTTTTTTTAAGTGAATCAAGCTTTGACAACAGCTCTTCTTTCGTATAATTCTTCAACTGACTCCATTCTTTTGACTTCATCGCCGATTGCCTCTTTTTATCTTGTTACAAACTTCGACTTGACGGGCAGTTTGTGGCCGACCTGTCTGAAAGCTTCCTTGGCTTCCTCAAGAGGGAGGCCTTCCATCTCAAACATAACCTTCCCAGGCTTCACATTTGCCACCCAGTACTCCGGATTTCCTTTCCCTTTTCCCATCCTTGTTTCGGCAGGTTTCTTGGTAATAGGCTTGTCGGGAAAAATTCTTATCCAGACTTTGCCTCCCTTTTTTGTAAATCTGGTAAGGGTCAGTCTGCATGATTCTATGTGGCGGCTTGTAATGCGTCCCCTTTCAAGTGTCATTAAACCGTACTGACCGAAAGAAACGGTCGTACCTCTCTTCGCTTTCCCCCTTATCACACCTTTCTGCGACTTCCTGTATTTTACTCTTTTAGGCATTAACATTTTTTTATCCTTATGTCCTACATAACCAGCTGGCGCTATTCTTCTATTATACCCTCAACGGGAGGTTTTGAAGCATCTGTCTCAGAAAGTTTTTCTTTATCAACGGGAGCGACATCGGCCATCAAATCAGCATCGGTCTTTTTGAAATGCTCCTTCCTAAAAATCCACACTTTTACTCCTATGTTGCCGAGTTTGGTTCGGGATTCGGCGAATCCATAATCTATATCCGCCCTGAACGTGGCCAGTGGAAGCCTCCCTTCCTGAAGCCACTCTGACCTGGCTATCTCGGCGCCGGCAAGACGCCCGGATACCTTTATTTTTATTCCTTCGGCTCCCGAGGCAAGAGCCTTTTCAATCGCTTTCTTCATCGCTCTTCTGTACGCTACCTGTTTTTCAATAGCGAAAGCAACGGATTCGGCAACAAGCTGAGCATCTATCTCCGGCTTTTTTATCTCAAGGACGTTTATTTCAACATTTTGATTTGTCAGTTCCTGAATATCTGTCTTTAAACGTTCTATTTCAAGGCCCTGCCTTCCTATGACAACACCGGGTCGCGATGTAAGAATTATTATCTTAAGATATTTCCCGGCGCCCATCCTCTCAATGATTACTTTGGATATCCCTGCGCCATAAAGTTTATTTTTTATGAATTGTCTTATTTTAAAGTCCTCTTCTATCCAGAGCGGAGCGTTTTTCAGATCAAACCACTTCGAGTCCCAATCTCTTATATAGCCAAGCCTTAACGATTTAGGATGAACTTTTTGTCCCATAAAAACTCCAAGTGTTTGCGTTAATTTATTTTATCACTTAAAATTATTGTAAGATGGCACGTCTTCCTTCTATAAGGCATGCCTCGGCCCATAGGTCCGGCTCTAAACCTTTTCAAGAAAACGCCTTTCCCCACCGAAGCTTCTTTGATGAAAATATTCTTGGGGTCGGCGTTCTTGCCGATGTTGGCAAATGCGCTCTTGAGCGTTTTTTCGACTACTTCCGACGACACTTTCAACGTAACTGAAAGTGTTGTAAACGCATCTTGTACGGATTTATTCCTTATAAGCCCAAGAATCTGATTGACTTTTCTCGGACTGTATCTGACAAATCTGGCAATTGCTTTTGATTCCATACTGTTTTAGAGATGAGAGGTGAGAGGTTTTTCCCTGACCTCTGTCCTCTGTTCTCTGTCCTCTGCTTCTATGTCAACTCTGTCGCTTCTTTCGTATGAGCGGCGCCGTGGCCCTTAAAGAACCTTGTGGGTGCAAACTCGCCGAGTTTATGCCCCACCATCTGTTCGGTCACATAAACTTTGATGAATTTTTTTCCGTTGTGAACCTCAAAGGTATGCCCCACGAAGTTGGGCGTTATCGTGCAAGCGCGTGACCATGTTTTGAGCGGCCTCTTCTGCCCGTCCTGAATCATCTTTTCGACTTTTCTATTAAGTTTTTCGTCCACATAAGGACCTTTCCATACTGAACGACTCATAATTATTCGCTCCTCTTCGCTTCGCTCACATAGAGAATAGAGCACAGAGATTAAAGATTAGTAGATGAAAATTTTGGTAATAGCCAAAGAAAACGGACTAAAATTATGCTAAAATAAGACATTGTGAAACGACAATGTCCCCAATGTTCTCACTGTTGGGCATGGAGGCTTAAAGACGGTAGATACAAGTGC